>JAVYNU010000001.1:0-343661 GCA_038735125.1 Ignisphaera sp.
TGACTAACATAGCCTTTGAAACCATGAAACTCCCATAAGGGAGTAGAAAGTGTCTAATGCCATATCCATACACAATTGACTAACATAGCCTTTGAAACCATGAAACTCCCATAAGGGAGTAGAAAGTGTCTAATGCCATATCCATACACAATTGACTAACATAGCCTTTGAAACCATGAAACTCCCATAAGGGAGTAGAAAGATGAAAATATCACGCCCACTATCATTCACAATGACAATCATTCTGAAACTCCCATAAGGGAGTAGAAAGAGACTAGCTGGAGTCCAAAACGATGATCATCGGATATATATCCCATGAAACTCCCATAAGGGAGTAGAAAGTCTTTTTCACTTTAGCAAGTTTTAGGATCATTTCAGCAATGTGAAACTCCCATAAGGGAGTAGAAAGTGTAATCTGGAACTAGCACAGTGTACACCTTTCTGTCGATTCTTATTTGAAACTCCCATAAGGGAGTAGAAAGTCTCATACAACCACAGGTCTAACTCATAAACCTCAGTTGAAACTCCCATAAGGGAGTAGAAAGTCTTCAACATTAAAGACCTCTTCCACAGACCGCTTCACAACAACAGAAACTCCCATAAGGGAGTAGAAAGAAATATCATACCATCACCTTTGCTCTAAAGCTAAATTGTTTGAAACTCCCATAAGGGAGTAGAAAGAACTCTCTACACGACTCGGGCAAAAAGTGAGCGTCCATATATCGAAACTCCCATAAGGGAGTAGAAAGTTTTAATGGCGCATGCAAGCCCCAGCAACTCTATCGAAGACAGGAAACTCCCATAAGGGAGTAGAAAGTTCAGCATACTGTTTAACCATATCCCTAAACTCTTTTGTAACTGAAACTCCCATAAGGGAGTAGAAAGCTGTAAACAGACCAATGAAAAATGCTAGTGCAAGTGCAAAGCGGTATTGAAACTCCCATAAGGGAGTAGAAAGAATGTACACCACTGTAACTTGGATACCAAAACTAAACATAACCATTCGAAACTCCCATAAGGGAGTAGAAAGTAAGCACGATGTGTGGGTAACAGAGATAAGGGTTAAGGATAAAAGAAACTCCCATAAGGGAGTAGAAAGTTTTCGCGGTCTTCGGAGGCGATAATGTGGGGGGTGAGAACGGTGGAAACTCCCATAAGGGAGTAGAAAGATGCACCACTTCAGAAACTGCTCCAGCATTTCAGAGTTATCCAAGAGAAACTCCCATAAGGGAGTAGAAAGTTCCACGCTCTGGAACCTGCTTCGGAATGATTATATATATCTCGTGAAACTCCCATAAGGGAGTAGAAAGGTTTCAAGTATTTTTGGTGGGTCGTTTGAGCTGAAGTAGATTTTCCGAAACTCCCATAAGGGAGTAGAAAGCATGTGGGGCAAGAACCATTGATACGTTGAGAAATGCAATCCGAAACTCCCATAAGGGAGTAGAAAGTCTTCATAGTCTATCTCCATCTTCCACACAACATTTGATATAACATGAAACTCCCATAAGGGAGTAGAAAGATTTGCACATATGGTGCAAAAGTTGAGCCGAATATACTCTCAAGGAAACTCCCATAAGGGAGTAGAAAGTTGATGGAGACTACGAAATGCAAGAAATGAATGTGAGCCCCATAATAGAGAGATATGGGGAGATGGTCGACTCCTTACTAAAGGGGTGCATGCCAAGAAATGAAGAGGGGGTTGAGCAGACGAAGACTTTCCCTTAAATGTTAGAAGGAAAGGTTCTGAGCTACGACGGTTGATAGGCGTCTAAAGCAATTGCTGCAAAATAGCTAGCTTCTAGCAACGTTGCTGGCCTGTCCTCATTCCTCTCTAGCCCCTTTTCCCAGATTCGTAAGATTCTCTATAATATCGTTTAACTCCTCTTTGGCCTCAACCCCATTTTTGTTGTGAGACTCATGAGAAAGTGTTGAGACGATAGATGTAACCATCAAATCTATATTTTCACAGCTGTGAGATGGGCAAACACGTCTCTATCTTCAGAAACCTAGGTGTGTCCAATCTCGTAGAGCCTGACATCATTGTTGCTGTCGCTACCCGGACTACCCAACTCAAAATCGTCTGAGTTGTGGAAGGCGAATAGAGCTAATATGTAATAGCTGTCAATTCTTTCGCAGTTGAAAAACCCGTTGCACATAGCTGTCACAATTTGAGCTGTTGGCAGAAACGGGGTTTCCACATAGACAATTTCAGCTCAGCCCGCTTCAAACTGGGCAGTCAATGATTGCAGCTCTAGCCGTTAGAGACCCAGTCAAATACTTTCTCTGCAAAGACATGGGGAGCCCAGCAAAAGTTTTGGTTAATCAGCCAGCCTACCCCGCTTCTTGAACCCCACATCAAACGATGAAAAGCCATGTATATAAGCCATCTGACAAACAGAGCAGGCGGGGCGGCAGATGATGATAGCCCTACCAGCTGAGCTGTGATGTAGACCAGAACCGTGACGCCGCCCCAGAATATAGTACTATGCTAGTCCAGTCTATAAAGTCTGCTGACAAATCTTGTTCGCAAACCCCGATCACATAGACCACACATAAACTCTACACATGAACTCGCTCATAGAGTCTGATGAAGCAACTCGACGAAGTGGAACAACCGAGCCCCGCAAGGAACCCAGATTCCGTCTCTGTCTAGTAGATGCGATAGCGGCTCCAACTAGCTAGAGCTGTGACCAGGGTCTCCAGCAAGACAAACAAGAAATGCTACAACCTGCCACCACCATCGCACTACACAATGTTGCAGAGGACTGTGCTAAGACCGGCGACCCCAATAAGCTAAGCAAACCAAGCAAGAGACCAACTATCACCAACAAAGCAGTGGGCAGAGCATAAACAAAGATAGTCCAAGCACATCTGCTGTTACGTAGTACTAGCCCCAGCACCCCACAATCACCTACCAAAACCAGGGAACCACCCCAGCAACAACCTCAAAACCCATTGCATCCCATCCACCATCTACAAAACAATTCACTGCATCAACATACATTGCATAGCATCACAATGCCACACCAAACAACAGCAATCCCAACAAAAACAATATACATCCCATGAGACGCTGTAGACCCACACCCCAACACACCCCACACCACAAAACAACACAATTTTACATACCACAACAAAGAATAGAGTTTTAAGCTTTTCATTTCTTTCTATATTCTGTACATACAGTGCTGGGTTTGCAAAGATATTTAAGGGCTTTAAAAGCTTTTATCACTTCGTGAGAACAATCTCTGTGTACACAATTTTGTCAACTCCTTCTCAAAACTCTTTATGGTGTTCATTGCAATAGCTGTATTGTAGCTATGGTCTCTTCAGATCATTGATGTTCTATGGCAATCGCATGGCGATTAACGCTAATCTGCTTAAAAGCTTTTATACCCCATTCAATCAGAAATGTATTGAACTGCTTCGAATCCACAAATGGAGACTCTCATCCAAGAGAACCAAGCACAGAATCCGATAAATGGAATTGAAAGACAGAAATGCTTAGAGTTTGACTCATGGTAGACAAGGGCATTCAACTCTCCTTCTGCAACGTGTTATTGAGGGCTTATACTGAGTTTGCTGAAGTCTGCGTCGCTATGGCCTTAGTCGCCTTTCGCAATTATCTCGTTGACGAGTTCTAGACATGCTGGTATATAGCGTATGTAGATCTTCTCGTTCTGCTTCTTTACCTCTACAATATTTCTTTCCAACCCGGCGTGCGCATAGAAGTGTCTCTCGTTGGCTTGGCATCTCTGCTCGGGCCTGCTTCTCGCTTTGTGCTCTGCTTCCATGAGTACTTCTCTCAGCTTCTCCCTCGCTATGGCATCTTCAAGGCTCATATTGAGGACTTGGATTATGGTGTTGTAGACTAGTGGCTTGGACAGGTCTACTCCCAGCGTCTCGAGGGCATTCACATGCTTTTCAATGTCTTGCACTTCGTACATGAGGATCTTCGATGCTATTCTACTGAGCCCCAGCTCCCCACCCAGCTTCTCCAACAGCTCTAGCTCAACCCAGCCCTCCCCAGCTTTGAAGTCGAGCTTGATGGCCTCCCTTAGCCTCTTCAGCAATCTCAGAGCTGAGAGCAGGTCCACAACCCCTGGGGTTACTGCATACTTGTGCTCAACTGTAACCGAGTCTCCCTCTAGCCTCACACTCCTAGAGTATAGAGCGTCCTTGACCTTGCCCTCGAGGCTGGATATATCCCTCTCGAGCTCTCCCAGGTCTAAGCCGGCCATCCTCGTTAATATGTATAGAACGAGTCCATAGCTAGACGCCCTTGTAAGAGCGTTCACCAAGTCTGTGTAGCTTTTGGAGGTGTAGTCGATGAGCTTGCTCAGCTCCTGAATCTCCTTCGGCGGCTCAACCCTCTCGAGCGCTCTCGGCTTTAACTCCTCCATGGAAAGGTCGCTGACTGTTGACTCGAAGAGCTCCAGCGGCTTCTCCTCATACGTTCTAAGCTCGACTAGGTGGATGTGTGAGGACTGGCCTGGCTCTTGTACCGGATCGCTATTCACAACAGCTACCACCACTTTCTTCCCCCTCAGCGCACTATAAAGCCTTATGGACTTGTGAACAGCCTCTCTGCCAAGCACCGGAAGGTAGTTTACACCATGGCTTATGTCTAGCACCACCAGGTCTGGGTCTACACAATTGAGAGCATCTGCTAAATCGATTAACAACGCGGCATATGTGTTGAGCGGCGACCCCCTATAGACAAACCTCCTAAGGTTAGAACATGCCCTGTACACACCAATACCTGGAAGCACACTAACGCTTGCAGCAAGCTGCTCACCTACCTCCTTAGTGTACATGTCTGTGAATCTCTCTAGAACCCACCTAGCCACCTCCACAACATCATTGTACTCGATATGGTCACTACACAGAGATCCCTCGACACGCCTGCCCACCTCCTCAACGAGCTTAGCCCTTGGATCGCCCTCAACAGCCTTACCTGGTTGCTTACCCGAGCTGGGCCTCGGCGGGGTTGCAAGCGTGTCCAGGCCATAGATCCTCAGATGCGGCTCGAAGCCCAGCCTCTTCAAGGCAACCGCTTCAACAATAGTCGTTGAGTAGGAATCTATACCCTCCCCCGGCACCCAACAACTAGGCTTACCCACACACCTCTTGTCATTGGGCACCACAGGGATGTATCTAGCTCTGTGCCACCCACCAGGGTAGCCCCACAAACCAATTACCAGTACATTGATATTCGTCATGGCGCTATCGCGACTAGGCGAACTCTTTAAGCAGTTCGCCAAGAGGTTTCTGAGCTAGGTTCTCGATATTTATCAGCGCATCAAGTAGTTTTGTTTTGTCGTTAATGGTATTCAGATCTATGTATATCCCTCTACTGTTTTCAAGATCTAGGAAAAGCTTGCCAACACCTATGGACTTTGCACCTCCAATAGATATCCCCACCTTGTTTAGATATTCTAGCACAGCTCTAAGTATTCTAAGTTCTGGGCCACCTCTTACAACATTCTTTATGGTTATATCTATCGATAGAGAGTCTAATGCTGCGTACTCTCGTGTGTATAGCCGTTGGGGCATTGCTGTAGAGCTCTGGCGAGAGATAGATACATGGGTAACAGTATGCGTAGAAACTATGTGTGGCTCTACCCTAAGCACAGATATCTTGGATCCTAGACCAGGGCCTCCGAAGAGCCTGCATATCGGGCACAGAGCTGAGAGCACTGGCTCTAGCTCTCTAGGCATTTTGTCGAGGCTATCAACACCCCCCATTATATTCGAAATCTCTGTAGCGGCATCATCGGTTAAGAAATGCCTGTAGAGATCTCTGTTACTGGTTAATACCTTGACTAAGTTCTTGACGAGGCTTAGGTACTCATCTCCGCGGGGAGAACATATATGTCTGATTATATCTTCCTCAGGTTCGCAGTGTGCCTCAGCGAAGATCCTGTCGGCTATGTCTCCAAATGCGTTGAGAGACACCTTGGCAATGGATTCTGCAGCTGATCTGAGAGCCCCTATGAAACTCGATGCAGGTATGTAGATCTCGCCGCCAACTCTGAATACGGGGGTGTATGCCGCCCCCCTCTCTGAGGCTATATGCACTAGCCCAAGACTGTTAAGGGGCTTGAACACCAGCTTTAGGTAGAGCACAGTGTTCAGCTTTTTCTCTCGCTCAATAAACTCTCTCAGCCTATTACCAACAATGTTGGCGTCTATCACTTTACACCACCTCTACAAAATCTTGTCTAATGAGCTTGGCGAAGTTGAATCCCTGAGACGATAAGCTGTTGAATCCTGTCGCTACTGTATAGGCTAGAAGCTCATGGTTGTACACACGCAGTATCTCAGCCACAGCCAGGGTTCCAGGGCTATTAACCTCCACAGGCAACTTTGGTAGCCCAGTTCTATAAGACCACCCATAATACTTTGTTGTGTGTCTGCCGATAACAGCGCGAATCTTTATCACAGCAGCTGTTGATCCAAAGACCTTCACAGTTATTTCGTCGCCTGTCACCACAGGTCCTGGCACACCATCTATGTTTAGCATTGGTGACGCTGCGTAGAGTACATATAGTTTGTTGTCTAGGTCAAATGGGTCAATGACTTTTGATTGGTCTATACTCTCTATGCATAGTCTCGATATCCCGAATCCTCGCCCACCACCTCTGCCAACTCTAACAACTAGGCAACTCTTATCATAGGATTTGAGCGCGTCAGCTATAGGCGAACCACTTTGAGTCGCTATAAGCCCTACAAACATGTTGCCAGGCTCTATGTACTCGTATGCATAGAGAGCCCCCGAAGCCGCGCTTCTGCGGGCTCTATCAACAGCTGTCTCTACGTAGATACTTGTGCTCGGCTCCGATACCACCCATCCACCAGCATCCCTAACTATTGTGTTTCCACAGGCACTTTTCATCTCCGTAGAGGACTTTAGCACCTCAATTGGGTTGCTAACAGCGTTTTTGAATGCCTTTACATCTGTGATGAGTGTGACATTAAATATCAGCTCCTTCAGAGCTTCTTCCACGCCATATTTCCCTGTTTCAATGTATTGTAGGAGCCTGTCTATGCCGAAGCTCAGCACCCTGGGGGATCCAGTCGCGTGCTTGAACATAAATGTGAGTGCATGTGCAAATGCCACGTCTTTGATTGGTATAGCTGTATCGGCTTTTTCGCGGGGCACATGTAGAGCCGGGGTCACACTGTGGCTTGGATTTAGAGACTCGCGGTGAGCGTCTGCACTTGTTATAGCGTTTTCGCTTAGAAGCTGTGAGAATAGAGCGCCTCTAACCACCGAGCCCAATATGTATTTGGATACGGTGGTGTAGCTCATGCCTCTGTAGCCCTGGGCGGAGGTCACGATGGCAGGCGTCAACAGCTCTAGTCTATACCTATATAACCCTATCTCCATATCCACCTCCTAAGAAACCTGGGTAACGGAGAGCACGTATTTTACATTCTCATCTTCTGCAATGTCCGGGGGCTCAATCTTTAAGATGTAGCTCTTTGCCGACGACCTTCTACCCACATACTTGTAGCGTAGCATAGCTATCGCTATGGTTAGTAGCCTAGCCACATCAGTAAGTTCGCTGAAATCGGCTGACTCGTACATTATCTCCCCATAGAACAGGGTTGCTGGGGCAACCCTAAGCTCTTTGAACAAAGCTCCTTTGGCAGCTCTAGCACATCTGTCGTCTAGCCTCACATGGGGCTCGATATAGGTACTTGGAGACAGTAGAGTGCTGTCCTTGAACAGATAGGCCATTGGCTCATCGTTTGCCAGTGCCTTAGCCGACTCCACATCTTTAACTGGGTAGAGAGGGCCGAACATGGTTGGCGACGGCACTACAGCAACTTTGTCGCTAAATGGTGTTAGGGGCCCAAATACCTTCAATATGATGTCTCTGCTCTGCACAATGCCTACTCTAGTGAGGTGGTCAAAAACCTCCTCAGCTGCTCTCCTCAGAACCCCCTTGATGTAGGTGTGCGGTATGCAGAGAACCTCGCCTCCTCGTGCATGCCTACAGGCTGTTGTAACAACATTTGCTTCGAGAAGCCCTTTGCCACTGCCCCACAGCCCACCACCCTCAAGCTTGAGCAAATAACATATTCTGAGACGAGCCATTGCATCAACCCCCAATGACTATTTCAACAAGGTTGTAGATGTCGAATAGAGGTGGCATATCTTTGCAGAGAAGCGATAGTCTTGCCATTCCCTGGTAAACACCTCTGCTCCTCTCCTCAACGCGGTTAGACTCTCTAGCTAGGTATAGACCTAGGACGAGGTTGTTAGCCCCGTGGTCATGGACTATGGTCATGGCTTCCTGTACCAATGACTCTATGTCCCGCAGAACATTCTTCAGATCCTCTTTGCTGGCTAGCTGTATAAGGATCTCCGTAGCTGTGCCCAGGTCATCGACTCTCTTCCCAATTCCTTGGCTTAGAAGCGCATCGAGAACTGTTAGCATGTCGTCGCAGCCCATACCCACACCCCTCTGAACAGTTACTACGAAAGGCTGTTGACTCAGTCTATAGCCGGTGGCAGAGTACTTTTTGAAGAGCTGTGCAACCTCTGTCTCGAAGAGCTGCCACTCGCTTTTGATGAAAGATACTGTGGCAACGAGCTTCGGGCCCAGCTTAAACACCCTCTCTTCTCGGAATCTAGACTTGCACCTCTTGAGCAGGTATTCAGCTGCGTCGAGGACATTCCATATGTTGTGTTTGGGCTTGGCAGCTGCTATAGCTATAGACAGGGTGAGCTCGCCGCCATTCAATCTCCAGAAGGCCTCGGCTGTGGCCAGAGCCAGCGGCAGAGCTACGCTGGAGGGCCATATAGCAAGCATATCGTCTCCACCAGCATATAGGGTACCTGCGAAAACCCTGGTAGCAATCTTGTCGAACTCGTCGATATTGCCAATACTGTTCCTGAGCCTTTGAAGCGCTGTTAGGAACCCCAGCTTCAAACCCATATCTATTCTAATGCTTCTGCACATAGCCTCAGCAATGTTTAGTGCCGACGCCATGTACTGCCCAGCGGCATTTCCATCAACTTTAACTATAGCAATCTTGCGCTGCTCAACACCAAGCCTATCTAGCTCAACTCCTGAGAGCCAGGAGATGAGGTATTGATACACCTCCTTAACCCTGTTCTTCTCGATTATGTCTCTAGCCTCTCTATAGCCTAGGGAGGCTAGGTACCCAAGCTTCGTTCTTATATACATGCCTGTGCCAAGGTCGTGCAGACTTCTGCACTCGGAACACACATACTCGCCGTTGAGATTCTCTGTAGCCGGCCTCCGTCTACAGTACTCGCATAGCACCTCATACCCCGTCTCAGTCAATCTTCTCATTGTCCTGCGAAGCTCTTTTCTTGCTGCAAGTTCGGCAACACCTCTTCTAATGGACCAGCCCCAACTGGATTTAAGCTCCGATAAAGCATAGGTCAAATTGATGTCGAAGCCAACTAGGCTCTTAACGTACTCAGCAACCTTCTCAACATCTGTGGTGCGCGACGGGGCAAAGGCTATTACAAAGCCCCCGCCTGCATAGACTATAGCGTCTAGCGAGAGACCGAGCTTCTCGATTATCGCTCTGGGGATGGCATATACTGTGCAGGCGTCTATCACAAAGCTTGTAGCTGTTAGTATTCTAAGCGACTCCCTCTTTATGAAACTCTGAATCCCTGCCACATCAACTACCAGCAGCTTGACCTCCTCTATGCTTGACCCAGGATCCTCGAGGAGGTCAGAGGGTATCAGCCGGGCTTTGAGGCTCTCAGCTATCTTCTTTACAACACTGCTGTACAGGTCGTTAGGCATAGAGAGCCAGGCATCCCATATCTTGGGCCCTGTCCCTGCAAAAAGATCCTCAACCTTTAGCCCACGCCCTTCAGCATATTTGGCGAGGGTGTCATGTACAATAGATGCGAAGTACTTGCTAAGCCTATCGATATTCGAAGACCTCTGGTCAGCTTTGCTTAGAATCTCTCCTAGCTCCTTTACTTTCACCTCCAATCCCAAACCATCTAGCTTAAATGAGCTTGGCAACTTCTCTACATCGTGATGCTTCTCTATGAGCTCACAAAGAGCTTTGTAGACCTCGTCCAAGCCCAGCCCAGACAAGAAGTCTTTGAGCCTGCTCTTCTCGATTAGCTCAACAGACTTCGCAGCATGGCTTACATAAACCCTATCTCTGTAGATCTCAACCCAGCTAGCGGGCTTGCCTATATCGTGTAGAAGCGCAGCTAGTCTAAGCAAAGCCAGCTCCAGTCTATGTTGCTTAGAGTTCTTCTGGAGGGAATCCCAATATTTGTTGACATACATTGCTACAGCCAGTCCTGTTGTGGCAATGGTGTGCGGGATTAGCTTAGATATGCTACACCCAGGCCTAGTATCTGAAGGCAAATTCAATAAGAGGTCGAGCCTCTCGAGAGCCTCTTTCATGTCCTGCGGTGGAGCCACAATTTCTCCGAAGTGCTTCACAAACTCGTTGATGGTCCCAGCAACCTTCTCGTAATCAAACTCTTTGGCTAATCCCCTCAAACTCCTGCCTTCACCCAGTATCTCCCGCATAACAGCTGTGTCTCTACCCATAATCCATGCGTAGAGCAGGTCTTGTGGAGACGGTGTCACAGCGCCGACCACTCCCTGAAGCTGTACCGGGGGTGTCAGCGGGGTTACGAAGTATCTGCGAAAGGCTATCGATATAGCGTCGGCGAGCCTCTCAAGCAAGCATATCGCTAGGTCTACCCCCTGCAAGTCTCTGCAAATCCTAAACGCCTGTTCCACACCTTGGAAGAGCGTTGAGACAGCGTTGACAGCAGACTCAACTAATCCAAGCAGCTTTTTCCCATAGTTCGAGAGCTTCTCCAGACTCACACTAGTTATGTAGGTCTGCTGTCCAGTCTCATCGATGAGAGGAGACTGGTGTGTCACAACTATGTAATCGCTCATCTATTCACACCTTCACAGTTTGGTCGATAGGTTCTCTGCTGACCTATAGTCTCTCCTTAGAACAGATTGGCTGTCGAAGACATACGGGCATTCCACATCATATCTGCCGACCCGGTTGCCCCCAGATATAACGTGGTATATGCACACCTCTCTACCCTTGTCCGATCTCTCTTTCGTCACTACTATGGCTAGCTTACTCCTCTTCACATCGCTAATCACATTGTTGTCCACGGTGCAGACAACTTGGCCTCTAGACGATAGGTCGTCGTCGTAAAAGACTATGAAGGCCTTCTTACCTAGGAGCTCCCCCTCGAAACTCACTTCGCAACCACCTTGTCTTTCACATCAGCTTCTGAAAATCCGTGTAGTTGCGATAGCTGGGGGTACCTGGTGAGGGTCTCGTCAATGGCCATGTCAATGAGTTTCTGCAACTCCTTTTCTCTGCAAATAATTTCGATGTGCTCGACACTGCAGTTCAGCCCCCACTTAGCGAGGGTCTCGGCGAATCGAAGTGGAGCTTTGAGCGCTACAACCATGAATCTCGCTTTGCCCATGTCGGGATACGCATATTTGTGTTTGCCGATGAGCACCGGTATGCCAATGGAGCTGCCCTTAGCTATGCCCATTGATATGAGCAGCGCCCCTATCTCCTCAAGCTTGAGTGCAGAGAACATGATTGAGCCTTTGAGTCTGGTGCCCGGCTTTATTGCATAGACCTTTTCCCCGTATGGCAGATCCCTCTTCTCGTAAGCTTCTAGACTACAGCAGAAGTTGCTTGGCATAACCCTGCCCACAACCCCTGGAGCCCCAAAGATGTCGCAGACAACACATATTGTATAGTCTTGCGTCTCTATAGGATTGCAATATGGGCCTCGATTCTCTGAAACTGCTTTCCAGATTCTTGCATGTCTCCAGCCGTGGGCGCCTGGTGGTGGAGGTGATGAAATTGGCTTGACATCGCTTCGCATACAAGATATGGCCGAGCCATCTTTGGCAGGGCATAGCTCTAGCCTAGCCCTTAAGAGACCCTTTATTGTGGAGCCCGGTATACACACACTATCTCCATAAACAACGTTGTCTATATAGTCGAGAGCAACATACGATGAAACCCTCTGCAACGCTTTTATATCACCTTTAATGAGAGCTTCTTCAACAGTATTTAGCAGGCTAGCAGCTGTTTTAATGTCGATTAGACGCTCCAGCCTCTCCCTACCCATAGACACATGGATATATGAAAGAGCCTCTATCTCAGCCTCGATAACGCCGCTGAGTGTCCCCTCCACCTCTATATCTCTTACAGTAAAAGCCTTTCTGGTCACAGCTATGCTAGACATGAGCTCCACCTCCAACCACTTTCAGACACCTTCCTAAGCTTCTGCAATGCACCTCTCCAAGCATTGGCAAAGTTCTTGAGCATCTCCAGCCAGCTGCTCTCCACCACCTTTACATCCACGTCCAACGGATCGAGAGCCGGTATAGAGTCTTTAAGTTCCGCACCCCCTCTATAGTCATAGCCATAAACTTTCAGATTCTCGATTTTGACCCAGCCAAAGCCCCGTGTCTTGAGGCCTCCAATCTTCAGAAGACCCATGTGCATATCCAGTAGGGACTCTGCAACAACGCCAATTGCATAGTTAGGTAGATTAACAAACTCTACTCTGAAACCAAACTTGGCGCCAGGCTCCACATACTCAACACTGAACAGAGCCCTGGGTTTTGCCACACCAGTCCTCCTATCGATTGCAACCATAGTTCTATAGCCAAGTCTGTACCCATCAGTGGGGTAGCTGTCATAGAACCTGATGTGCGAGACTAGGCCAGGGGAGCCAAACATTAGGCATGCCAAGCATATAGGCTTAGGTAACGCATTAGCTATGTTCTCCGCAAGGCTCTCATAAGAAGCCCTATGCTTTTCAAGCTCCTCAAACTCATCTCCTTTGAGACATGTATCCCCGGGCACACCACCACAAACAGCAAGCCCTGCACTCCTCATCAATTTAACAACATAGCTTCTGAAAACCCCTTTCAGTGACGAGCCAGGGATATAGGGGATGCTTTTGCCGTCAGCCGTGGTTATCTTGACAACCACCAGGTCTACAGGCTCGAAAGTAGCTGCAGCACGACCAGCTCCGACCCTGAGCGGCTCAATATTTGTTATAGTGCCCTCAAACACCACCCTTCTAACCAGCTTGTGAAGTCCAAACCATTCAAAAGCCTTGGCAGCTACACTCACTTTCACCACCTCGAAATCAATTCTCTTAGTGTAATGTTCTTCTCCTCAACTAGGGAAAGGTCTTTCACAACATAGACTACAACACGGGTTTTCTCGGGGTCTAGCCTCAGAACCCCGTGTCCAACGCTCTTCATACCACCAAACATTATACCTTGAGATGCAAACATCTTTAGATATGTTCTCAGAAGTTTACAGACATCGCTATCACATGCAGTGATGTCTATATTCTTTAGCTCTGCTCTGAAGCGCCACCTGTATCCAGGGGGTATGAATTCATATTCAAATAGCGCACCACTTCTAGCAGCCTCTCTAAACCGGTCTATTGCTACTCGTGCGCGTGTAGCTAGCTTAACCTCCTGATCTTTCACCGGATACACATCGAAGAATATGGCCTTAGAGGCGAGGGCTTGGTTGCCGAAGACCCTGCATATTATACATGGGCTATACTGCTTCAACACAGACAACAGATTATCTACAGACGACACCTGCACTATACTAGACATAATGTTGCTGACCACAGCTTCTGCATCTCTTATGCGCCTACGGGAAGCTATTTCAGCAATAACCCCCCGGCTTTGTTTATCAAGAAGTGTCTTCTTCAATTCATCGAAGCTTCTAGATTTTTGCGCCACTTGATACACATAGTTAAGGAATTCAACTGCAAAAGAGCATGTTGCATCGTTGAATAGTTCACACACCTTGTAGTTACCGGCTCTAGCCACAGCCTCTAACAGAGACCTAGTAGCACCTTTGATGGTAGATGCAGGAATGTATGGCACACCTCTAGGATCCCTCAGCACAGGAAGATCTACTTCACCTAACCCACCACGGCCTTTACCAATGCGAAGCGGTGTTTCATTAACAGCTTCACCTTCTATAACAGTAATCGACTTCAGAACATCGTGATCGATGCCTAGTACACGAAGTCCTTCCACAACCTTCTGAATCTCGCCACTCAAGATTCCAACCTTCTCGCATGATTAAATACGTAAGAGGGTTTTGAGATAAGTTTGTGCAAATCCTTGAGGTGCTTGCATGTTGGGGTTGCGCAAATAGTTGCTATATTGCTTTCGCAGATCATTTTGCGGATTAAGTTCCCAACACTCAAAGAACCACTTAAAATAGCTGAGAGCAATCCTCAGCACCTTTTGCTGTTCCTTTATATCCCTAACATTAGAGATGAGATTATTGAGTACCCGATACAATCTAGTACCGCTAACACGTTCCCATTCTTTTCGACTCATTTGACGAACCAGATAGAGTAGTAGTGTAAAACCATCAACAGTTTCATTAAGCTCTATAAGCTTGTTAATTTGTGATCGATCAAGATAATCGCATTTCCCATTTTCACATTTAATAGGGTTGACCCTTGCAGCAACAGCTGCTAATGCAAGCTCATCTAGCACATTACTGGGGGGCGTGGGAGCCGTATAGGACAAAGCGCCCGCCTGTATCTATTGCTTATGCACACATATAAAAACTTTGCTGTTGTGTTAAACCCTCTTCATGTAAAATCCATTTTAATCTTAGCAATTAGAGCACCAACTTTGGCTTGAGGATGTGGACGTGCTTGAATATCATGGAAAAACCACGGCGAATCAGTAACATAATGGCACCATCTTCTGTATACAATACTTTGGAGCATCACACATCAGCTGTTCTAGGGAGAGGCATGGTGCACTATGTTAAAAAGGTAGGTTATTGGCTACGAACAGCGCATATTGAGGTAGTTAACGCTTTCTAGGTTTCAGCTGAAAGTATTGAAAGATTTATGATAAGAGCTATTTCTAGAGGTTTATTTTTATTGGTATAGCTGCTCTATGCTGTGGTATTTCTATGTTTATTGTTGGTGTGCATATTCCCTGTGAAATGTTTTTTATTTGGATTTTTCTTAGCTGTTTTATTGTCTCTACATAGTCTTTATAGTGGCTTCTATCTATGTGTAGAATTGTCTTGGGATTGTCTTTGACGCTAGCTATTTTCATGTATTTAACGTGTTTGAACATTTTTGCTATCTCTACACACAGTCTAATGTCTTTGCATGTGATCTCGAGCTCCTCGGCATTTAGATAGTCGTCGGATTTCCTAGAGACTTTGGGGATTCGAAACCCCATATCTATTTCTACGAGCTCGGAGCTCTCTACATCCAATAGAGCGGCGTATCTCACCTCAGCTCCTGTCAAAATCATTTCGACAATGCATTCAATGCACTGCTCGATACTGCTACACTGCGAAACAGCATAGATGTTGCCGTAGCTCTCTACACAAACAGCATAAACATTGCAGTACGTCAAAAGAGAATTGCTGCTGGCTACACTACTCAAAACCAACCGCCACAACATCAACAAGCCTAGCGCCCCACACAACCAATAACTGATCTACATAAACCATAACACAATTTAGGATTTCGTTTTACAACAAAGTAGTAGCTCACCACCTTCACCCCCAAACAGCTGTTCGAAGAGAAAGCCAAGACTCGTTTATATAGCTATCTCCCACCTTTCTACCCTGCTATGAGGCCTCAACAAATTGCAGACAGGGTGTCCAAACACTGTCAGGGCTAGAGGATCTTCACCCTCTCTTCATAGTCTCACAACCGTGAAATCAAAAGAAAAATTGTTTTTAGTCTTCTGGCAGGTCTGGGGGTGGTCTGAGGTCTGGGGAGGTCATTTTGTCGATGTCTTCTCCGAGTGCTGTTGCAGCGACTGTCAGCATTCGGTCTATCAGCGATATCTTTGTGATTGTCGGCAGGTCTTCTTTTGCCTCTTTCAGGTAGTATTTGAGTAGCTCTGCCTTTTCCCTGTCAACTCTTTCGACTATTGGCAGCAGGGTCTCCTCGATGTCCCTTATGAGCTTCTCTACCCTGAGCCTAAGCTACGACAGCCTTTCGCTTTGGTCTGCCGTATTTGAACACCTATACCACATCCTTTTCTAACCCACTTATAAACTCTATCATAGCATAGGCCAAATAGCCACAGCTTCTGCATATCCCGTCTCTAGCAAAATTGAAGCTGCTAACCAACTTGCGTTAAAAATATTAGTCATTTGATTAAGGATTGTACAAACGAATCTGCAAGACGGTGATGAGGTTTCTGGTATCTGAAAACTGATGAAACCCTGCCTCACTGACCCCCAACCCACAAAAACAGTTTGAAAAAGACTGTGCCACAGTCCAAACCATACCACACCCCACACTAATTTCTAGTATAACATGGTAAAAGTCTAATAGCAACTTCCAACTCCATTTATCGGATTCAATCTCGGCTATCTCATCCTATCACCTTTTTCAACGGCTTTTGCCTTTCAATTCCATTTATCGGATTCTGTGCTTGGTTCTCTTGGATGAGAGTCTCCATTTGCGGATTCGAAGCAGTTCAATACATTTCTGATTGAATGGGGTATAAAAGCTTTTAAGCAGATTAGCGTTAATCACCATGTAATAATCTTCGACTATCAATGATCTGAAGAGACCATAGCTGCAATACAGCTATTACAATGTCTCCCATGGGAAAACTCTAGAAAGAGTTGACAAAATTGTGTACACAGAGAACTTTGCTATGAAACCATAAAAACTTTTAAAGCCCTTAAATATCTTTGCAAACCCAGCACTGTATGTAACGAATATGGAAAGAAATGAAAAACTTAAAACTCTATTGTTTTGTGTGTTCTGTGTTCTTGGGTCTATGTGTTTATTGTTTGGTGTTGCTGCATGGTTTTAGTAGCATCTTTTTTCTTTGTGGTGATGGTTCTTTGCATATTGTGCCCTGTCTTATCATTTCGGCTACAGTTTTTCTCAGCTCTATGCCGTCTATGTATATCTGCTCTTCTGTTTCTAGCTGGTCTCTAAGCTCTTCGAATGTTATTCCGCTTGGGTTTCTAGCTATTACCTTCGCTATGGCTTCTCTGAGGCTCTTCTCTGCAGAGCTCATAGAGCTTCTCCTGGTCTACTATCTTGTCTGGGGGTCTTATCGCTATCCATGGTGCCAAGCCCTTTTTGCATAGCCTTTTCTGGACTGCTGGATAGAGCTTTACATACTCTATCTCCATGCTGTCCACAAGCCTTGTGTCTATTGTCGCCAGCCTCTCGAGGAGTTTTGCAAGCGTCTCTTTTTTGCAGAAGCTTATTGTTATTGCGACTCTCGTCTCTATGCCGCTGTCCAACAGGTTTTTTACCGCTTGTATCTGTGTGTTGAAGAAGCTCTTCTCAGCCCCCGTTATCGTGTGGAACTCCTCCTCGCTGCAGCCCTTTATCGACACCCTGGCCACAACAAACCTGTATCTGCTCAGCGCCTCTGCCAACCTCTTGTCATAGCCTATCAGAACCCCGTTTGTCTCTAGTATGAACATCCCCCTCCAAATGTCTCTAAACATGTTTAGGTGGTCTAGCAGCTGCAGGAGGTGTTCAAAGGCTATTGTCGGCTCTCCCCCACTCAGCCTAGCAAATCTATAGCCGTTTTGACTGGCCATCCCAACCAACTTTCTTGCGACATCAACAGGTTTGTGGTAGTCCCCGACAGCCCTAGCGTTTCTGGCTAGACTCCAGCAGTATACACATCTAAGGTTGCAGCCTGTTGCATAGCCTGTTGCAGAGCCTCCGTAGAACCTGGTTGGCGCAAGCCCAAAGTACTTTCTCGCCACAGCCCCTCCAACATCCACTGAGACAAGCTTCTCAACTGCTTTCGAGAGCTCTATGGGGTTGTAGCCAGTGCCGAGCTTCGTATCCATGTAAACTCCTTTGGCTATACCCTTATGGACTCGCCCGGCTTTAGGATCCTCACATCTACGCCGGGGACCCTCTCCCTAACCAGGGCCGCAAACCTGTTTGGGTCAGCTGATATCACATCGAATGTGTTGTAATGCATTGGTATAGCTATAGAGGGTCTGAGGAGCTCAACTGCCTTCACAGCCTCCTCAACACCCATAGTGAAGTGCCCTCCTATTGGAAGCATAGCCACAACAGGTTTGTAGAGCTCGTGGATAAGCCTCATGTCCCCGAAGACCCCTGTGTCCCCGGCATGGTAAAACGACTTGCCCTCACCCAAAATGACAACACCTGTTGGAGAGCCTGTTGAGGAGCTGTGGAAGGCCGGTGTTAGGACAGCCCCAATCTCTGGGCCAAGCCTTATATAGCCGCCTATATTGGCTGGGACAGACCTGTCGACAGCCCCGGCCTTTCTAGCTATCTCCTCGGCGAGCTCATATACAGCTACTATCCTAGCCTTCTTATACCTCTTTAGAAGCTCCTCAGCCTCTCCCACGTGGTCCCCATGACCGTGGGTGACAACAATAAAGTCTATCTCTTGGTAGTCTCTAGCAAAGGACTCGACGCTTCTATAGGGAGACAGGGGGTTTGTTATCCAGGGGTCGACCAAAAACCTGTAGCCACCAACCTCTACAACAAAGGCTGCGTGGCCAAGCCACCTAATCAAAGCCAATCAAACCACCTCAAAAAGCTTTCTGCTCAAACAGTAAAAAAGGTTTGCTAAAAAGGTTTCTAGCTACAGACAGCTCGCAGGTGTGCGAAGATCTATGATGGGGCAGGAGGAGATCGAGAGCTATGTCAAGGCAGGTCAAATAGCATGCAAAATCCTTAGAGACTCCACAAAGATTGTTAGACCGGGGGCGAAGGTGATAGAAATTGCTGAGCAGATCGAGAAGAGGATTGCTGAGATGGGTGGGGAGCCAGCATTCCCAGTAAACATATCTATAAACGATGTGGCGGCCCACTACACGCCAGAGGCTGGAGACACTCTCACAGTTCCTGAGGGGGCTGTCGTGAAGATAGATATAGGCGTTCATGTGAATGGCTACATAGCAGACACAGCCATTACAGTAGCACTCGACGACAGATACAACATGCTTTGCGAAGCAGCTAAAACAGCTCTGGAGAAAGCCGTTGAGGCGGCCAACATAGGGACAAAGTTCAGCGAGGTTGGCCACATAGTCGAATCTGTTATAAAAAGCTATGGATTCAAGCCAATATACAATCTGAGTGGGCATAGCCTAGACAGGTTCTCTATACATGCGGGCGAGGTAATCCCAAACTACAGAGACAGGCTTGTTCTCGGCTCCTTCAAGGCGGGGAGGGCATATGCTATAGAGCCCTTCGCAACAAGCGGAGATGGATATGTTACAGAAGGTAGAAAGACGCTGATATACGCGCTAAGGCCAAACCCCAAGAAGCTTTCGAAGCTTGGCCAAGAGCTTCAAACAGTCTTCAACACCATATACGATGACAGAAAGACACTGCCCTTCGCACTGAGGTGGTACACAAATAGGTTTAGCCTCGAGCTCCTCGAAAAGGCTGTGAAAGCCTTTGTCCAAAGCGGTCTAGCCATAGCTTATCCAGTCCTGGTCGAGAGGAGCGGGGGTGTGGTGGCACAATTCGAGCACACAATACTATTCACAGACAAGGGGGAGAAGATAGTTACAACAGAGTGCCTGATGCAGCCCACCTAAGCTTGTTATTATAAACAAAAAGTTTTATATCCACAAAAACTGTTTTCTGGATATAACTAAAGAAGGTGATGATACACGCTATACATGGTAACAAACATGCAGATCGGCAACGACTGGAACAATATAATATCCATACTCTTCTGGCTCGTATTCATGCTATACTTCTTCACGGACCTCCCACAAAAAACACAGTTTCTGAGATACGAAAAAGGTGTTGCAGCAAGGCTAACAGTTGTTGAGGGCCTTGTCAAAGAGAGCATATCCAAGGTGAAGACATACCTATCCAAACTGGGCGTAGGCAACATAGATACAATAATAGGAAACTCGCTAGAAAACTACTTCGCTATAGAACCTGTCTCCATAGAGCCGACAGACATTATAAAGAGGCTTGACCACATAATAACAGCCAACGAAGACAAATTCAAAAAGGATCTGCAAAACTCCATGCCGAACATAGGCAGACACATGCTGAACAACATAGCAGTCTCGCTAGCAGTTGCCTCAGCCCTCTACACAGTATTCAAGGTTTTGAGACACTACTACCTGCTTGGGAAGAAGTATGAGAACTGGGTTCTTCTAATGCAGCT
Organism: Ignisphaera sp.; assembly: GCA_038735125.1. NCBI lineage: Archaea > Thermoproteati > Thermoproteota > Thermoprotei > Desulfurococcales > Desulfurococcaceae > Ignisphaera > Ignisphaera sp. The sequence goes on from JAVYNU010000001.1 coordinate 20,214, forward strand.
ATACCTACTCCTCCCACAGCTGCTAAGAGAGCTTATGCCCTATGTGAGAGCTGTTGACACATTCATAAAAGGTGTTCCAATAGGAGACTCGGCAGGCGCCATGGTCGCCTACAAGCTTGCTGGGCTAGCGCCCAGAATAGATATTGAGGAAGACACAGTATACTCAATCACTGAAATAGATGGCAGAAAAGTCTATGTGATAAAAGCAAAGGGGCCTGGAGCAACAGTTGGAAGACCCGGAAAAGCTGTTGCAAAAATTGCTGAGATGCTAGAGAACAAGGTGGCTAGAATCATAACAGTAGATGCAGCACTAAAGCTCGAGGGAGAGCCAACAGGTCTAGTTGCAGAAGGCTCTGGAGCAGCAATAGGCGATGTCGGGCCAGAAAAAATAGAGATTGAGAGAACAGCTGTAAAGTGTGGCGCACCACTAGACGCTGTAATAATTAAAATGGGTAACGACGAGGCGATAAACCCAATGACAAAAGAGATTTCCGATGGAGTTGAAAAAGCCTATCAAAAAGTTCTAGAGATTATAAGGAATAGAACAAAACCCGGAGACAATGTAATCGTTGTGGGTATTGGAAACAGCGTTGGTGTATACTAACATGATCACAATGCAGACAGATGTCCTAACAATAATACTTGCAATTATAATGGCAGGTCTACTGATATACCTAGTAATCTCATCACTCGACTACTCAAAAAGAAGAAAACAATTCTTAGGAAATGAGAAAATAAGCTTCAAAATAATGACTGTTGCCATATGCCAGCAAAACGACTACACAATCGAGAGAGAGTTTAGAGAAGGGGATTTCATAGGGAAGGTAGATGGAAACTGCCCAAAATGCGGTTCGCCAGTAATAGTAACAAAGATATATGCTGTTCCACAGGAAAAGACACAAAAATCTTTTAAACCCTAGCAATTATAGATAGATAATCGGCGACCCGACCCGGCCATAGCGGCTGGGCAACACCCGGACTCGTCAGATCCCGGAAGTTAAGCCAGCCGCGTTGGGTGTGGCTGTGGCTTCCGAGAGGGGCCGCAGCCCACCCAAGCTGGGATCGGGTCGCCGCCTAATTCCTGCATATCAACCCTATAGCTGTAGTCTCTCAATAATGTAGCTGAACACCTCATTAATGCCCTTGCTCGCGTCTACAACAATCCAGTTCTTTGTTGGGTATCCCTCGCCTATTAGCCTCCAGTACATTTTTCTGACCTTCTCCAGAAACTCAATGTCTTTTTCAAATACGTCGAGATTCTTTTGCTTTGCTTTTCTCTCTACAGCTTTTCTAGGCTCTATATCGAGATAGATTATTGTGTCTGGCTTTGGCATATCGAGATACTCTATGATTTTCCTCGCCATTTCGTAGTCGAATCCGAGGGAGCATTGATATGCTATTGTGGAGGTGTAGTACCTATCCATTATAACGGTGTATCCGCTTGAAAGCGCTTTTTCGACTTTGGGCTTCTCTCTATACATGTCTAGTATGTATAGGAAGAAAAGTTCTTGGTGTGTCAATCTTATTTTGGATTCTAGAAAGAGTTTTATTATGGATCCATATATCGAGGTGTAGTTGGGGTATGAGAATAAGGTTGCTTCAAGCCCTTTTCTCCGGATATGCTCTACAACCATTCTGCTCATAGTAGATTTGCCGGCTGCGTCAATACCCTCAAAAACTATTAGCATGGCTATGCACAAAAACTTTTATGGCTTTGCTACAGAATATAAGTTCTTCAGTGTTTGCCGGTGTCTAAATGGTGTCAGATATTCTGGAACTTATTGGAGGCACCCCAGTGATAGAGATTAAGAGTGTGGGACTCGAGAATGGCTGTAGACTATTTGCAAAGCTAGAGTATTTCAATCCTACTGGCAGCCACAAAGATAGGATAGCGCTGTACATGGTGAGAGGGGCCATAAAGAGGTTTGGGCTAAAACCAGGCAATTATATTGTCGAGGCGTCTAGCGGCAACACAGCTATTTCCGTGACATTCGTAGCTAGGAGGCTTGGACTAAAACCAGTTATAGTGATCCCCAAGTCGACTAGCAAGGCAAAGGTCAAGATACTAGAGTTTCTAGGCGCCGAGATAATATTCGGCGATGAGGATCCAGCCTCGGAGAGCTACTACATAAGAATTGCTGAGAGGGTTGCGAGAGAGAGAAACACTGTTTTCCTAAACCAGTATGCAAACCCCGACAACGCATTGGCGCACTACGAAACGACTGCCAGAGAGATTTGGGAGCAGATGAATGGCGATATAGACGCTTTTGTCATGGGTGTTGGGACAGGGGGTACTATAACAGGTGTCGGCAGGTTCCTAAAGGAGAGGAAACGGGATGTGAAGATAGTGGCTGTAACCCCGAGGGGGTCGAAGCTTGCTGGAGGTGTTGGGGAGGATAGGATAGAGGGGTTGCTACACAAAGATGTTCCACCACTCCTAGACAAGACAGTGATAGACAGGGTAATCGAGGTTTCCTATAGCGAGGCGCTTGAAATGGCGCTTCACCTAGCGAAAGAAGAGGGCATATTGGCAGGGATATCCTCAGGTGCCAACATAGCTGGGGCTATAAAGGTTTCTAGAGAGCTTCCAAGGAACTCCAAGATAGTTACAATAATTGCCGACTCTATATTTAGATACGTAGAGGAGATTCAATAGTCGTTCCAAACCTATGTGAAGAAACGATATGCTACTAGCTCTTTCCATCAAGCTGGTTTAGATCAAGAGGTGCTAGCACTATGAACCTCGTTAACCGTTTTCATGGCTATGGATACATGTTCTAGAAGATCATCTACAGTATTTCTAAACGTTAGGATCTTCGTATTTGAGCCTCTAACTAGTATCTTCATAACGTTGCCCTGGCATGTAACATCGATGGTTATAGAGCTTGGAGCTGTTTTGTTGTCTGGCTCAACCGCGTTTAGAACAGATCTACACATGTTTTCATCGCTCATCACTATCTCTATGCTTAGCTCCAACATCATTTTATGACATCACCAACGCTTTGAATATTTGGCAACACAATATAGTTTCTATCTATATTCAGCTCCTTTTCCAGTGGCCACCTAGCCTCAACTAGTTGCAGGGGCAGTAGATACTCTTTGCCGTTTGTGAAAACCGTTATATCCTCTGCCAGCCCAACACCCTTCAAGATTCTGTACAATGTGTAGAGAGGTGGTACACTAGGCTCTGTCGATATGTCGACAACCCCTATTCTGATGCCCTTGACAATAAACCTTTTTATTGCCAGCCCCTTTATCAGATTGTCTATAAAGTTTTTGAATTGCTTTAGAGTTGAATACATCCTAGCCACAGCATAGCCCACTATCCTAGGCTCCAAGGTTATGTAGAGAGGTGCCTCAGCCCCCTTAAGATCAAGGTAGAACGAGAGTGCATAGACAGTCTCGTACAAATCTACAACACCCTCAACATTTTTAACAATTATTTTTGGCCCTATAACACTTGGAGCGCCTCTTCCATAGCTAGAAACTATTTTCTCAACCTCCTCGGCAACACCCTTCACAATATCCTTCTCCTTAGCGGCTAAAACCTTGCTCACAATCTCTGAACCAGCTTTATCGTCTAGCGAGACCCCCACGATATAGGGCTCCAAAGTTTTTGCAAGAGCTTGGGCAGCATCTATTCTTGGATAGCCAAAGAGTCTAAGACTCTGTGTATACTCCCACAAATCCTTTGACACCGCCTCCTCCAACACAGCCTTATGAATCTCCACAACATTTTCATCATAGAGTGTAGAGCGGGCAATCGATAGCATGGCCGACATGGACAATGCTTCGATGGTCTTTGGAACAATCCAATAGTTTTTGATATTCCTCACGAGATGTATAGATGTGGACTGCACTATGCTTACATCCCTCTCCAGAAAATCGTCTATTGAAACATATCTCGTTCCCGGCAAGGGGCTTCTTTGCATCACCCCAACTCCGATGGTAATACCATCGCCACTGGGTTTAGACGCTGAATAATATGGGGCTAACATAATGTCTGCTTCATATTCTTTGAAAAATCTTAGAAGAAGAGATGCCGAGAAGATGCTGTCGATTGTGGGGGCATAGACGATGTAGACCCCCTTAACCTGTTTAACCAGAGCCACAAGCTCCTTGAATTGCCTAGCCACAGCACACACCATTTTATAGAAGAGACAAAAACTATTAAATACTTTAAAAGAAATACTTTAAGAAGCGAAAATAAGATGAAACAGCATCAGAATTGCTACTGCTGTGCCTCGGAAGACTCTGGCTGTTGTTGCGATGGTTGTTGCTGACTCTCTTGAGCTGTGGTTGCTGGTTGTGTTACTGTACCGGCAGGTGCCTGGCTAGGGGATTGTGCCATGCCCTGCTGCAGTACTGCGCCAAGATACTGAGAGACAAGGAGCCTTGCTCTCTCAGGATCATATTCGAAATCTGGGGGTAGTTTGCCCACACGCTTATAGTATCTTATCAATGCTCTTATCTTAGACTCTGTCTCTATTAACCCCCTCTTACTCGTGAAATCCTTTGGCTGTTCAGATAGATGCCTCCTCAGATTCACTGCCTTGGCCATTAGTCTAAGCAGATCCTCTGGTATGGGCAGTGCAACACCATGTTTCTCAAGAATCTTTGTAAGTTTCATACCTGTAACTGATTTGACTAGTGGAATCCCATACTGGTCTCTCAGGATAACCCCTATCATAGATGGGGTGTACCCCATCCTAGCTAGCTCAACTACAATAGCCTCAATCTCATCCTGTGAATATCTAACCCATTTTGGGGGGCCAAGTCTTGCAGGCCTAGTTGAATGCGACTCTCCCTTATCTCTCCTTTTACCAGCCATACCATATTCACACATTATAATGCATTATTCTTCTATAGATATGAACAACACACTCTTATAAATTTTTATAATTAAATCTTGGGATATGAACAAAAAGCATCATCATTCACAGGCGGCAAAAACAATGTTGTTACCTGCCATGCATCGACCTATGTAACCATGCGCCAAGCTCTCTAAATGCTTTGCCTCTATGGGAATAGAGCCCCTTTTCCTCTAGATCCATCTCGGCAAAGGTTTTTGCAGCCCCCATAGGTATGAATATTGGGTCATAGCCAAAGCCTTTATCACCCCTTATCTCGAATGCTATAAACCCCTCTACCACACCTCTAAACACCTTAACCTCATCCTCTGAAAGAGCTAGCACCACTACAGCTATAAACCTTGCCTTTCTAAGCTCAATCTCCCTATAATCCTCTAGAAGCTTGAGCACCCCCCTCAAACCAATGGTTTTATAAACATAGTTGCTATAGGGACCTGGAAACCCATTTAGAGAATCTATGAAAAGCCCTGAGTCTTCGACAACAACAGGCTTCCCAAGCTCCTTATAAGCAATTTTAGCAGCGTATCTTGCTATCTCCTCTAGAGAATCGTGCTGAATCTCAATCTTCTTAACATTTACAGGTATAATCCTTATCCCAAAACTCCTTAGAATAGCCTCGGCCTCTCTCACCTTATTCATGTTGTTTGTCGCGAAAAATATCTCCATCGATGCAAACCCCAGTGATTCACATAATATTTGTTGCTTAAAAGGTTTTGGTCTAGGCAACTTGCGGAAGAAGATAAAGCTATAAAACCCACTCGCTTTTCAGCTTCCTTTCAGCAATGTATCTACCCCTCAACCGAATATTTTTCACAGCATTCAAAACCTTGTTTGCTGTATCCTCGCCAACAGCATCTCTATATCCATCAACAAAACATCTTTTCATAAGTTCCTCAAATCTGCTATGCGCACTCTCCACAGATCTAAAGAATATGTGTATATCGATGGCCTTATCCTCAATTCTCTTAGAAATTGTGGAAAGACCAAAATCTATAATGTATACAGCATCTTTACCGACTATTGCATTACTTGTTGTCAAATCCCCGTGGACAATGTTGTTTTTGTGCAAAATCCCTGCATAAAAACCTATAGTTCTTGTTAAACTGCATAGCTTCTCATCATCTATAATCCCAACAACATCTCTAAAATTCTCGCCGTTCACATAGGTCATTATGAGGAAGCACTCCTTAAGATCTGTGAAGAGGGGTGTCGGAGCTTTGACACCTATTGAAAGTGCTTTCCAAATTATCTTAGCTTCTAGCTCTGTTCTATACCTCCTCAACTGCATGTCTAGCTCCTTCGGCATGTAGGGCTTTGGAAACCTCCACTTAATTATAGCATCTACACCCATAAACTTTGCTTTGAATATGTATGCCTCTGCCCCCATCGAAAGCAGCTCTACAGAGTCAAGCACCTTGCCAATGGCAATACCATCTCTATGGATAATTGCATAGTCTTCGCCAAGCATTTCTTTTATGGTCTCTGGAAGCTCTATCTCCATGGGATCTCAACCTCATCTATTCTCCATCTCTGCCTAACAACAGCAGACTTCAAATCTATTGTTAACCCAGCTTTGTAGCCAAGTAGACCTGTCCACGCTATCATAACACCGTTGTCAACAGCATACTGTGGTGGTACAACACCTACTGAAGCCCCATAGATTTTAGCCATCTCAACAAACTTCTCTCTTAGTATAGGGCTTGCAGCAACACCGCCAACAAGCATTATCTCCTTCTTCTTTGTATGCATTAAGCATCTTGCAGACACCTCCAATACGCTATTGTATGCGATCTCGCGGAGGGTTAGACATATATCATTTAGGTCAACGCCTTTCCTATATGCTCTGAGAGAGGCTGTGAATAAGCCTGAGAATGCCATGTCCTGCCCCTTGACAACATAGGGGAAATCGGGTAGTATCCTCTTCCCACTTTCAGCACATTTATCAACAACATGCATCCCGCCAACCACATATGGTGGTCCAAGACCAACCTCTCTAGCAAAGGTGTCTAGAAGATTCCCCAACGCAATATCGAGTGTCTCCCCAAAAATCCTATACCTTTTATCAACATATGCTATAACAGCTGTGTTTCCACCAGATAGATACACAGTTACAGGGTCTTTTAGCCCAGTTAACTTAGAGCCTATCTCAACATGTGCCACTGCATGGTTTACAGAAACCAGTGGCTTGTTTAGGTAAGCTGAGAGTGTTCTTGCAATTGTTGCGCCCACCCTTAGGCAAGGGCCTAGTCCAGGGCCGAGAGCAACGGCCACAGCATCGATTTTTTTCGGCTCTATCGATGATTTTATAAAAGCGTTTTTCAGTATCTGTGGGCCCTTCTCTGCGAGAAACCTGGATGACTCTCTTGGGTGTATCCCCCCACGCTTCGGTATATACTGGATACGCTCATCCGCCAATATAAAATCATTTTCATTGTCATCAGTAACTATTCCAACACCAAATGTGTGTGCAGAAGACTCTATGCCAACAACAATCACTTTTTCCTTTCCTCAACAAATATGGTATAGTTGCATTTTCCGCAGTGCCACCTAGGCTTGCCAGCTTTGTGAAAAGCCATTACCGAGCCGCATCTAGGGCAGAGCCTGTTCCTAAGCTTTATCGTCCCTGTCTTATAGTCGTATTCATAGAGCTGTGATCTAAATCTCTTTGTTTTTTCCGCCAATCTGTTTACACCCCCTTGCTAGTTTAGCTCTCTAGCCCAGCTCTTTTAAGCATATATCTTGGCTCTACAGACCTAATAATATTTTTATCGAGGTATATGTGTACATGGGCCTTGGAGCTTCCCCTGCCATACTCAGACAATATCCTCTTCACTATTATACTATCCTCGGGAGCACCATATATTGATGATAGTATTTTCTGTATTTCTTTTCTCGATGGAGTGCCCCTTGTTATGTGCTCCAAATACAGCTCCACCTCAATCCTCGACAACAATTTGTTCTCAGCTTCTCTAACCACGGTTACAGAGAGATCATCGCTAACCTTAATTGTTTTTCCTGCCTGTCCCAGTTTCACACCACTCATTTTTTACACCGTCAAGCGCCAACCTTTATAGCATATCTCCCTGGGGTTTTTATACCTAAAAGCTTTGCTACCATAGACTTCTCAGGGTCGAGGACAATTACAACCCCGCTCCACTCGGTTGAAAACTCCTTTGATCCGCAAACAGGGCATGTCTCTGTCTCTGCTGGGACAAGCGCCTTACATCTTATACATGCTTTGAAGGCCTTGGAGGGCTTTTTAGACAATTACTCACCACCACTACTGGAATCTACTTGGTTTACTAGCATTATTTAAAATGTTGTTTAAAAATTAATGAATTTTTGTGCTCAAATGGTGAAGCACTTTGAAGATAAACGAGGGCTGCATAGCGATAGATTCTAGGAATGGAGTCGAAGAGAATCTTATAAACTATGCTAAACAGCTCTTTAGATGGGCTCACGAAATCCCAGTCCACATTGCAACAGAGCCCTTCATCATAACAACAATATTTAATGGCGTTAAAAGAAGACTGTCACTAGCGCCAGGATCTGCAATAATATGTGGTAAAGGTGTTGATATCCCCTTTCAACACTATCACGAGGTCGCTGAAATAGCTTGGGTCGATACAAAAATTCTGATCCCATATACGAAAACTGGGTTATGTAGCCAGAGGGCTAAGCAACTCGGAATCAACATAGATTTTGATGAAAAGATTGGAATAGCGCATATATGTTTCGAGGATAGTCTCGATGAGGAAAATATTCGAGAACTTGCCGAGGGAGGTGTGGCTGAGACTATAAAACATGACGTCTCTTACAGAGGAAATGTGAAAATAGTTCCCAAAGAAGCGCTGTTCTTCTATTTGGCAAAGGGTTTCAACATTAGAATAGAATATGAAAGTGCAGATGTAAGGTATACTAGATTTCGAATAGAGCCAAGACTTGCTATCTACCTCAACGAGTTAATAATGCTTGGCAATGGAGAGCCGGTACTATATGGATTGGGCGAGGGATATATAACCACATTCTATGAAATCAGTGACTTAGGAGATATGCTATATATGCTCACACTACTTTGCGGATATATGAGAAGATCTGATGACCCCAAATCTATGCTATACCAAGCCAGATTATCCGGATAAAAAACTTTGTTATTTGGAGGATAATTTATTTGATTTGGAATCTCTACGATACTTTCTCAAGCAGATTTACTTCAACTAGCTTATCAATAATATCTGTAACTGCATTGTACAGTGTTTCTGTGTCTATATCTTCTTGGATGGCGTCAGCAAGACTCTCAACAATTTTACCTATGGTTGTCTCCCCATCGCACATGTTCCAAACATAGTATACTGCAGGCGCTAATGCATATGCCTTTTCTTCGTCAACAGCGACAATGAAGTCTCCTTTATCAATTCCTACTTCTGTTCCTTTCTTTCTATAGACCTCGTTCCATCTTGGGTGTTGCTGTGGCTGGTTCTCCGCCATTTTAATTCACCTTCTTCCCCTTCCTCTTCCTCTTGGCCCTCTGCTGTATCTAGGTCTCGATGGGGCTGCCCCGCCCTCTGCCTTAGGCATCTCCTCTGGAATTTGATCAGCAGATGGAACAGCGTCGTCGTTTAACTTTGAAAGCTCGCTATTCTTTCCTGCATTAAGCTGAACCTCTCCCCTGAATGAAGTGACCCAAGCATTCTTTATCTCTACAGCATCTCCAACATTTAGAGATGATGCTTTTTGACCCCATATAACAAGCTTTACCCTTCCAGTGTCGTCGCCAACAAGATATTCGCCAAGTGTTCTCATACCTGCTTTTGTCTCTATAGTTCTTGTACCATAGTTCTCCAGAACTCTTACGTCAGTTGTTATTCCTTCCATTCCTGGTTTTAAATCCTTTATTTTTGTTACAGATTCGGGATTTGACATTCAAATCGAGCTCGGATTTCGTGGTTGAACCTACTTTGCTTACAGAGCTTATAAGCACAGATGACTTGATGTTTATAGAAAGACATATTTTCCCATACCAAGGCTTTCAAACCATTGTGAGAAAATTGAGTAGCGAGGAAATATACACAATAAGTCTAAGAGAACTTGAAAAAGCGAAGATAATATATGACAGAGCCTCCGACTCCCTCCACATAATCATAGATGAGGGAGAAGCCGACAAAGCACTACTTCTAGAAAACAACATTGTCGTTAGAATAAAAGACAATAGAATAATCGAAATCGAGATCCAGGACATCGGAAAAATGGTTCAGGAGTAGTTGCCACAATTTTGAGGGTTTTTCCAAGAACATGTCTAGACAACAATCTCTTAAAATTTAAATATTTCTGGGGAGAAGATATGCTAGGTGGACAGATTTGGGTAGTGCAGACCCCTATGTTGAAGCCTACAAGAGTATGCGTGAGGGGACACTATATCTGTTCATAGCATGGATTTTGATTGGTATAGGATTGGCTTCGGTGATATTCGGCTTACTAACAACGATTTTTGTCGGAAGATTGGCGTCAATTATCGGTGCTTTGATCGGTATCATAATTGTCTTTTTAATAGGCGCTATAGTAGCGTTGATAGGTCTGTGGGGCAAGTTCCTGCTGGGTGTGAGGAAACTGGCCTCTATAAACCCTGACTTCTCAACAGCTTCGACACTAATTTACATAGGCTTTTTCTGGGGCCTGATTCTAATGCTTGTGGGATTACCTCTCGTATTAGCCTTAATAGGCATAGCCTTGATCATCATAGGCTATTTGCTGCTGATACTAGGCGATATCGGTATGCTGATAATGTGCTTAAAACTAAATGATCTTGAGAAAAACTTGTTGTATCTGGTGGCAGGCATACTATTCATATTGTCAATATTCTTGCCAATCTTAGGCTTCATAGGCTGGATACTGCTATATGTGGCCCTGGGTGATAGTATAAACAAGAGAATGAGAGCAGCACCAGCTCCGACACCAGCCCCTGCCACATCGCCTTCCCTAGTCTAGACAAGTACAGACTTTCCATTTTTTTCTTCAGTGTAAACCATTGAAAGTATAGTATTCCAATATCTACTGGTTCCAGCAGCTAAGGGAGCATTCGAGCTGATGAACCTTGGCTTTATAGACGAAGATCACAAAAGAAAAATATGCATGAATCCAAACTTATTACTGCTAAGCCCGCTCCTTAATCGCTTCAACACAATAACCTTGCATTGTACACCTCTCTAAGGTGCCCACTAAGGCGAGTAAATGTCGATGTGGCGGTGTTTAGATGTAAAAAATAGATTTTTAAAGGCCGTGTATTATTGTATAAAAACAGTTTTAAGCTGATTAAACAAAGTAGATTAGTGGTATAGAGATTTATGAGCATGCAAAAAATTGTTGAAACAAGAAAGGTTCAGAGATTCGGAAAATCAACACTCATGATATCGCTTCCTTCTGAATGGGTCAAAGCAGTTGATCTAAAGCCCTCTGACCTTGTGGTTCTCGAGGTGAAAAACGATGGCTCTCTGGTTGTTGTTCCGCAGAAGCTCGCTGAGAAGAGGACCAAGGAGAAGGAGATAAAAATAATTTTATCTAAAAATACTAGCGAAGAATTGATACAGAGAGCATTATACACCTCGTATATAGTAGGCTATGACAGAATAGTTATCGAATATGAGGACAGCTCTATACCGCCACACATAATGGGTAGTATCAGAACAATGGTTAGAATGCTGATAGGTGCTGAGATAATTGATCAAACCAGAAACACTATAATAATCCAGAACTTTGTTGATACAGAGAGGTATAGTATCGATGGGCTTGTCGGTAGAATGACCTCAACAATAAAGAGTATGTTGGAGTACCTAATAACATCTATTAAAAGCGGTTTAGTAGATCACTTGAAGGAGATCACAGAACTAGAATTTGAGATGGATAGAGTGCATGCACTTGCCATAAGATATGTCTATGCCCTAAACATGCTGAACACATCCCAGTTTCTAACAGAGTATAGAGTGTTGATAAAGACATTGGAGGATGTAGGGGATGCCCTTGCCCAAGCCGCGCAAATACTAAGCGAGAAAACAGTGTTGATAGATGTTGTTAGAGAAGTTGTTGGGGATAAGCTAGAGGAGATGAAGCTACACCTAAACTATACAATAGATATGATTTTGCAGGCTATAACAAGCCAGGACCTCTCAATAGCGAGTAGAGCAGCTGATTTAGCAGCTGAAGCAACAAAGTTTATCAGTAGTGTAGAAGCTGATGTAATACCAAAGTACAAGTCATTAGAGGACTATCTGAAGATGAAATCCTTCTTCGAAAAACTTATGCTACTATGCTTCAACCTGCAGGCAGCTGCAGAAGTAGCCTTCGACATTGTTATGAGCAAGAAAGAGAACGTTATAAAACTCTCATAAATCTAGATAAAACCATTTTTGTTTCCATGATTTTTCGCATAATCCAAATAAACCCTTCTCCAAAAACCCGAAACCTCTGCTAGCTTCTTGAGGTTAGCCTCATCAACTCTTATCACACCTTTTTTCACCAGCTTCGCTAAACACTTTCTAAGGGTTTTTCTGACGATCCACCTCTTGTTGAGAGACCCAAACATCTTTATAGCAACAGTTCTTATGCTCTTACTCTTCAGCAGTTCCTCCACTATCCTCCTATCTTTTTCTGAAAGCTCATCGAATATATATCTATGGGCAAGCCTCGCAATGTCTATGGGCTCGAGCCCCAGATAAACATCGTCTGTGTCTATCTCGTTGAATTTCTTCACAACCCTAAACCTAATTATCGTCACAATATCGCTATCAGATATCCTGGTCTTGTATATCCTCTCCAAAGACTTTATAAGTTCATCGATGCTTTGATAGCCGTCCCTCTTGGCATCCTCGTCACTGAGCTCCCCAACCCTCTTATACTCAACACCCTCTATAACAGCCTTTGCAACAGGCCTACCACCACTATGAATAATAACCTCCTTAGACTTGGGCACAACCCTGCCAAGCCTTATCGTAGTAGTCTTCAGCCCACTCAATATAAGATCGGCAAACTCTTTCTTAACCATTATATGCCCTCTCAGATAAATAGTCAAAAAAAATCACCCATCTACCACGCTTTCAGCAACACCTAAATACTTTTAATCGCTTCACTCTTTTCCGTGCAACACGGTTTCCTAGGGATGTGCTTAGTCTCTGTATCTGTGGCGCGAAAAATGTGGATCAGGACATTATCTTTGGTTTTCGTGGCCTCAATACTGGTTCTAGTATTTGTGGCTTCCATAGCATATATAGATGAAGCATTTGAAGGTGCTTTTTATGGCGTCACAAAAGCAGGGGGTGTTGCGAATACTACACTACAGAAGATGTGCCTCTTTCTCGAGTCTCTTTTTGTTGACTTTGGGAATGGCATGGGATGCCTGAGGGAGTCGCCGAAGGTGGAGGCCGATGTGTGCTATTTGAATACGAATTGGCTAGCAGTTGAGGTGCTTAGAATGTGTGGCAGCAGAATTGCACCTATGGTGGAGGCCTTTCTATCGCACTACAACACTACTCTGTACGACGATGGGAACAGGCTTAGGATACTGCTATTCAAAGACATTTCTGTTCCTCCCCAAACAGTGTCGAGATTATCGCTTGGCTCTAAAAAAGCTGTTACAGGTGAGGCAATCTATATATACGCTGACGTTGTAAGCGGCTCGGTATTGCCAGACTGGCTAGACTATGCAGATCTAGCCATATTGGCATCTCTGCAAGAGTTGAAGAACAAGAACCTTGAGCAGATCCAGAGATACAAGGAGCATGTGAAGGGGATGTGGCTCGGCATTGGATTTGGGGATATAGCGTACAGCAAAAGCGGGTTGTTTGAGACGTACAAGCTATCTCTATACTACTTCCTGATGAGGGCGCTAGGACAAAGAGATGAAATAGTTGAGTGGATTGAAGACAACATCAATAGGTTTATAGTTGACGGCGGTGTGGTGACGCACTACAACGGTGACCTGACACCAAGGGGAGACCCAAACGTGGAAACAACAGCAATCACAGCCCTAGCACTCTTCAGCAATTACCCAGAAAAGTTTTCGATACACAAGAAAGTCGATTATGGCTTCACAACCTTGATACTAGTGGGTCTAGGAATCAGCGCTGCAACAACCCTGCTTACCCTAAAAGTATTAAAGAAGAGAAAAAGAGATTATGCATTGCAATCACTCCCAACTTTACCAACCTAGAGTTGCAGTGGCTTGGTCGCAAAGCCCAAAAGTTACTCATGTTGATTTCTAAAGTTTCAACACTAACCCTGGCACCTCTCCCTTTCATCAAATTCTAATCTCATGTGGCTGCAATAGAAAAGTAGCTTGGTGCTTTCGAGTGCCAAAGATGTTATATACTGGCTCGCCATATAATCAAATTGCAACGGGTTTGCATATTTATGGAGATCAGATTTGTTGACAGGGTTGAGGAGCTCGATAAACTCATGGCCTATGCCGAAAAAGGTTTCTACCTTATTCTACATCTCTACGGCCCCGAGGAAAGCGGCGAAACAAGGCTTTTGAAGGAGTTTTACAAGGTTGTTGTTGAAATGCCTACATGCAGTAGCTGTGCAATATGATAGTTAGTACAACGACAACGTCCTACGAGGTTTATGTAGAGACTGATAAGACTTACCGGGTAATAACTTCGGTTTCGTGTTGGAGCTGGTCTAACTATGATAAGAAGACGGGTACATGGAAGACTAGGGTCACAGATGAGGATGTTAGCTACATAAACAGTATGCTGGGAACAAGCTTTAAAGCCCCCCAGAGCTTGCCGACTACCTAGTTTCACCAGTCTATGGCGATATGGCGACAGCATTAAAGCGGCAGTTGATAGCGACTCTACTAAACCTCGAACACAGCTATATAAGCAGTAGCACAGCAATTTACTATAACGGGCAATTCACTACTATAGGAAATGTCGTTAACGAGGCAATAAATGCTTTGAACAGTGGCGATAGATGTGTGCAAGAATACTATAAGACTCTGCTGGGCTACATAAACAACAATAATGTGTATATAGTTTACCCAATGTAAATGTAAAATATTCGAAATCCAACTTTTTAATATATTTTTAACATATTCTGAGTGTCTTTAACATGAAGCCGTTCCATACTCATGTTTGGTAAGCCTTGAAAGTTTTAAGATATAGTTCAATGAGATTATTAAAAAGATTATAGCTAAACCAAAAAATTTTGATAATAGGAAGAATTAATTGGGTAGCGGTAATGGGTGCTTTGCCTGAGCTAATATTTTCGCTTCTTTTTTCCCAGATTCTCGTTTTAATGGCTTTACATAGTTCATTAACAACATCTTGAAGATAATAGGCAACCATATCGTCTAAGCTCTTTAACCCTCCTCATATTTATAGGCCTAGCACTTCTCTTAGATTGCGATCATAAGCAAAAATCTTTTGTTCGTCAACTCAAATCCGCTACCACAATGTTATTCAATTAAAATTGTTTTGATTCCAAGTTTGTTGGCGATATTCGCTTGTCTGCTATCGCTTGTGAGTAGCTCTCTTCTGTTCTCTAGTGCTTGGGCTATGTATAGAGCGTCGTAGACAGATATGCTGTTGTCTAGCGCTATACTGAATGCCTTGTCTATGTACCTCTCCTGAGGCTCGATAATTATTATCTTCTCGTCTATAAGCTTTTTGAGTTGGCTGAAAATAGCTAGGGCCATATCATTGGAAATGTATCTATGTAGCACCGCATGTTTCCATATAGCGTTGGCCACCTCTTTGACCACATGGTCTACAGAATACACAGGCTGTAGCAAATAGCTCTCGACCACTCTCCAACCCTCCTCTCTCAGAAGATATTTTGCTAACGCAGAGGCGTCAATTACTATCACGATCCTCCCTCAAATACCTAGTTACCGTGCCCCTGGGAACCTCGGGAAGCTGCTCAATCACCTTGCGAACCTCTTCCAGTACATAAACCCTGCGAAGCTCCTCAACACGCCTCTCAATAAATTTCCTGATCTCCTCACCCCAATCAACATATCCTTTTAACATATCCATCTGCTCCTTAAGCTTCTTCGGTACACGAATACTTATAACAACACTCATAATACACAACAAAATATATTATACGTACTACGAATTATAAACTCTACTCGTATACAGACAATACCGAGCTATACTATAGCTACATCAAAATGGAAAACCATAACACTGCAAAGTCTGCGCCCATTTTTATTTTGCATTGTGTTTTCACAGCATAGATAAAACTGTTCACAAAGCTAATAACGAATTTATCGGAGCTCTACTAGCTAAAAGAATGTTTAAAGTCAAGAGATTTGAGACTACTCTTTGAAATTTATTAACACAGGATATGAGTTGAGGAAATTCAGAAGAGATATCAAAGGTCTTGAAGAGACATTAGGGATATTAGAAGAACTGCTAAGAGACGTAGTGAAAAGAATATTGATTGTGACTATACATGCTTAGTAACAACAACATAATAGGTAGGAGAGTAATAATGTTTAAAAGAGCAGAATGTAAAAGCATGAATACTACTTCAATATTCAAGGTTGTGGCAGAAGTGGTTAAGTCTTTAAGTCTAAGAGAAATATTCGAGAGTATATCGATGAACTTGTACCAAGATAGCTCATGAAGAAGATAGTGAATATTGCTAGGCAGAGTCTTGGTGTTAATAATGTCCTAAGAAATCAAAGGGTGTTTCAAGGAGCTTAGGACAAAGATTTTTGTGGATATTGAGACGTTAATGTGCATCAAAGAGGAGTTTAAAAGGATTCGTCACAGAAATAATTGTAGAGCCCCCACGTGGAATAAGGGCTACATCCAGAAATGACTATGTAGAGTAAGGTTAAAACAGCTCAACCAGCCTTAAAACAATATACATTGTTATATCTGCATTTATAAATTGTAGTAGCATAAGTTATTGCATCAAAATAATATTTAAGAATACAAACTTAATCAATACTATTACTAGTGCATAGGTGAAGTCATTTGTTGTCCATATCTACTATTAGTCAAGCCGAAAAACTTGTACTTGGCGCAACAATCCTAGGGACCGGTGGTGGGGGAAACCCTGGAGAGGGCTTAGCAATGCTGAAGAGGGTGCTAGAAGCAGGTAAACGCATTGACATAGTGGATTTGGGAGAGCTACCAGAGGATAGTGTTGTAGTGGTTCCATACTATGTTGGTTCCATAGCCCCTGGTCTGGCGCCTAAGAAGCAGATTAAAATAATTAACGCTATTGAGAAAGCTTTTGAAATTATGGAAAAAGAGCTGGGTGCTAAAATAGCTGGTGTAGTCGCTAGTGAGCTCGGCGGCGAAAACACGCCTATAGCACTAAAGATTGCGGCAGAGATTGGTATACCAGCTATAGATGGAGACCTTTTGGGGAGGGCTGCCCCAGAACTACACCAGTGCACAGTCCACATATTCAATATACCAATGCACCCCTCTGTCCTGGTGTCGGAGACAGGCAACGTGGTGATCATGAGAGGGTATGCTGATATAGACGACTACGAGGCGATAGCTAGATATCTATCAGTACTTAGTGGCAGATATGTAGCCGTTGTTGATACACCAATGAAGAGACATGAAGCAGAGAAAGCAGTGGTGAGAGGAACTATCTCAAAGTGTATTAGGCTTGGCGAAGAGGTATTAAAAGCGAGAGCTGAGGGAAGAGACCCAGTTAAAGCAATAGCTGAAGTACTAGAGGGCTGGGCAGTCTTCAAAGGAGTTGTCGAGAGGTATACTTGGCGAAATGAAGGTGGGTTCTTGAAAGGCGAGGCCATTGTAAGAGGAGTTGGTTTGTTCTCGGGAAGGGTTTTGAAGTCGTGGATAATGAACGAGCACATAATGGTCTGGATAGACAATGAACCCCTGGTTATGCCCCCCGACTTATTCATGCTGGTAATGGACGATGGAACACCTATAACCAATACTGAGCTGAAAGAAGGTATGGTGGTCAACGGCATAGCCGCTAAAGCACCTAGTGTCTGGAGAACACCACGAGGACTTGAATTATTTGGCCCAAGGCACTTCGGATTCAACTATGACTATATACCTGTCGAGGAGTTGGTAAAAGAGCGTGGCCTTACATGAAAATCCTTGTAATAAACCCCGTTGGACACTCAACTTGGAACGAGAATGATAGAAACCTGTATAAAAGGTTTCTTTCACCCAATACTGTGGTGGAGGTCATCTCTCTACCTAGAGGCCCTAGAACAGTAGAATCGCAGGAGTCCTACGAAGAGGCTTCTCACCTTGTCGTAGAAATAGGTACAAAACTTGTTAACACATATGATGGGATAATAGTAAACTGCTTCCTCGACCCTGGAGTCGATGAACTAAGGCTTAAAACAGGTAATTTAGTGATTGGCGCAGGAGAAGCATCTCTAACTCTTGCAAGACTTTACGGTCGCCCAATCTATATAGTGACTGTTGGAGCCGAGAAACATGCCCTTAACTTGATTTGGAACAGGGTAAAGAGCTTAGGTTTCGAGAATGTGGTAGCAGACGTAATTGGCGTACCACTTGGTGTAGAGGACATAGATAAAGACAAGGAAAAGACACTAAATATGTTACTTGAAGCCACTAAACCTATCGCATCAAAGGAGCGCTGGATAACCTTTGTGTTAGGATGTACTGGATTCGGGGGATATGCAGAGAAGATACAAAGTCTAAGTCTAATAGATGCTCCAGTGATTGACCCGGTTAAAGCGAGTGCAATTGCCATAGAGAGCCTAATTAAGTTGGCCAGACAAGTCAACATGCAACATCAACTCTTATAAATGAGAGCCAACTCTTAACCCCACTAATTTTTATTTGAAAATCTTCACACGAATAGCTAGGCAACATATGCTACTGTAATGTGATGGACTTGACCAAAGACGGAATCTGCTTGGATGAAGCCCTAAATTCTTTAAATAGAACCTATTAACATACCATCTATACTTAACTCGAGTCTACGAAGTTGAGAAGTATTTAGAAAACGCTTTTCCCAAAGTATTTGATAACGTATCAAACTTTTTGCATTATATATTGTCATCTATAATATGGTGTTTTACAAGCTTTAATCGATTATTAACCTACACAAAAATCAAAGAAGCAACAAATTTTTCTAGTTCTCATTTTCTCGATACATAAAGTTTTAACTAGTTGAGAACTTTAATTTAGTTGGGGAGGTACATGACCATAAGACATCTCGACTTTGAGCTCCTTGAAGCAGCTTACAAGCTGGTACGTGATGTATTAAAGGTCTCTAGAGAAGATGAGGTGGTGATAACTATAGATACGGCTGGCGACTGGAATGTGGCTCTTGCTACAGCAGAGGCCGCTATGCTTATAGGTGCCAAGCCTGTGATCTTTCTTCATCAAACCCCTGTAGGCGTGGGAATGGCTGCTGACAAGTACCTACCAGTCAAGGCTTTAACGGCTGTGTTAAGGGAGGCAGATGTGTGGATAGAATACAATAGAAACTGGTTGCTTTACTCAACACCCTATTGGAAGGCTATGGAGACAGGTAGAGTCAAGTATATCTGTCTAGTGGGAATGTATAGCGATATGATGGTTAGAACCATTGGAAGAGTTGACCTCAATGCTATGTACGAGTTTCAGCGAAAGCTAGCGGCTATTACGAAAAGGTGTAAGAGAATGAAAATGAAGAGTCCAAGTGGCATGGATGTAGAGTTCGAGAATGATCCTAGGAGACCTGTGCTTGTAGAAGGTGAGGTTAATGGGCCAGGAGAGTATATGCTTTTTGGCCAAGTAGACTGGGCGCCCATCGAAGACAGTATTAACGGTGTGATAGTTTTCGATGGGTCGGTATGGCCACCCGAGGAACTAGGGATATTAAAGTCTCCAATAAAACTTCACATTTCTGAGGGCAGAGTTAAGAGAATTGAAGGCGGATATGAGGCAAGGGTATTTGAAAAATGGTTAAAGTCGTTTAACGACGAGAGAATGTTTAACATAGCTCACATATCCTATGGATGTAACCCAGGGGCTAAGCTATCAGGTAACATATTAGAGGATGAGCGAGTATGGGGTGTTATTGAATGGGGCATTGGTTCACAGTCCTCAACGTTTAAGGGGAAGCTAGGTCCAGCATCATCCCACACAGATGGGGTTTGCTTAAACCCCACGGTCGAATGTGATGGAGAGGTAATAATAAAGAATGGCGAGTATGTTCACCCAGACCTCTTAGGCATGGCTATGAGATTACGTGGCAAGTAAATAACAATCCTTTTTCTCTCAGCTTTGCTTAAGGAGCTGTATAGAGAAGACACCCCAAGAATGTAAAGCAGACAAAAATGAAAGTATAAAGTATAAATACGATAAAAACGTAAAATTTATATAAACAGTCAAAAATGAAAATGTAAAGTTTATAGATGTTTTTATCCCAAGGGATTAGAGAAATGAAAGCTATACCCAAGTGGCTTTATCCAGTCATAGCAGTGGTAGTAATAATAGCAGTTGTTGTGGCTGTATTTTTAACACGAGTACCTCTAGCACCATCGAAAAAGGTTGTTGTATATGCGTCTCTCTCGGAAATGACTACAGCTGAACCAAGCACTGAATTCTCGAACTCTATTATGTGGCTACCGCTAGTGTACGAGACGCTTGTCTGGTATGATCCTTTCAAGAACGAGTTTATCCCAGGGTTGGCTGAGAGATGGGAGAGTAGTGAAAATGGAACTGTTTGGACATTTTACATTAGGAAAGGTGCAAAATTTCACGATGGTTCACCAATAAATGCTGAGGCCGTAGCTTTCAGCATAAATAGGACAATCGCGCTTGGAAGTGGAGCAGCTTATATATGGGACCCTGTTGATAGAATAGAAGTAGTGAACGAATATACTGTGAGGTTTTATCTAAAGTATCCTGCTCCTCTGCTCAAGATCGCAGCATCACCTTATTCGGCTTATATCTTCTGCCCCAATGTAGTGAAGTACGCTGGAGCTACAAATGCTACTGATTCTAAGGTTTCAGAGTGGTTTAATAGAGGAAATGAGTGTGGGAGTGGCCCCTATAAGCTAATTAAATGGGATCCTGAGTTCGAGGTAGTGCTAGAGAAATGGAGTGATTGGTGGGGGTGGAAAGACCCCAACTATCCACGGAAGTCTTCCCTAGATAAAGCACCCGACTTATTCATAATAAAAATCATAAAGGATGCTGCCACGCAGAGTAGAATGCTCAGAGCAGGTGAGATACAAATAGCGCAGTATGTCCCAATAGAAGACATTGATGATTTCGAGAAAGACCATAATTACGTTGTCGTGCGTAAACCAAGTTTCCAGAACCTCTTAATGTTAGTTAATACTAAGAAGCCGCCGCTTGACAATGTACTTGTGAGGAGAGCTATAGCACATGCCATACCTTACGAGGACATAGTGAAACTTGCACGTGGTGGACTCGCAAGAGTGTCTAGCGGCCCTATACCCTACGGCTTATGGGGCCACTTCGATAACTTAACATACAGATATGACCTTGAATTAGCGAAGAGATTGTTGGCCGAGGCGGGGTATCCAAATGGCATACCTAGAAAGCTAATACTCGTTTATACAGCTGGAGATATCTATGAGGCGAGGACCGCGGAGGTAATTAAAGCATCTCTTGCCAAGATAGGCATAGAAGTAGAGATAAGGCCAATGTCATGGGAGGAACAATGGGCTCTAGCTCAAAAAGGATGGGAATCACCTGAGGAAGCACAAGACCTTTTAATATTCTATTGGTGGCCTGATGTACTATCGCCAATAACATATCTCTACAACATGTTCCATAGTGATAGCAAAGCATTTAACTTGTGTTACTATGAGAACCAAACATTCAACAAGCTCATAATGGAGGCCTATTCACTTGAAGGTTCAGACCCAGATAAGGCACTAAAGCTTTACTATGAGGCTCAGAGAATACTCTACGAGGATGTGCCAGCTGTTCCACTATGGGACGCTACAGATATTAGAGTAGCTGCTGCAAAAATTAAAAACCTTGAAAATGCCATTAACCCAAGCTACCCCACAGTAGTGTTTGCTCAGATGCTAGTTGTAGAAGCGTAATTGGTGCAAGCATGCCAGTAACATATGAATATATAATAAAGAGAATTTTTTTACTTGTGCTTGTCGTCTTTGGCGTCCTCATAGTTACCTTTATTCTAACCCGAGTCATACCAGCTAGACCTGAAGTGCTATGGGTCGGTCCTCATGCACCACTAGAGGCTATTGAAAAAGCGAGAAAAGAACTTCACCTGGATGAGCCCATACATGTACAGCTTTTTTATTACCTCAAGGATTTCTTTTCGGGTAATTGGGGCATCTCATGGAGGACTAAACAACCGGTACTACAGGACATACTATCTGCTCTCCCAGCCACATTGGAGCTGGTTATAGTGGGCTTCGCCATCGCAGTGATCATAGGAATCTTCTTGGGCTTCTACTCGGCATTAAAAATAGGTAGCCTCGTTGACGATGCAATCCGCATTATGGCTATAATAGGGGCTTCAGCCCCTGTTTTCTGGGTTGCGCTGGTATTTCAACTAGTTTTCGCTATATGGCTCGGCGTACTGCCCGCTGGAAAACGAGTTGATACAGCGCTCGCCATTATGACAGGCTTTAAGCCAATAACAGGCTTTTACCTCATCGACTCGCTGATACAAGGTAATTTACTGGTATTTATCGACGTAGCTAAGAGGTTGGTGTTGCCAGCCATCACGCTATCGCTATACCCACTCAGCCTCACTATTCGTATGGTTAGGTCTCTCGCTATTGAGGCTCTGAATGAAAATTACGTGAGGTTCTTAGACGCAAATGGTATTAACCAGAAAACCCTTGTTTACAAATACGTATTGAGGAGTGTGATCTCGCCTGTCATCACGTCACTAGGCCTCAGCTTTGGATATACCATTATTGGAGCATTCATGATCGAGCTAGTCTATGTGTGGCCTGGAATAGGATATTACGCAGGCATGGCTCTTTTAAGCTACGACTACCCAGCAATTCTGGGCTCAATAGTATTTGTCGCAATACTCTACTCTACCATAAATCTCGTAGTAGACTTGATTCACGCATGGATAGACCCTAGGGTGAAATTATGAGACAATGGGCCAAAGAGTTCCTTAGATTCATACTCTATAAAAAGGTGTATCTAGTAGGATTCATAGTAGTGGTTACGTTTACTATTACAGGGGTTATTGCCCCTTACATATTGACACGTCCAAGTGAAGCCTGGGGAGTAGCATATAATCCTGATAAGGCGTTTACACCTCCATCACCAGAGCATCCGCTAGGCACAGACGCCCTTGGCAGAGACTTGGCTAATAGGTTGCTACTTGGCACACGCTTCTCTCTAACCATTGGAGCCTCAGTAGTTCTACTCTCGCTCGCCATAGGGGTGCCCATAGGTCTCATAGCAGGTTACTTCGGTGGTAAACTAGGTACAGCATTAATGAGACTTGCTGATATTTTCCTAGCATTCCCCCCACTATTACTCGCCATAGCATTTGCCTCCGTCCTTGGGAGAGGAATAACCAATACTATAATTGCATTAGCACTGTCTTGGTGGCCATGGTACACCAGACTAGTTTACATTCAAGTAACTTCAGTTAAGTCACTTGCATATGTCGATGCAGCTAGAATCATAGGGTTGAACCCGCTGGTCATAGTGTTTAAACACATATTCCCCAATATTCTAACTCCGCTAGTAACACAAGCTACACTAGATATAGGATCAGCTATACTAGAGGCCTCTGCGCTTAGCTTCCTAGGTGTGGGTATCCCGCCTCCAACACCCGAATGGGGTTTTTTAGTTAGTGAAGGATGGCAGTATATAAGTAGAGCTTGGTGGATTTCGTTCTTCCCTGGACTAGCCATACTAATAACTGTGCTTGGATTTAACCTATTTGGTGATGCACTAAAAGAATTTATGGATCCGAGAGTGCGGAACATGATGGTTAAAGTCAAAGCGGTGAAACAATGAACACCTCACTCATTTCGGTGAGAGATCTTGTAGTAAACTATTATACATTTGGTTGTGTGATAAAAGCGCTCAGAGGTGTCAACCTCGATATTCAGTATGGAGAATCACTATGTGTCATAGGGGAATCGGGTTCAGGTAAATCTACTCTAGCACAAGCTATAGCAATGATTCTGCCGCGAAACGCTAGTGTAGAGAGGGGAAGTATTCTCTACGATGGCATTGATTTATCAAAGAACATTAGTGCAGAGATCAGGACAAAAATAAGGAGAGAGATTGGAATGATATTCCAAGACCCGGCTACATCGTTTAGCCCGTTTTTTACGATTAAGCAACAGTTTATTGATGTATTGACAGAGGTCTTGAAAGTGTCCCAAGAGGAGGCACTCAAGATTGCACGAGAAGCACTCAGAATTGCAAGGCTCATTGAAGTAGATCGAGTGCTCAACTCCTATCCTCACGAGTTATCAGGCGGTATGCTACAAAGAGCGTCAATAGCGCTTGCCTTAGCCAAAAGGCCTAAACTACTAATTGCAGACGAGCCTACGACAAATCTTGATGTAACAACACAAGCTGAAATACTCAATCTAATAAAAACTCTCAAGGAGGAATATGGTCTAACGTTACTGATGATCACACACAACTTTGGTGTAGCATCATACGCATGTGATAGAACCGTAGTAATGTATGCAGGCATTGTTGTCGAAGAAGGTTCCACAAAAAACTTGATGATAAACCCGCTACATCCATATACAAAAGGGTTGATGAAAGCTATACCGAGGATGACTGGAGAAAAGCTGACCCCAATTCCCGGATTCTTGCCAGATCCGCGAGAGGATTACAATGGATGCCCCTTCTACAATAGGTGCAACCATGCAATCCCGAAATGCGCTGATATGCCCCCACCCCGAGTCGTCCTCGAGGATAGAGTTATTTACTGTCACCTCTATGAGGGGTCTAGATGAGTCTATTGAGTGTAGAGAACCTCTACGTTTACTTCCCCATTAAGAGAGGTTTATTTGGTCGTGTAGTAGGCTATGTGAAAGCTGTTGATGGGGTCTCCTTCTCCGTAGGGTGGAATGAAAGCACGGCTCTTGTAGGTGAAACAGGCTCTGGGAAGTCTACTATACTGCGGGTTATACTAAAGCTTGAGAAGCCAACTGGTGGTAGAGTTCTTTTTGAGGGTAAAGACATATTTGCTCTCTCCAATACTGAGGAGTCATGGTATCGTAGAAATGTTCAAGCGGTTTTCCAAAACCCCCTTCAGTCGTTTAACCCAAGGATGAAAATCTATGATATTCTAGCAGAGCCTTTGAAGAAACACCTGGGACTTAATAATAACGAGATTAAAGAACGCATTAATGAGCTGCTGGAACTCGTTGGCTTGCCCCCAGCTATTTTAAATCAGTATCCAGCAGGTCTAAGTGGTGGACAAGCTCAGCGTGTCGCCATAGCAAGAGCTGTTTCACTGAATCCAAGGCTAATACTACTAGATGAGCCTACTTCAGCTCTCGATGTTTCTATACAGGCACAAATACTTAATTTACTACAGGAGCTAAGTAGCAAAGTTAATGTAACATATCTTCTTGTAACCCATGACTTGTCTATAGTGGGCTACCTCGTTAAGAAGGTGGTTGTCCTCTACCGTGGTAATGTAATGGAGGTTGGAAGCACAGGAGAAATCTTCAGTAAACCATTGCATCCCTATACTCAAGCATTAATTGCTTCAATACCAGACCCCTTTTCAGGATCCATGGATTCTATTAGCAAAAATCTCCTTAGAGAGGAGGAATTTTATAGAGATGTTGCAGGGTGTAAACTAGCACACAGATGCCCCTATTCGAGTAGACTATGCTTTGAGAAAAGACCTCCACTACTTAGTAAACAAGGCAGGCTTGTAGCATGCTGGCTCTATTCATAGATTGTGTGCTGAAAATATAGCGCTGATCATCTATAACCCTAACTCTTAGGTAGTTAGGATGTGAATTCACATATGCTGAGGCTCTTAATAATAAACCTTGCAGGTGTAGAGAGATCTCTACCACTTGGTTAAATCTGTTAAATCTTAAATTGGATGCTAAGCTATATGTGTATTGGTAGAGGTTATGAGCTTGGTTGTAGAGACCAAGGTTGGCAGGAAGAGGGTAGTTGTTATACCTAAGGCTATTGCTGAGGCTGTGAAGATTGGTGAGGATCAGAGGATTAGAATCATGGTTATGGGGGATAGAATTGTGATAGAGCCTGTGAGAGATGCTGCGTGGCTTGCTCTCTACGGTAAGAAGATAGATAGGATACTGTCCGAAGAGGTCGGGAGGAGAACCTCCATGAGCAAGAAAAGCTCTCGAGCTAGCAACAAGATACTACTCCCCAATGCCATCAGGACCTGTCATACCTATTAGACTACATCGAGTAAATGTTGATAGATGTGTCAAGAGTTTTGATCGTGTATTGTTGAAGTATATGAGAAGTGTTGTTTTAACTATGCATTAGCTTTCTAGTCTTGGCAGGCATTCCCACTTCTATGACAGAATTGGTCAAAGCGAACTAGCCTCACTTGTAATTGAACATGGGTGGCAGCCCCCGGGTCTAAGGGTATGTTGCTACACCATGTCTTGTTGCCACTCTGTTTAGTTTTTCATCGAATGATACAAGCCTTGCTCGCATGGATTTGGTCAGCTGCACGTAAAGAGCGTCGTATACTGTGATGTTCTCCTCTAGTGCGAGTTTAAATGCCTGTTCAGCTACCTCCTTCGAGGAATAAACCCTTAGCTTTGACCACAGGTTTAAGAGGTCCTCTACGCTACTAACAGCTTCTTCGCGACTTAGATCACCCACCTTTAGGCAATGTTTCCATATGGCGTTTAAGGCTTCAGGAAGAGCAATGTCTATTGTTGCTAATACCTTCCCTCTATTAACCCATAAACGCGTTAATCTGCGCGCCTCCCCAGAGCCTTCTTATTCAAGCACAAGTTTTACTATAAACGGTGAGTCCAGCACTATCATCTCTCCTCTCTAGACTCCCTGATTAGCATTGCAGAATCTACTCTAGTCTTTCTTCTTTCTATATTCTTCTCAATGCTATTGAGTAGCTCTAGAAGTTCAAGTGCTTTAATACGCTCTTCAATGAACTCCATAATCTCCTTACTCCAATCAACCCGATACCTCTTCATCTTCTCCTTAAGCTCTTTCGAACCCCTTACTGATACTACGTCAGATAGTGTGTATACACCATGTAAAACCTAGCTTATACAAGTTTTTAAATATTCACAGGCGATGACGCCTATCCCAAGAGAAAATCAATTGCAAGCACATTATCAAACCAACATGAATTCCTTGCCATCAGTTGATGGGAGGGTTGTGCGGCGGCCGGGATTTGAACCCGGGATCTCCGGCTTAGGAGGCCGGCGCTCTGTCCTGGCTGAGCTACGGGCCCATCTGTGTATGTGTTTCGTCTAGGTTTTTATTTTTTCATAGGCTTGTTTGAAGAGTGTTGCATCTTCTTCTAGGTTTGGTGATTCACTTATTACAACTCCTCTAACATTGTATTCCTTTAATGTTTTTGCAAGGTCTTGGTAGTTGAAGTCTGATTCTCTTAGGTTTAGATGTTTTATCTCTCCCTTTTCCCCGTATTCTATTCCACTTATGTGTATATGCATGTTTTGGAGGGCCTCTTTCCCAAGTCTCTGCTCGATTGTGTTTAGAACCTCTTTGAATTCCTCGTATGTGTTGTATCTCCCATTTGTTCTTGCATGCAAGTGCGCAAAGTCTATGCAGGGTAGCACCAGGTCTCCAATTTCTTCGGCTAGCCTCACAACCTCTTCTAGAGACCCTATCTCTGCTACACCCCCCATTAGCTCTGGTCTTAGCCAAATATCTATACCCTCGTCTCTAAGGGTCTTAACAATTCTTTTCAGAGCCTCTCTAACATTTCTATAGGCTTCTTCGCTTGGCGACGAACCATAGTAGCCACTATGGAATACAACACTCCATGCACCAGCCTTGAAACCCACTCTAGCACTCTCCAAAACCCTGTTTATACTCGCCTCAACCTTTTGAGCCTCACTAGAGTTTAGATTTATGTAGTATGGTGCATGAACAGTTAGAAGAACCCCAAGGCTAGAGGCGAGCTCCCTAACCTCAGCAGCCATTTCATCACCCATTCTAACACCCCTAACAAACTCTATCTCCATAGCGTCTAAGCCAAGCTCCCAAACCCTCCTAACACCATTAGGCGTAGACTTCCTAGGAGTCGAATTGGGTATACCAGCAGTACCAAAATAGAGCTTCGCAACCTGAATAGGCATAAAACCACCACACAACAAACAACTATACGTAAAACACTATATAAAAACTATACAACCCTGAAAAACAGTACAACACATAAGAAAATGCTATGAAGAGAAACAAACCAAAACTTTGCTAATCTAACTACAAATTGTTGACTTGATAACAGAATCTAGAATTCTTTAGCTACTGCAGCTGTTTGGCAATATCTTTGGCTGTGAGACTATGATACCTATGGGCCATAAAAAACCATCTAAGTACCCATATATCAGTAGCACCTATATAAGAGATGTTGGAGCCGATAGCTTTGGCTCACAAGCTGTGGAGCTGTAGGTGAGCTGGGGGAAGCAGATGAGATAACTCTATGTCCGTAGCCAAATGGGCACGGGCAACCACTTTAGCAATTTCTATGAAGACACAGTTATTTTTATGGGGTGGTAGACGCAGACCCCTTCTCCGCCTGGCTGTGTGCAGTACTGTAGAAGCATGTACACAGTTCCAGACTGTCCAGCTGCTGTGAAGTATCCTGAGAAGCTGATGTTGCCTCTTGTGCTTGGGGCTATCCTCACCCAGTCAGTTGATGCTGTTGTTGGAGCCCCGCCAACAATTCTGATTGGCTGGCTGGTGTAGGTCGAGTTGCGTATCGTGATGTTTGCTGTTAGATATGCAGAGCCGGTGTAGCTAGATAGCAGAAGCCTGGCGTAGTATGGCTTGGAGTCGCTGTTGTATATGGACGAGACTATAAAGCCTGTTATACTTGCTGAAGAGCTCGATATTGTTGCTGAGACAGCTACGCTGGTGTAGTTTGCTCCCGGAGACCATGAGAGAGTGCCTGTCAACAAGCTGTATGTGTCGCCGCCAAGTATAGCATCTCCAGAGGTGTAGACGAGGCATGGCGTTCCATCGGGAAACCTCACTACAATCCTACCATCGGTGCCGGTGCCAACCACAGCGTCTGTGACAACATTGAATGTAACAGTGCCACTAGCAGATGTGACAGAACCCACTAGGTTTCCAAGGTTATCCCACAACCCAACACTATAGCCCACAGGAACATTCTGAATGGCTATAGTCCTGGGGTCTGATGTAGAAACTATGAAGTCGTCGTAGATGACGTCTACGTACAGCAGGTTAGACGCGTAGCTCCCTAGACCAACGTAGATGGGCTGAAAAGTAGAGTCTGAGAAGCGCAGTTGAGAGACTAGGTTTCCGCTGGCATCGTATAAATACGCAGTTACGTAATTGACTCCCCCGCTTCTAGTGTAGTTGATGTAGAGGGCGTACCAGGCATTGTTTGCGTAGCCTCTAATCTGCGAGCTACTGATAGTAACCCACGAAGCCCCAGAGTTTCTCAGAGCGGTGAGGTAGCCACTCGTGTTTACTACTATCGCATAGAATCTGCTCTTGCTCGAATCTATCAAGAGAATCGAGCCCCAGCCAATCCCATTCCTATTGTTAATCTTCGTGGAGAGCCACAAGCTGTTATAGGAGCTCAGATCTTCATTCAGGTAGAGTGCTGTGAAACCTGGGAAGCCGAACTTTAGATACCCGTAATCATTATACGTACCGCTTCTCTCCATGATGATAGTGTAAGTGTTGTAAGGGAAGGTGAAGTTCGATATGACCTGGTTATCGGTTGTTCTGAGGAGTACGTAGAATACATCGAAGTACAGAGACTGTCTAGTCCAGTAATCAGTTAGTACGTAGGAGAAAGTCACGTAAGGACCATAGCCTTGCAGGACTGTTGTATTAGTGATATCGAAAGATCTTGTGCCAGATGTTGGCATGTACACCGTGTATAGCCTGTAGTAGATTTCATTGTATTTCTGCCACGGTGGTGCCCAGTCATTGTATGTGGCGAAGTAAGTATCATTTCTTCTGTCAATAGGTTTATTCACTATACCTATGAAACCAACTATTCTATTAGAAAACGTGTAGTATACATTGAATCTGTTTCTAATTACCGTTTCATTAATTAATTCAATAGGCATAATCATCATTAAATAACCATCTCCAAGTGACGAAGTTCCAGCCGTGTAGCTATCAATCCTGATAGCGTTAGTAGCCTGGGGGATGAACCTAACATCAGGGTTCCAGTTAGAGTTCGAGTACGTTTTTTGCTCTCTCACCTGCCACAGCAGGGGGAACCCCCTTAAGCCCCTCCCTTTATAACCGTAGTTTACAAGCCCCCAGTATCCCCCGGGCCCTATGAACCCCCTTGCTCCGAGAGAGCCGTTGATTATTGCCCAGTTGCTGGGCAGAGCCTCGAAGTCTGTATAATATATCGCCCCTCTACCTATTCTCGTCAGCGCTATGCAGTATGTTGCTGGGGGCTGCTGGAATTTTATAGGCGGTGTCACAGTCGCTGTGGATAGTTGCATTGGGCTGTAGACGAATGTGCCTGCAGATGCAACTGCTAAAATCAGTATCAGAGCTACTGCTATTGGTGTCTGTGTTGTGAGCAGCTTCTTTACACTCTTTATCTTAGTCCACACCCTTTTCTCTACTGCTGTCGCTGGCTCAACATATTTTCCATACAGGTATATTGTCCAGACTATTGCGGCTAGCGATAGTGCTACGGCTACTGTTAGGGGTATTAGCAGTGTGTATGGTGTTTCGAAGACCATTCTATACGCCACTGTTTTCAGTGTCTCTATCCCCGGATACTCTATGATTCCAGCCGTTGTTGCGAGCCTTATGGTGTTGCCGTTTCTGGCTATTGTGAGTATTGTTGATGCGTCTGCTGAGAACGCTTGTGTGAGATATCTTAGGACGCCGGACACTATTTCGAGTGATAGGGAGACTCCGTAGGCTAGTGCAGATGCTGTCACATACCTCCTCTTATATACTAGTGCTGTGGATGCTGCCGACATTGCCAGAAGCGCAAATGCGTACACCACTGTTGCTAGGGAAACTGTTTTGACAGCGTCTATATTCGGCATGTAGATGCCGTTCCCATTGAGGGTATTGGTCATTGAGTAGCCTGTGAGCGATATGTAGCCCCTTACAAAGCCCTCGACAAACATCTGCGGGTAGAGAAGAGCCACTAGATACAGTATAGCGGTTAATGCGTTTGCAAGCCCAGCCAAGGCTATGACTGCTCTCATCCTTTTGGAGACGAACCTCCCCAGAACAGCGTCTAGGTCTATCCGTATCTCACTGTCAGCACTTGCCACCTCCTCTCACCCCACACAAGATACTCTACACGGGCATAGACAAACCTGCTGCCCTCTGGGGGCTCTACATAGACTGTCTCAAAGCTGTTTACAACAGCAGATGTGTTTGCATATCTCCAGTTCCCGCCAACCCCATAGGCATACTGGAAGGATATGTTGAATTTCATCGGAAAGCAGTTTGGGTTGTATATTGCTAGAGAGCCGTTTACAGCTCTAAGAATTGGGCTGTCGCCGTATACCCTGATTCTGTAGCTTCCGTAGAGCCTGCCAACGTTATTTAGCGTTGCTATAACAGATGCGTTCAGGTTGCCACTTCCCTCAAAAACCTCTTCAACCATTTTTGGAGGTGGATAGCCTATCACATGGGTTGAGTTGTATACTGTCTGCACCAAAACGCCGTCTACATACATAGACGCATCTGATATAGCGAAGTCTCCTGTGTACTTAATGGCTACGGTACAGCTCTTGGAGTCGAAGTCTGCGCTAGACAGGTATAGGGCTGGCGGATAGAGCCTTGTGTAGCTTGGGGCTGGCTGGGCAAGTCCGTAGACAAGCATTATAAACAGTATTATCGTTGCGTAGGTCAGGGCAGAGCTGATCCCAACAACCCTTGTCCTAGCTATAGATGCTACTGCAAAGCCTGTTGAGAACAGGAACAGCGGCAACCAGACAAGGCGTGGGATGGTGGCAACAACAACGCCCCTAACCTGGTTGGGGGAGACAGGCGGGTCTGCAGCAGGGTTGGCATCGCCCTTGGTTATAACACACCTGCTCTCGGGGCAGAAGCCTATTACCCTGTGGACAACGCAGAAGCTTGGGTTGATGCAGTAGACAACGACATCGCCTTTGGAGAAGCTTCCTCGGACAGAGACAACCAAGTCCCACCTGTGTATAGAGGGCTCCATACTACCAGAATAGACTATGAAGCTCCCAAACAGGTTCAGAATGTTTGCCCTAGACAAGAAGGCGAATAGAAACAGGGCAAAGAAGATAACTATAATGGCATTGGATATGTGGGAGAGGGTAGGGATAACCTTTCTATAAAAAAACCTTTTGTTTTTATAGGGTTCACATCGACCACCTGCTCTATGGCGGCGTCTCATCAGATGGTGTGTAGACTATGTGCATGCTGAAGGTAGCTGAAGTACCTGTTATCTTGGTGCCCTCCGGTATGTAGACCAAGAAGTCGATTTCCCAGTGTTTGCCGCCTCCAAGCGTGCCAAGCAGTATTGGGGTGTCTGTGCTCTGTGACAATAAATCAACTGAACTAATATTTGCTGTTTTCAGTTCCGCACCCCCTGGTATTAAGTTTCTGGTTGCGTTGACAATTAGATACACTTAGGGCCTGTGGGCAAGGTATTTGTCACTTGGTCTAGAACAAGCCAGACGTTGTATACCCTGGTATCGGTGTTCGATATTCTAATGACATCCTTATAATATGTTGTGTGGTATGTTGGGTGGATTGTTATGGTGGCACTTGTGCTGTTTTGTTCAACAGTAACAGAGATGGT
This sequence comes from Ignisphaera sp., assembly GCA_038735125.1. NCBI lineage: Archaea > Thermoproteati > Thermoproteota > Thermoprotei > Desulfurococcales > Desulfurococcaceae > Ignisphaera > Ignisphaera sp. Next base: position 53,009 of record JAVYNU010000001.1, read on the forward strand.
GTTTGCTCCTAGGTCTGGCTGATTAGCATTGGTGCCGGCTGCAAAGACTAGTGGTGGTGATACTGGTTGTACTGTTAGCTGTAGTGGGTAGTAGGCGAAGACGCTGGCCGCTATGAATGCCGCTGCCAATAGTATTGTTGTTGCTAGTAACAGGTTTGTTCATATGCTTCACCTTTTCTTCATTAGTCTTTATATACAGTCAGACTTTATAAATCTTTCCTATATAACTATATACGGTATGTATAAACATAGAGGCTTTGCTAACCATGACGACTTTGAGTAGGCAAACGCTTTTAAGCTTTCTTGGCTTATATAGCTTAACCCCAGTAGTGTTAGTCATTGCCTAGGTGTGTTTGTTTTGAGCGATGCTGTTTGGCTTGCTGATGTGTTGGCTGGTGTTAAGGGTGAGTTAGAGCCTGTTTGCTCTAGGTATGCTATTTCTGGTGTTTGTGGCGCTGTTTTGGAGGGTGTTGCTGAGGTTTTCCCTACTTGGTTTAGTGGTAGGAGGAAGAGTGTTGTGGCAGCTGTTATACTCTATCTATCGCTTTTGATAGCGAGGGGCGTTAGAAAGGGGTTTTTGAAGGATTCTCTAGATCTTTTGAAGGCTTCTAAGCCTGCTGTTATAGATGCTTTCTCTAGGATTGCTTTCGTCGATTGGGATTCGGGGGTTCTGTATCTAGACCAGAAACTGTTTAATGCTTTAGCTAAGAAGATCAAGCTTCAAAAGCATGTGAAGCCCTATAGCTTTAGGGAGGTTGTTAGAAATAGGGTTGTGAAGGTCTACCCGGGTATTTACAGCTATCTAGACTTCTTGTGCACGAAGCTCTCTGGGAAAGACTTTTTAAAGACGCTTTTAGAAGAGCCTGCAACTGCTAGGAAGGTGCTTCTAGAGGTGTCTGTAGAATGGCGAGTTGTGGAGGGGGTTGCCGAAAAGATTATGGAGACTATCGCAGAGCTTCTAGGGGTTGGAGAAAAACCTCAGAAGCTTGCACAGCTTCTGTTTGAGAATCCTGAAGAGCTTGGCAAAGTCTTTAAGAATCTTCTGGCAAAGTCTTCGAGATGATTTTAGGTAATAATACCCTGTTGTTTTCTGCAATAGCTTAACAGCATAACATGAATTGACCTATCTTAAAATGTGTTATAAACAGGTATTTACAGCCGACTATAATGTTTATAAAGAGTGGTGTGCAGAATGCACTTAGCCTAGTTTTGGAGGTTATGTGGTTATGCATAGTGAGGCATTTACCTTTGGCATTAAAGACTTGGACAAGCTTTTGGGAAGCTCATTAAAGTTTCCATCAATGATTGTTGTGGCTGGGCATCCCGGAGCTGGTAAAACAACTCTTGCTGCTACTATCTGCTATGCAAATGCTTTGAGGGGTAGGAAATGCTTGTATATATCTCAGCAAGAGAGTAGGGAGAAGTTCTTCGAGATTATGAAGAGCCTTGGAATGGATTTCTACGAGCTTGAGAAAAAGGGTTTCATAAAACACACCAACTTTCCGATAGCATCAGATATCGAAAGTATTGTAAATGAGATTAGTTCTATAATCTCAACTGAGGACTTCAAGGTTGTCGTCATAGACTCTATAAATCCACTTCTACAAGCAGTTGAAGGTAGCCATGCGAAGAGGGCTTGGCTATACAACTACTTCTACCAAATACCAAAAACATTGAATGGCTTGCTGATACTAATTGCAGAGTTGCCATTTGAAAAAGAGCATCTCGAGCTTGGGTCGATAGAGTTTGTAGCTGATGCAATACTCATTTTAAAGCATAGAATAGATGAGAGCTTGCTCACAAGAAAAATTGAGATTAGAAAAGCGCGTGGCTCCCCAATCTCAATAGCTGAAATACCTTTTTCAATTGTTGAGAACAAGGGAATAGAGCTATATGTTCCACCAATTCTAGAGGAGATTCCTAGAGAAGGGCCCGAAATAGATGTTGTTTGCTCGTCGCTAAAGAGTGTTGTTGGACATTTACACAAAGGCATGGTAATGTACATCTCTTATCCGCCAGATGCAAGACCAATTTTATACGTTCCAATACTGCTATGCATAGCTGTTATAAACAATTTAAAAATACATGTAATCTCCTATCTATACCCACCAGATACAACAAAAGACCTCATACGTAGAGGTTTAAAGCAATTAGGATTAGATGAAAGTGTTGCTACCAAAATTATAGACAAACACATTCTAATAAATAGTATAAATCCATTTGCATACAGCATCGAAGAGCTTGCAATAAAAGAGCTCTACATGATTCCATCCGATGCAGATATAGTTGCTTTCCACGGAACAGAGGTTGTCGCGTCAAAACACAGGAGAGAGTATATTGGGGGCTTATATAACCAACTCAACTATTTAAAGAAAATAAATAAACTTGTTGTGAGGATCGGTGCTTCAGTAAATGATGAGGTATATAATGTTAATGCAATGCTTTCAGATGTTATCATGAAATTCCATCTAGAGGAGGCTGGCAAGAAATATAGATACAATGTGTATATTTGGAGAAGAGGAGAAAAACCTGCTATACTAACGGAAGAAGATCTATATAAATGCTTTGAAGAGATTGCTAGCATCATTAAAAAGAAAGTTTATGAAAATACCTAAAACTCAACTAAGCTACATACTGAAACGGTTTTGCATTGTTACTATAATAGCTTTGCTTCACATGGAAGATAAAGCTCCTCCATCAGCAGTTCTCTCTTTAAATGTGACTCAGGCTCTTCATGAACAGCCATATATCTCTTGATCTATCGAACTCTATTCTCTTACCCACCGCAACAACCTTCCTGAACATGCACATATAGCTGAGCTCAAACAATCTAAACACTTGTCTCCATAGAATAGACAACACCTATTACGACACTTTTCCAGGGCATTTTTCGAGCCAAAGAATATGCTCCAAAACACTTCAAATACATACTATAGTGTCTAGTTGCATGGCTTAGTTTTGTGGTAATACTCTAATGAAATTCAGAATTTCTGCGGTTTGGGGATTTAATTGATGTGGTTACCTTGGTCAAGCCTTCATCTTCGAAGTACATTGTATTCCAGGCTTTGTGGAGGGATAATGCTATAAAGGTATTCAGAAATAGCTAGGAGCAGTGCTAGGCGGTGAACACTATGGTGGTTAGGGCCAAAAATAAGTTTTTAATTGTTTGGAAAGGATGATGGTTTTTGTGTGAGAAAATGATTTATGAGGAGATTAGTCAAAGTGGGTACTCTGAATGGATAGAGAAGGTTAAAGAGCTGCTAAAATGTATGAATATAAGATTTGAGGCTGAGGAAAGTGTGAGGATACATAAAGATGATGTTGTGGTAGAGATTGTGGAGAAGGGGGGTAGGTTCACAATATCGCTAAGTATTGAGATTCCAAAGATACTTGAGCCAAGCGAGGTAGATAGATATGCTACTGCTTACAGAAGCTTTCTAGAATTGGTGGCCAAAGCATCTACAGAGCCTTTCTATGAGCTTGATACAAGCATAGGCTATACTTTCCTGAGGGCTTTAATAGATGTGGATAATGTTGAACAGTTGATAGACAAACTCAAAACAATGCTGAGCTGAGCATGGTAAACAGCTGAAAATTTATTTTGGTATATATTCTTTTTCCCATAGGGTCACCATTCTCGATCTTCTAACTTGCCTCATCGCCTTGTCTACGTATTTGTATACTGTCGAGTGCTGCCTTCCCTCTATGAGCATTAGAACCGCCTCTCTAGCAATGTTGACACTCTCGTAGTCGCCTATTATAGCAACGTAATCGTCATATATGGATATGTCTGTTCCCGTCATCTCCTCTAGATTCTTTCTCGCCTTACCCTCTTCACCTATCAGCCTCCCCTTCACCCTCGTCAAGTGGTTCTCAGTTGGCTTCACATACTGCTTCAAATCTATTACAACAAGTATCTGATCCTCGTTGAGAAGCCTAAATGCTCTTTCAGGTGAGAATCCATAGCCTATGGCAAGCACAATGTCCCTAGCCTTCATAAGGTCTAGAACCTTTGTCTGTGGGGACTGAGGCTCTATTATAGTGGTTCCATTAACCTCATCAACGCTTATCCTAGTCCTCGTCTGCTCCATGAGCCTCTTCAGAATCTCGCCATTTCGGCCTATCAATACACCAATTCTTTCAAGCGGGATCCTCACATAGAGTCTTGTAACCCCTGGTATGAGATAGCCTTGAACCACGCCAATCTTTGGCTTGTTGTCATTGCCCTCCATGCTACTCTTATCCTCTGTCTCCATGGCCTCCATCCCACAGTTTGGAGATTGGTCTATAGCTGATCAGCTTTTACTTGTGTTAACAGTTTAATAAGCTCCACTATTCACTCATCCAAGTGCTCCTCTACATCATTAATTGTTTTATTGGATATTATATAATTGTATATTTTCTCAGGCGATGCTGTTTCCAAGCCAAGTTCATCTCTAAAAAACTTTACAATGTTTATGATGTCTCTATAGAGAAACATGTGAGCATTTGGATGTGATATACCTACAGCCTGACTAACATCAATTATATAAACCTTATTATTGTATATCATAATATTGTACTCACTCAGGTCAGCATGGACAAGCCCTGCAAGCCAGTACATCCTATGGATGTTTCTTAAAATTTCTGTAAAGATTTTTTTAGCTTCATCGTTGCTCACCTCCCCAAGCTCGACAGCCTCTTTAAGTAGGGGTGCTCTAGCACCTTCAGCCCCTATAAACTCCATGACCAACACATTTCTATGTACACACAGTGGCTGTGGAACGGAAACACCGGCTCTATACATCTTCATCAGGTTTGTGAATTCTTTTCTAGCCCATATAGCCATGAGTTTATGTGTTGGGAGAGAGGTTATCCACTCAAATCTTTGATCACCCTTTATATACTTCCATATACTCTTCCTAAACTCGGCTGAAGAGGTTAGGTATATCTTCACAGCTAGATCCCTGCCATTCTTATCCTTTGCCCAGTAAACCCTAGCCTCTTTACCTGATGATACAACCCCCTTTAACTTGTCTATGCAACCCCTGTTTCTCAGCTCTAGAATAGCTAGAACTGTTGACCTATCGAAAACCTCTTCAACAGTTTCAAATAGATCGCTATCCTTTATTCTAGGCTCTCTAATCCTCTTACCGATCTCTCTATCAATCTTCTTCTCAATATCTTTACCCATAGAATGTATCGCCATAACTGTATATATAGTGGCAAATCGTTTTGCTGTTTAGAGAAACATATCCTACAAATATTGAAGTAAAGGCAATGTGTTCTAATTTTTTGAGCACTGTATGTGTCAGATTGCTCCCTCTATAAACTCTTTTGTTATTAGACCCATGCCAACCAGTTTCCTGACCTCATCCTTACTGTACTTATATACAATGTCTCCTTTGTTTTGTTGAAAGTCCCATGGCTGAACAAGTACCACATCTCCTCCAGAGAACCAAACCCTTCTCCTATATTTCCCAGGTATTCTACAAACCCGTGAAACACCATCGACACATCTAACCTTCAGGAAATCTGCTCCCACAAGCTCCTCAACAACGCATAGAACCTGGCCTTCAGTAGGCAACGTAAGATCCTTTGGTACACTCTCAACCTTCTTGTCTTTTGCTATAGCTTCTCACCACCTTTACAATCTATTTCTGGGATTCTCTAGAGCTTATAAATCTAAGCCCTTCTCACTTTTCAGCTCTGTATTTCGAGAAATTTCTCGCAACATAATCTATGTGAATAGCTGTCAAATCGCCTTCCTGACTCCTCAGCTTGAGCCACAGACCATCGAATGACTCTACGGTGTAGGGCTTTCCATCAACAACTATGTAGTCTCCTGGCTTGAAATTTAGTATCCTGATTGATATGTAGAGCCTAGCTGTTTTCTCCCCGCTGGTCAGTCTTTTAACATCTCCAAAGGTTTCAACAACTCTTACACCAAACCACTTTCTTCGAGCCATTTCAGCAATTTTCTTGGCTATCCCAGCATCCACTAAGCTGATGTCATAACCATTTTTAACAGGTTTAATGTCTTTGATGAACTTGCCAAACTCGCTATTAATGCTATCTATAAATTTCTCTACCTCTTCGTCCTCATTAACATACCTTATCTGGACAACAGCCTTATGCCCTCCTCCAACAATTCTCCTACAGTTCGGGCATAGGGTTGGATGCCAAATCATTTTAACGCCCATTTTATGCTCTATCCTGGCATTGCCAAGCTTCCCAAATAGTGTTATAATAGCCATAGAGTCTTCATATGGCTTGAAACCCACTCTAACATCATCTAGTAGAAAGTCTTGGGATGGTTTGAGCATGTCAAGTATATAGTCCTCTACAAGATCTGAGAGCTCTGAATAGCTACCAACATTAACCCACCTGCCGTGAATGTCAACTGCACCACAAGAGCGACAAAAGCCAATCTCTATTCTATCTATTTTCTCGACCAGCCCCCTAACCTCTATGTAGCACCTTGGGCAGAGACCATTTATTATAGGAGTTGTCGGAGACTCCTCAACACCGCATTTAACGCAAAATCTCTTCAAATCTCCAGAACCTCTCTAACTATCTGTATATGTAGCTGATCGCCTACCCTCAAGGCGTGGTCTTTAATCACAGCGCCTCTTCTATCAAGCTCTTCAACTATTCTCTTACCAGACAAAACAACTATATCCGCATCCATGATCTCGTTCATAACCTCCTCTAGATCTGCCTTCTTACCGCCGTAGAACCTAGGCGAAATATCTAGAACCACATCACCTTCTCTAAACACCATGCCAAGGATCTCCTCATCACAAACAGCAACAATCTTCTTCCCGCCTACACTATGGATCTTCATAAAGTATAGACTCATAAGAAACTCCTCTAAACAGGCTTAACATAGGTTATAGCTCCACATGCAAGACATCTGATAAACCACACCTTCCCCTCTCTAACAAGCTCAGTATCGTAGCTACCACATGTAGAGCACCTAACATAGCTCTCCAAAAACCTTGTATAGAGACCTTGAATAGATTTTGCAGAAACCCTCTTATATATAACCAAGCTATTGTCAGGATTGAGAGACCCCGGCATAGCAAGCTCCTTCAGCAAAAACCTCATAACAATCCTAGGCTCTCTCCTAATCCTCTCACAGGCAAAACCAAAATTCTTAACAACAGTATGATCGCCAACATAGTCAACCTCCAAAGAGGGTATATCATACGCCCTACCACCAACCCTCTTAGGCAACCTCTCATACACCATATCCAAAAGCTTCTCATAATCATACAATATCTTTACCTCATCGCCACCTTGCATACTATCAACACACCTCAAAACTATCTACGAGTAGAAGAGCTTATAACAAAATATGGGGTGTTGAAAACCACGAGAAACAACAACCAGCATTTACACTATCAAGCACTGTAATCAGTATTCGGGGAGGAGATGGGGACCCTGGGCTTCGGTAACTCTATACTTCTATTCGTTAATATGTTTACATATATAGTCCTCTCCAGCTTTGAGAGTAGCTCTTCTGGAACCTGATCTAGAGATGTAATGCCTACTAGATATTCGATTGATTTCTGACCTACATCACTAACGAACATTCTTGTTATCGGAAGCCTCATCTCAGCATCAACACATACATAAACTTCGCTTCTCTCTCTAGGAAACACATACTTAACTAGCCAAAAGGTTCTATTGCCAATGCTAATTTCCTTGATAAAGCTCATCTCAATAGACTCCCTAGATATGCCTCGAGGCGAAGGCATGGTTATATTTGATATGGCTATAGTCTTCTTGTTAACAAGATCATCTATCCAGAAATGTGGTAGAAATGCTGGGAGTCTAGCTATGAGAGATATCATCTGATTCTCTTCTGCAATTGGGTAGTAGAAACGTCTATCAGTTGGAATAGGATATTCCTCTGCATAGAAATATTCATATATAACCTGAGGTTTTACAACATTCTCTCTAGAGTAAATAGCAATGTAATTGATGTGTATAAAGCTACCTTTTGAAAACAGTGGATAACTACCAACGCTACCTACATAGACAATTACATGGGATCCATTTGCCACTGGAATAACATATTCTTTGCCTATATAATATACAATTTCCTTTCGAATCAGCCCCTCAGCATAGGTAGTAGAATTGTAGATAAGTACTCTGCCATCCCAAAGCAAGACCTCCTCGATATTCTTAACGTATTTAGTACAGGTTCTTGTCAACACATCGATGATATTCTGAGACTCAAATGGATTATTAACTAAAAATATTATGAAAAATATTATGGAGATTATCACAAAGAGAGCTATAAAAATGAAAACTATGTTTTTAGATTTTGCAAGTGACATAATCTCAAGCCTCAGCACTTATTGTGCCACTAATACACGTACTAGTCTGAAGACATATTCTAGACATTGAATACACTGTCTTATTGCTATCTTTCTGTGGCTTTTTGTAATGTTGTCTTGTGGAAAATCTTTATAGCTTTAGTTAGATTTTATATGAGGTAGACGTGGATATATATCTGGCTGTTGTTGTTTAGAGGGTTTTGTTTTGTATGGCTGTTAAGAGAATTTATATAGAGACCTATGGATGTGCGTTGAATAGAGCTGACTCCGCTATTATGAAGACTATTTTGATGGAGAGTGGCTATGAGGTTGTGGACCGTGTTGAGGATGCTGATGTGGTTATCTTGAATACGTGTGTTGTTAGATATGATACAGAATCTAGGATGTTCTCTAGGATGGAGTATCTCAAGAAGCTTAATAAGAAGGTTGTTGTTGCTGGTTGTTTGGCTAGGGTGTTGCCTGCTAAGGTAAGGAGGATTATCCCATCTGCTTCTATAGTAGTTCCGCAAAGTGTTAACAGAATTGTCGAGGCTGTCGAGTCTTCAGAGCCCCAAGTTCTTTTCGATGAGTTCAAAAGCTTTGTTGTATTGCCTAGAATTGTGGATGGAGTTATTGCGACTATACCTGTTGCAGAGGGTTGTTTGGATGAGTGCTCTTTTTGTGTGGTGAAGGTTGCTAGACCCCATCTGAGGAGTGTTCCCATAGAGAAGATTGTTGAGGTGTTCAAGGATGTTTTGAGGAGGGGTGCTATAGAGATAGAGATTACTGCACAGGATCTCAGCGTCTATGGCTATGACCTTTATGGGAGATACGCTTTGCCAGATCTTCTAGAATCTTTGCTGACCATCGAAGGAGACTACATGATTAGAATTGGGCAGCTAAACCCAAGGCACTTGATAAACTATTTGGATAGGGTTATAGACATTCTCAAGAGCCCCAATGTATATAAACACCTTCACATACCTGTGCAAAGTGGTGATAACAGAGTCCTAGAACTTATGAATAGAAAGTACAGTGTTGAGGACTTCATAAACATTGTTACAGAGGTTAGGAGAAAGATAGAGGGTGTGCACATAGCAACAGACATTATAGTTGGACACCCAGGAGAAGATGAAAAAGCGTTTATGGAAAGCGTGAAACTTATTGTCGAATACGGCATAGACAGAGTCCACATAGCAAGATACTCCCCAAGACCATTCACAAAATCATCGCTAATGCCCCAAATACCAGATCCTGTTAAGAAGAGTAGGAGTAGCTATATAGAGAAGGTTTACGAGGAAACAGCGCTGAATATAAACATGGATTATATAGGTTCTAGAGCTACTGTTGTAATAACAGAGGTTGATAAGGTAAGGAATAGAGCAATTGGAAGATTATTCAATTATAGGCCGGTTGTGTTGGATGTTGGTGTGGAGCATCTAGGTAAAAAAGGCATTGTGGAAATAAATGGGGCTACATTCTTTGACTTAAGGGGGAGGCTTATTCAGGCTATTTAGCTACACTGTATGGGGCTCCAGTTAGTGGCATAACACAGGTCTTTATCAATCTCTATTGTCTTAACAAGCCTTATATCTCTTGATGATGCGCCTACCCTTATTTCGTATAACCCCCTCTCAACGATCCATTTACCGCCATCAAAACTCGCTAAATATTTTAGTGGTATCTTTATCATCACATATTCCTCCTCACCAGGGTTGAGAGCTCTCGTTTTATGGAATCCCTTGAGCTCTTGAAATGGCTTCTCAATTCTGCCTCTGGGAGCGCGTACATATACCTGTACAACCTCCTTACCTGGGCAACCCCCAATATTCTTAACCTTGAAACTAACAGTTATCGTATTGCCATCAAATTCCACATTAATATCTTCATATTTGAATTTCGTGTAACTCAGCCCATAGCCAAACTCATATGCAGGCTCAACAGCAAATGTATCATAGTATCTGTAACCTACATATATCCCCTCCTCGTAAACCACTCTCTTCGGATCCTCTCTAGGCTCACCTGGAAAAGCCCTCATAGCAGGGTTTTCATATAGCTCCTTCGGCCACGTCAAAGGTAGCTTGCCACTGGGGGAAACTCTGCCTAGTAGTACATCTGCAACGGCTCTCCCAGCCTCTTGACCAGGCATCCATATAACCAGTATTGCGTCTACCAAGTCTCTCCAGCTGGCAATTTCAATTGGGCTTGGAATATTTAGCACAACAACAACTTTCTTACCACACTTGTGAAATGCCTTTGAAACCCTCTCTATAAGATTGTGTTCATCGTCTCTTAGATAGAAGTCTCCCTTCGCAGGATATCTATCAAAGCCTTCGCTAGAGATTCTAGTTATTGTTATTAATGCAATGTCATTGTTCTTTGCAATATCATCTAATGTTGCATCGTCAAAGAAGTTCTCTTGTATGTTCATGGTTCTGAAATATTCTATCATAGTATCTACGAAGTCTGATAGCAACCATTGTATAGCTCCATGATTGCCTGTTTTCAATGCTGATTCTCTGTATTGTCTAAATAGTGATGTTATTTCACCAAATTCGAAGAAACGGAGCAACAATCCTCTGTAAATCTTGTCTAGCTTTTCATCTATTTTCACACCTCTTTCCCTAAGCCCATCAACTATAGTCACTACATAACGTGGATGTGTGAAACCACTTCCTAGACCACCTCTAATAGTTTGGTACGAGCCCTTACCAAATACCGCAACCCTCTTATCTAGCGATATTGGCAAAGCACCGTTGTTTTTGAGAAGAACAAAGCCTTCTACAGCTGCCTCATAAGCTATTTTCGCATGTTCATCAAGATTGGGTTTATTGGAGTATTTATAGCCTTTGAACTTCAGACTTTTGAGTACTATCTCGAGAACTTTGGAGGCTCTTGCATTTATGATTTCTTCGCTTATTTCCCCCCTTCTATAAGCTTCTACAATAGCTTCAACAATCTTGTCTCCCCCTGGCATTATAAGATCTATGCCTGCCTTTATTTGCTCGACAGGGTTGTCCCCAGCTCCCCAGTCAGTCATGACAAGACCTTTGTATCCCCAATCCACTCTGAGAACCTTTGTCAAGAGCCATTCATTTTGTGTACAGTACTTTCCATTAAGTTTATTGTAAGCGGCCATTATGGCCCATGGCCTAGATTTCTCAATAGCTATTTCAAAAGCTCTTAGATATATCTCCCTCAGAGTCCTTTCAGAAGCAATAACATCTATATACATTCTGCCAGTTTCCTGATCATTTCCAACAAAATGCTTCAGAGTTGCGCCGACACCAACTGCTTGAACGCCTCTGACATAGGCTGCAGCCATTTCTCCAGCTAGTAGGGGATCCTCAGAAAAGTACTCAAAGTTTCTGCCACACAACGGAATTCTATGCATATTTAGGCCAGGCGCAAGCATTACATCGACACCATACTCCTTAGCTTCCTCCCCAATAGCCTTGCCCACCCTTTCAACGACCTCTATATTCCATGTGGATGAAAGTAGGATTTCATTTGGAAATGCAGTAGCATAGAAAGTCTCTTCAACCCCAACCCTAACAGGATGAATCCTTACACCGGCAGGGCCATCGCTTAGGACAATAGATGGTATACCCAAGCGATCAATAGCTCTAGTCTCTCCAGCAGCGCCGAATACAATTCGTGAAAAGCCTGCTCCCACAATTAAAGAAATCTTCTCCTCAACGCTTAGCTTCTTCAAATACTCTTCTACACTCATACAAATCCCCGTTACCCGTGTTATCCTATCCCAATATAATATATTTAAGTTTTTATGTAACCAAATCTTGTTGAACTAGCGCCAAGATTGCTGAATGCTATGACAAAAATTCGCAGAAATATTAAAGAGATGTTGAACAACATCTCTTCTTTAGGTATCGTAAACAGATTTGCAAAAAGCAGTTGTGCCAGCTCCGCTTTCGGCAGGTGTTTTCATTCTTTCCGCGATAAACTGAAGTTTTATCGCGGAAAGAACTTCTCTGAGTATTTCTTTGCCCTTCATAGCCTCTGATCTTAGGCATTGCAGAGGTATTTGGAGTGCTATATTTGAAACGGTTTCATCTAGAAAAGGAGCTACAGCATCTATGCCTATGCATTTAGCTATTTCGATTTCTGGGTATCTCCCATTTGCAAGCTTTCTGATGTATTCTTCGAGTTCGTTGCTTGCCAGATTCAGGAGGAAGGTGTAGCCAGCGAATATTTCGTCTCCGCCACTTCCAGTGTAAATGCATTTGCAATCATCTTCAAAGGCTTTTCTAAGCACGGAGTAGAACACTAGGTCGTTTCTTATCTCTATGCACCCTCCATCGCCATGTGAATCTATATTCTCTTTGCCAATGCATTTAACAATGTCTTGGACTGCCTCCCCTTCTTTCTGCTTGTCTATGAAGACATATCTAATCTCTATATTAAAGATCTTTGCCAGGTGCTCAGCATATATAATGTCCCTCGGCAAACCATTTTTGTATATTGCTATGTAGCCCCTCGGCTTAACACCAACTGAGAGAGCCGCTATAAACACTACTGTTGTGTCTATCCCACCACTTAAAGCAATGCAATCACATTTCTTTTTCTCGATTGCACCCCTAATCGCATTGAATAGAATTTCGCCGTATATTGTACAGGGCATTGACACCCTCATCATATCAGCCTCAATATCTTGTACCCATTGTGGTTCTCCATATCAACAATCTTATAGCTTAGGCCTGCCTTGTGCAAAGGACCTGATAAAACTATTGTGTGGTACTCCCCTTTTTCCCCTAGGGGGTCGACACCTATACTCTTGGCATTCTCGGCAAATGCATAAACATTGTCTTGATTCAGTACCGTGCCAAGCCATTTGCCCAAGCCTTCTACACATCCTATAACCAAAGGTTTTAGCCCGGCTTCAATCTCCTTATAGAGAAGATCCTCTGGGTCCACACCCCAAAGAGGCTCAATAAGAGTGGCGCCAACCTCTTTAGCAAGCCTCTCCATATACTTGAGATGATCATCGATATAAACATCGCCAGCTATGATAGCGTCTGCACCCACACTCCTAAGAAAATCCACAGTCTCTACAAATTCCCTACCCTTGTCAAGCCTAACAACAGCTGCTGGCACTCCCATCAAAAGAATTGTCTCAACGGTCTTCCCTAAATTGACTAGGTGGGGGCTCGGTCTAGGAAAGTCGTACACAAGCACAAGCCCCATGTCAATCCGGATAGCAGAACGGTAAACAGCGTAGTAAGAGTCTTTGCCACCAGAAAGAAAAGCCACATGCAATGCTAGGCACCTTGATTTCTATAGATTCCTCAATTTGAACTCCATAGCAACATTCTTAAGGGCTGTCTTATGACATGTCGTTCTCGGAGGTAGCAATATGTTCTTGGAGGCAATCCTGTATATGTCGTCTACCACAAGCTTTGGAGGGGCCAAGCAGATGTCGTGGGTTAAGCAGATCTTGAGGTTGATAGAAGTCTTGGTCAATGAGTTGAATATGTTGTAAAGCCCTAGCTCTTTAATGGCCAGATAAAAATCTATTCTATCAACCCTTGCCTTAACCACCTCATCACCTATCTTAAAAATTAGTATGCCATCCCCTCTCTTAGCAGAGTACTCGGCTTCCCTAATCGCTTTTTCCAAAAGTTTTTGATCTCTATACCCCCTAGATGCTACATACATCCACCCACCAACGTCAGATATGTCAGAGCTGTAATCGGCTAGCACCGCAGGTATGTGCTTTGCCCCAAGAATTTTCATGGCATTGACTCTATGATGCCCATCGATAATTATGTATCTTTTTGCATCAACTATAACAGGCTTTTTGAGAGTCCTTGTCATCAAAAGTTTTCCCAAAACGTTTAGAAGCCTCTGCTTCTCCGCATCCTCATGGGGGATGAGCATATCTATGGGGATTAGCTCAATCTTTGGGCTACCCAATGTTTTCACCAATTTGCTACACAACATATGGTCTGCCTAGCCAAATATATAGTTATCGATAATGCGTTTATAATCAATACATATGTAACCGCATTTAGAATCGCAAACCTGAGAGCTCTCTCAATGTCTCTTCCTGTTGGAAGAGTAAACTCTCTCCCTATGACATATGCCCCTATCTTCTCAAGCCTAACACCTAAATAGCCTGACACAGCTGACAGAGGGTGACCCGCATTAATGCTTTCGGTAGCTCTTCTATATCTTCTGTATGTATCCCAGCTTCTTCTCATAGACCCTTTCCCAATTGGAGATAGCAATATTATGAGCAGGGCCTCCAGTCTCGCAGGAACGAAGTTTATGGCTGTGTCTGTTTTTGCCGAGAACCAGCCCACATCTCTGAATTCCTCGTCTTTGTATCCAAGTGCAGAGTCGAGGGTATTGGCTATTCTCTGTGTGAGTGCTCCTATAGGTCCGAAGAGGAGGTAGTATAGGAGTGGAGATGCAAAGCCGTCGACGAGGCTCTCGAAAAGCGATTCTATTGCTGCTGACGCTACATGTCCTTCGCCAAGGTTTTTAACATCTCTTCTAACAATTTTTGAGACCTCTGTTCTTGCGCATGCCAAATCCCCTTTGTATAAACACATATAGACGTTTCTGACGTGGTTGTATAGCAGTTTAAACGATGTAGAGACCTTGAGTATATATGCCGAGAGAATAACCCATGCAACTCTGCTAAACAGATTCGCTATGTATAGTGCCAAAGAGTATAGCGTTATGTGGCTCACAACAACAGCAAACCATATGATAATACCCCACATCCTTGTTCTTGGAGATGATCTATGTAGCTTTAAAGCCATTGTGTATGATGTGTGGACGGGGTGTATATAGTACAGAACTCCCTCGTGTCTCGGATATGCAAAGTCTAGGGCTAGGGCTAGAAAAAGTATTGCTATAAACTCTTGATAGCTCCGGGGGAGGAGAAAGTCTAGAGCCATAGGGCAACACCAAGAGCAAGTGTTGTTAGTATGGTTGCATAGCTCAACTCGTTTGCAAATCCAAGGACATCCCCATTGGCATAGCCAAGGGTTTTCATACCCAAAACACTTGTTGTATATGCAGAGATGGCTAGTGCTAGCAACACTAGAATAGAGGTTGTGCTACCTGTTTGAATAGATAGGAAGGTTGCATATGTTATCAAAACTGATGCAAGAAAAGCGCCAACTATATCAGATATCCTCAACCCCTTTTTAAAGAGCTTCCCCAGCCCATCTGGAGGCTCTCTGCATACATATGCCACAACAGCCATTGATGTGGGAGACCATGTCTCGGCAACTAGAACAATCTTTGTTGCTATCCACAAGTCTGCTGAGAGGTGGATAACTTGTAGCATTGTGGAGTAGAGCCATAATGCAAACAGCACAAACGCTGCTATGGCGTAAGAACCTCTGAACCTATCCTTAACAACCTTGCTGGCATCAACACCAAATCTATGGGCTAGGACAGCCTCAGAGAAGTCTATGAACCCATCTGCATGTATAAACCCCTGTATAATGTAGTGCATTGCCACCACAGAAAACGCCTCTACATAAGGTGCGTTGTTGTGAAGCAAGGCCGAGAGCAACATTGGTGTGACAGCGAAAAGCCCTCTGATAAAGCCTACTATGGGGAGCATGTAGAGGGATCCGAAGGCCGCTTCTACCCCCAGATATCTTTGTGGAATTGGCAACAGGGTTAGAAAAGCTAGTAGGGATAGGAAATCCCTTAACCTTTTAGCCAACTCCCATCACATTCCTTAGTGCTTCGACAAGTTCGTTGTTTTCTCTAGGGCTTCTAACAGCTATTCTAATGAAGTTGGGGCTCAGGCCCTTGAAGCTACTGCAACTCCTCAGAGCCAGGCCCATCTCCCTAAGCTTCTCAACTATTTGTTCTCCGCTGTCTATCTCAACTAGGAGAAAGTTTGTGGTGCTTTCAAAAACCTTTGCTCCAAGTGATGCAAGCATCTTTTTGAGTCTCTCCCTCTCACCATCTATATACTCTCTAGACTTGTGGATAAAGCTCTTCAGCTCCTGTTCATACTCAGAAATGCTTCTGCCCAAGCACTCCGCCAAGCTGTTTACATTCCATGGCTGTCTCAAAGCCTCTACCATCCTCAGAAAATCCATGTCAGTTATATATAGGAGGCCCAGTCTTAGACCTGGAAGTGAAAGCCATTTCGTTAGCGATCTAACAACAACAACGTTTTGCGGTATTTCATCCCCTATTTCGATGGGGCATCTACTGCAAAGCTCTGTATAGGCCTCGTCGACAAGGCTCCTAGCACTACAGTTGGATAGGTAGTTGAATAGCTTGTCTCTGTCGATGTATAGCCCGAGGGGGTTGCTAGGATTCGTTATCACTATCAACCCATCTCTATCGCTACAGGGTTTATGCAAGTCAGAGAAGTCTATGTAGAACCCATCTAATGTTTTCCTATAGAATATGGGTCTGTACTCTAAGCCAAGAACATTTGAAAGGTCCTCGTATTCGCCGTAAGAAGGCTCCAAAACATATATCCTCTTCGCCTTCGAGGCAATCACAACAAGGTTTATAGCCTCACCAGCACCCGCAGTTGGAACCACAAACCCTTCTTTGCAACGGTAAAACCTTGCCAAAGACCTCTTCAAATCCCTGTATGTGTAGTCGGGGTACTTCTCCAAAACCCTTTGGCTAAGGCATGATGCTAGAACATCTAAAACTATTTTTGGCGGGCCAAGCGGGTTTAGATTAGAGCTGAAGTCTATTCTAGCTCCTCTGTCTCCTCCGTGGATCCGCATTGGCTTTCCGCCCACAGTAAATCCTCTACAGTGTCTATATCTCTAAGCTCTTTCGATTCCTCGAAATATATGTTTTCCCAAGAGCCTTCAGATCTCCTGAAAAGCGATATCCCAGACTCTCTACACACACTATCTTTACAGACAGCTAGTGTCACCACATCAGCTCTAGAGTTTGATGCTTTGACCAGAAAGCTCTTGACCACATCAACCGTTAGGAAAGGCATGTCAGCTGGTAAGACAAGCACTGGAAAACTAGCTTTCCCCAGTATATATGCCAGGTCAGTGACGTAGTCTGCCCCTGGACATGCAACAACATCGACTTTCTTCAGAGATTTGAGTAAGGGAACATCCTCGCTTCTGGTACACACAATAACCCTTCCATTGACGCCAAGATTTAGAGCTACATCTAATGAGACATCGATTAGCTTTCTATTGCAAATCTCAAGAAAATATTTTTTGATTCCTCCTAGTCTAGAGCCCCTGCCACCAGCCATGATCACAATATCCATTGAGATCCCGCAAAACCTGTCTAAGTCAATGGCTATGCAGGTACCTGTCATAGACTCTGCTAAGAATGCCCCCAATAACTGCTGCAACGATATCGTCTGTCATAGGTGGTAGACTCCCTAGCTTCACAAGGATTCCCTCCTCTTTCAGCCTTTCTATCCAATAGTATGCTAGAAGCCCTTTGAACCCATTTATGTACTCTGCAATTGCTTTGCCTATAAGCTCATCAGCTATAATTTTGGGCGTGTCAGCCCTATACTCCTCCTCGCTAATACCTGGAAAGAGATTTAGCGCCATCAGCATCTCGACCAATCTAGCGCCCCTCACAACCATGCAGATATTTGGGTCTTTGAAAACATCTTCAAATTCTCTCCTAAGAATCTTCTCCACCTCACTCGAGCTAAGCATTGGTATCGGAGCTTTGCTGTAGGCCTTTAACGCCATCTCCAGTATCTCGTCGAGCGATTGCAACCCAATGCTATTCACAAAATATTTGATGCAGTTTGTGCCTACCAGGAACTTCGACAAAGCTTTTAGAGTAGCTATAGCAGCTGAGAGACCGACATCGGTTGCTATACCACTGAATCTTTCATTACCCCAGGCAGCTGCAACCATTGTTGCATCAGATGCTGTTCCTATCGAGGGGGATGTTAAACACATTGGACCTGCCAAACCCATTACCAACCCCTTTACCTCAGACACCAGCCTGTAGAGATCTAGTAGACCAACTTCATCAAGAGGCTTATTGACAATGACAGCAATATTTATGGTGCCAACCCCTATTGTTTTGCTCGAGTTGCTCGCCTCTATGCACGATGGCTTGTCGACTCCGAAGGTCACATAGGCCTCTGCCACAACATCTCTAAACATGTGAGTTGCATGCCCATAACTCCTTACATCAACTGCTGTAAGGAATATTGTAGTCTTTTCATAGTCTATGCCAATAGATTTTGCAATGTTCTTGCAGTAACCGTCTAGATCAACATATTCAAAATCCTTTGGAACTCTTCTAAACACTATATATCTAACATCCTTGTATATCTTTGGACATCCAGCAGTCGATAAGACCTTGTATTCATTCTCCAGATCAATGACCAGGGTATCACTGTTCTTCATAAAAGTCTTAGCCATGGCTATCCCATCTTCACAATTCTCTTATACTCTCTATACACACTATGCTTAAGCTCATCGATGTTAACACCTTTTAGAAGAGCTAAAAGCGATGTGCCTCCAGCCCCAACACCCTCTTTAACAAATCCATCTTCATATGCTTTAAGCCCGCTGAATGGGGCATCGGTGAAGTCTAGCTCAACATAGGCGAAGGTTGTATTTGGCGCCACCATCTTTATGAACTTAAGCATTTCAATTCCCTTGTCACTGTATATCCATTTTGTGGTGGCTAAAACAAGTCTCTGCTCATCAAATCCAGGCTCTACGGCTTTCATCAAAGCGAGTGTTGCGAGCATTTGGGTTCCCCCAGCGAGGATCACAGTTGCTCTGGATTTCAGTGCCCCAAGGGCTAGACCGGCTATGGATATGTGGACAGGGTCTCCAACAACATCATTTACTTTGAAGGGGTCTTCAGATTGTCCAAGCCTCTTCAGAGCCTCTTCAACAACAGCTTTTTTAATTGCAAGCGGATTCTCTTTTGCAGAGCTGCTGACAATGTTGTAGGCGTTGTATCCAAGCCCTTGCAGAATGGATAGAGCGGTTGTTGTTCCACTTGGAATGCTCTCCCCAATTAGCACCACATTGGCTATAGAGCCTATTGTTCTACCTATCAGCGCCGCCTCATCGAATATTCTTCTCGATGTTCCATGGGGTAGTGCATTCTCTTTATCTATTCTCCCACCAACACAACCACTCGAAAGGCTTATCAAAGGTATTTTAGGCTTTACATAAGAGCCTGCATCAACAACCATGAAAGGTGTTTGAGAAAGCTGTAATGCTGTTCTCGTTATTATAGCTGGCGTTGGTATGCCTGTGGGGGTTGTTGGTATAGCTTCTACAGATATGGGCTTCCCGAAATAGAGATACTCCACATCGAGAGCAGGTGTGAACAGCGTAGCGATAATCATGGAGCCTGCTAGCGATATGTTCGGAATTGTCGAGGTCATTGTGGATCCTATAACGTATAGCGCAATTGAAGATCCTTGGGAAGCGGAGATGCCTTCCAATGACCCTTGTACAACCTTGGCCCCTCTAACCATATACATCACACAAAGGATCTCGGCTATATACACCTCGTTAGTTGTCGCCTTTCACCTCATATCTAAACTCTTTTTCGAGAGGCTCTAAGGGAACGACAATCTTCCTACCATCAACATTTACAATAGCTATTCTAACACCGTAAACCTTCTCAAGAACATCTTTCTTTAGAACCTCCTCAGGAGTTCCACAGACAACCACCGAACCTCCGTTCATTACTATTATTTTGTCTGCATATAGAGAAGCTAGGTAAATGTCGTGTATGGCTACAATAGCTACAATGCTACTCCTCTTTACAACGGATTTCACATAGTCTAGAACCTCTAGCCTATACCTCAAGTCCAGGAAAGCTGAGGGCTCGTCTAGGAGCAGAACCTTGGGTTCTTGGACAAGGGCTCTTGCAATTAAAATCCTCTGTAGCTCGCCACTGCTAAGCTGGTCTAGTCTCCTATCAAGGAATTGTTTTATGTTCAGCTGCTCCGAAATCTTTTCAACCATCTCAAGATCTTTGGCTGATATTGAAAAGCTCAGCATGTTTTGATGTGGGTATCTAGCTGTTAGGAGAAACTCTAGAACTGTTGATGGTATGGATCTAGATATGTGTGGGTCTACATAGGAGAGAATTCTGCTTATATCTTTTGGCGATAGACTTGAAACAGCCTTTCCATCGATATAAACAACACCTTTTTTAGGTTTGACAATAGATGCTATAGTCTTTAGAAGAGTTGTTTTACCTGCTCCGTTGGGGCCTATAACAAATGCTAACTCGCCAGAGGATATGGATAGAGTTACTCTATCCAAAGCCTTTGCAGAGTTGTACCAAACCTCAACATCTTCAACAACTATCTTCATTGTCTCATCCTCTTAACAATTAGATATGCAAGAAAGGGGGCTCCAATAATCGATGTTATTACACCAAGGGGTAATTCACCAACGGCACCACTATACATGGAAACCAGTCTAACAACTATATCAGCAAGCACCGTCATACTACCACCAACAAGTACTGCTATTGGTATGGAGAATTTGTGATCAGAGCCTACAAAAAACCTTGCAATATGGGGTGCTGCAAGACCCACAAAACCGACTATACCTATAAAGGCTATTATTATAGCTGTTGACAGGGCTGCTATACCTGTTGCAATAAGCGCTACAAGTCTTGGGTTAAATCCTAGCTGTTTCGCATATTCATCTCCATATAGATATGTATTCAGCGGCTTAAAGAAGACTATTGCTACTATTATCAAAGCTATAATTGGGTACGTCATTAGACCCAAATCTCTTTGAGTTACTGTAGCAGCAGATCCCATTAAGAAGTATACATAAGGCGTTCTAATAATGTTTTGAACCATGTAAAGCAGGACATGGGAAAGGCCAGAAAAAAGAGAGGCTACAGCTATACCGGCCAAAACCAGGGCTAGGCTATCGCCACCAGCAAGCTTAGCGAGAGTCACTGTCGCTAGATAACCAATTATCGCACCTGCAAAAGCTATTACAACAAGATTGTACTTGTATACAGTAATCGATGGAGAGATCAGAGCTGCTATTGCAATTGCTGTTAGGGCTGATGAAGATAATCCAAATATGTATGGATCTGCAAGAGGGTTTCTGGTAATGGTTTGCATTAGAAGACCTGCTAGGGAGAGCGCAATGCCGCAAACATACGAGGCTACAGTCCTAGAAACTCTTAGCATCGCAATTACACGTATACTCTCATCCGATTTAATCCTAAGAAAAACGACTTTGAAAACCTCTCTGGGATCAAGCATTGATGGTCCTATAGACAAAGAAATCAGCGCCACAACTATGGATATGGCTATAAGCATTGATAGAGATATTAAAAAGTGTTTGGTTTTCTTTTTGTATAGCTCTAAGGCCATCTCTAAATAGCCTCTACTAGAGCTTGTTGCTGAATCTCAATATTGTATTCCACAGCATCAAATTTCATAGTAGCTATATTGATTATGTCCGCTCTTTGGATTTCTCCAAATATTTCTGGATGTATGAGCTTTGCAAGTATCTCCAGAGCCTCTGCAATTCTTGGCCCAGGTCTACTGAGAGCATCGTTAGCCTCACCAGTCACTAGATACACCCTACCATTCTTCCAAGCCGATGTATTGACAAGAGGTGTTTTGGCAACGTCTTCGTAAATTGCTTTTGGATCCATTCCCATTGCTGTAATGATTATTATCTGAGGATCTTCAGATAGTATGTACTCGTAACTTAGTTGTGGCCATCCACTATAACCGGATGCAATATTACTTCCGCCAGCAACATCTATGAGCCAGCCTATGAATGTATTTCCGCCAGCACTCCACAAACCCCATGATGGTGGTCCCGCCAACTGCAAAACCCTAGGCTTCGACACATTAACAAGCTTATTTGCTATTGAATCTATCTTCTGTTGTATCTCATTAACGAGTTCCTCAGCCTCTGATTCAACACCAAATATCTGTCCAAGTATCATCAGATCTGCATAGATATCATATTGACTTCTTGCAGCATCACATATAAGGAAGAATGTCTTTATCCTAGCCTCCTCAATCTTTGCTCTAAACACCGTTTCCTGAGGTGTATCGCCTCTACACATAAAGACTACATCAGGTTTTAGAGAAACTATCTTCTCTACATCTAGTGTCCACGGACCTCCAACAACCGTGATTTTGCTTTGATTAATTAGTTTTAGAACCTCTGGTGGGTAATTAGAGTAGGAGTCCACTCCAACAATCCTATCACCAACTCCTATAGCAAATAGCTCTTCTGTTATGCTAGGAATCGTTGAAACAACCCTCTTTGGAGGTTCATTAAATGTTATTTCTCTTCCCAATGCATCAACAATTTTTCTAGGCCATGTCAATTGCAGTGTGTTAACAATTGTTATTGGTAGTGTGGCTGAGGTGGTAAATATTAGCGTTGTTGGTTTTATTATAGAGGTGTAGATAGGGGATGTTGAGGTTATAGTGATGGTTGTTGCTGTTTTTGGGAATATGATGTTTGGTACATATCCTATTGCAATACCTATTATCAATGCTATTGCAATCAAGGCTATGTATTTTGTTTGCATATGGTCACCCTAGCCATATAGAGCTCATGCATACAGTTAAAAAGCTTTGTTGGAAACCTGCAAAGATCACTATACTAAGCTTCATTTTAGCTAAAAACAAAAGACTTATAAAGTTATGTGGCTAGCCTAACCATTTGGTGTTGCAACTGAGAATCGTTAGTTTGTCTCCAGCTGTTACCGAAACCCTTGTGCTCTTGGGGCTTGAGGATGAGATAGTTGGTGTAACACCTTGGTGCAGAATGTACTTGAATAATCCAGTGAGAAAGGAGATTGCAGGAACGTATCTCCATGTGCCTATCAAGAAGCTTAGGGATCTCAACCCCGATATAGTCTTCCTTCAGTCTAGGGTACACGACAGGATCTTCAACGATGTTAAGTCTGCTGGGTTCAATGCATATTTAATGCCTTTGCCAACCAATGTCAGTGCTATAATATCGCATATAGTTCTTGATGTGGGTTCAATTGTTGGTAGATACTACAAGTCTAGGAGGTTGGTGGAGGAGCTTCTAGCCAAGGTTGTGGAGATATATAGTAGATTTGTTGGGGGAAGGAGGCCAAGGGTATATGTCGAGTATCTGTGGCCCGACAAAACATATTCGACAGGAGGTGCACTGACATTCATAGACGACGGTATTTGGATAGCCGGTGGAGAGAACATATTCCACAACACGCCAAAGGAGTTCTTCAACCCTAGAGACGAGGATATCGTGGCGAAGAACCCAGACTTGATACTCGTGAATATAGAGCCACCATGGGAATCCCTAACAGTTGATAAATACAAAGAGATTAGATTGCCGCTATCAGGATCAGATGCGTTCAAGTACAACAGGATTCTACTAGTTAAAGAGACTAGAGATGTTAATCTAGCACACTTTGGGCCCTCATTTATATCGACAATAGATTGGTTATCAAAGACGTTAAGACAATACTTGCGCTAGAAGTGGAAGGTAATGAAGTGGATGATGTAACTGGGCTATGGATATGGATTCGACAAGCAGTAGCAAGAATATCATGACAAGGGTCTACCACATAACATTCTACGACCATGACAAGTCCGCGTACATACAATTCCTTGGATGCAACCTCAACTGCCTAGGCTGTATTAGAAAGAGGTATCTTTGGGATCATCACGTCGAGAACATAGATCAGTTGATGGATGCTAAGGCAACCGTCAAAACCTTGAGTCTTGGTCAGCTAGAGGATATTTTGAAGAGGGCTGTGGATGTGCTTGGTCTTAGAAGGGTTGTTTTTGGAGGGGGAGAGCCAACTGCAGATCCGAGCTTCTGCCACATTATCAATATTGCCAATGGGCTGGGGCTCGACATCTCGATTCTCACAAATGGCTACGAATTAGACAAGGTGTTGAACTGCATACCTCCAAAGACCCTGGTAGAGCTAAGCATAAAAAGCATAGACAAAACAAAATACAGGTTCTATACAGGTGGCGGAGACCTAGACAAGGTATTGAGAAACTTTGAGGTGTTGCTCAACAAACAATTCAATGTCGTTGTAGAGACCATACTCATTCCACAATTCAACGATGTTGACGACATCGAGAGACTGGCTATGTACATAGCTAGTAAAGACCCCGGGATACCCCTCATAATAGATGAATACATACCCGTGCCCCAAACACCGTGGAGCAGACCCAGCAAAGAAAGCTTGTTAGAGGCATATGGAAAAGCTAGGAAATATCTGCACATAGTTGTAGTCAGGTCATCGTATCCAGAGTTCCACACATCTAGAAAGCTAGGAAATACCCTGGTCCTCTATCCCTCTCCCAATCAAACCCGCTAGAAACCCATCTCACAAAGCCTTGATATACCCAGCAAACCGTTCCACTAATGAGCAGCACAGCTCTAATCATCTAAAACCAATAGGTGAGAAAGACCGTGACTATTTTGGCTGTTAGACTATATAGACGTGCATTACAGATATTGTCCACTACTTTGGAAAAAGAATTATATGCGTAATCTTAGCGATGCCTCTCGGTATATGGGGTCTAGGAACTGGTAGTTGTGGATTATGCTCATGTCCTCAAGGTTTTTCAATATATTGTGGAGTATGCTCGATGATATCACTGTCCCTTCCTTTTCTTCAACATATCTCTTCAAGCCACCCCATGTTTTGATTCCCTCGGCTATTCCTCTGAGGACATATGCATATCTCTTCCCCCTTTCTCTCACACTGTTTTGCAACTCTTCTAGAAACACTATATCTTTGTGAAAGTGTTGAGATTTTATGTTGGAGGTCTTGTTGTATATGTCTGTTCTTTTAGTTTCTTAAGCCCTCTGTACGCTATTATGAATGCGCTTGCTGTGTGTTTGTCCAATCCCTTTTCCTTCATTATCTGTCTATGTGTTGCACTGCTGCTTGTTCCAGCAGGGTTCACTAGTACGATTGTGAGCCCTAGTTTCAGAGCCTTGAGAACGCCATGCATAATCAACTTTCTCTTCGCAAAGCTAGCAATTTTGCGGTTGGCATAAGAGCTCTCTGTAAACCTCCTAAACTTTATCTTTGTTAAGTCCTCGAAGACCGCATAGTCTACACCTATTCTTCTACACCACTTCAAGGCTTTGCTTAGTGCATTCAACCTTAGCCACCCAGCCTTCTCTCTGGGAAAACCGTGGGAATTAACCTCGCTGTACCAGAAGGTCTTCATAGCGACTATGCTGGCATTAGCATCTATAACAACGACGTTGACTCTGTCGCTGTTGAAGTCAAGACCAGCTACAAGACCATAGCCAGGGGGTTTAGGTATCCCAAAGTGTTTGAGGTATAGCCATAGAGGTGCCTCTAGGTGGATATATACCTTTCCATTTCTAAAAGATATTGTTGCCCCATAGCTCTCCTTCCTAGCGTTAGCTAGCTGAATAAGTTCCTCGACTAGTGGTAGGTACCTCTTCCCAAACCTCGCTCTAAACTCTAGCCACTCTCCATTGTAGTATCTAACTAGTGCCTTATCTGTTGAGACAAGCTTTATGTTTAGGTTTCCCCTCCAGCTTACTCCCCCTCTAGATGCTATCCAAATCTTTCTCAATTCTACCTTGCTTTCTTTTGTTCCCTCAGTTAACAGCGTGGCATACTTGTATGCTGTCTCTCCTAGATACTGCTTGGTAGAATCTTTGCAAGCTCTTTGTATGCCTCTCTCATCGGCACCTCTCTAAGCACTAGGTTTATTCCATGCTTAACAGCTTGTCTAAAGCGGTATCCAAGTAGACACAGCTTCATGAAGTCCTCTGCCCTCTCGGGAACAAGCCTGCCGTTTATCGTGACGTATTTGAACTGCTCGACAGCTTCGTCGTCTGTTAGTATCCTAGGAGTCGGGCTTGATGACAACCACTATCACCTCATGCCCATGCAGGTGGAGCACCTTATCCTCAACACCCTTGGGTATGTATATACACAACTTCCTCTCACTACACCTACTAACCCTAGCATGAAAAACATATTGCTCCACAGCAGTACACCACAAAAACAATTTACTCAAAAACTTATAAGCTTATCAGTACCAATTAGTATATGGGATGTGGGGAAGCCGACGAGCGATGAGCAGTTGAGAGATAAGGATGAAGCACCCCAAACCCCTCTACATTCGCCGATGGGAGCCTGGCAGAGGAGTGAGGGAGGCTAACTGATGAGACCAGGCTTCCGCAAGCGGGGGCAGAGGAAGCAATGAGGGATGAAGACCCACATAAAAAGTCAGACCTCTAGAGCTATGTCTATGGCCAGCATCTTTATCCTGTCTATATCTCTATTTCCTCTGGCATACTCGTTGCCGAAAAATGTTAGCTAGCCTGGTATGCCATCGAATTCCTCGACGGCCTTCTCCAGAACCCCTGCCTCAATATCTATTCCCAGCTCTTTGAAGCCGGCCTTTAGGAACTCTTTTGAGCGAGGCCCTCTAAGCTTTTGAGCCTCATCAAAAGCTAAGCTATTATGATTCTCCTCCTGTTGAGAGCGTCGAAAAGCGATGAAAGTGTGAGGGAGCCCCTGCCCCTCCACTTGATCTCTACCTCAACACCCCTAATACTTATACCCGATATCGACTTGAGGACATCGTAGAGTCTGTCAAGTCTCGATGAAAATGCTTTCGAAAGCAGATTATACAAATCACGCAAGCCATAGTTGACACGCAAATCCCTCAAATCAATTACAACACTAGGAATGCTAACCTCATTGAGAAAAACATTCAGGAGGGAAGTCTTGCCAACCTCCTAATACCAGAAATAATTATAATAGGTACGTCTACATTAGCATGAAGCAACTCGAGCTCGCGATCCCTCCCAAAAAGCTCACTTCTACTAGTCTTGGGCCTAGGATCAAACAGCACAGTTCTGCCCCAGAAACTATGTTCTGGGGCAGAACTTATAAACCTTAAATAAAATCATAGTAGTGCTATCTAAAGGCTAGCTACAGTCTAATCGATGTAGCTGTCGAGAGAGGGGCAGAAACTATTGTGATAGGCTTTGAACGCGATAGAAAGTTCATGTCTCTAAGAGAGTCTCCGTGATACCAGTAAAATAAACGACAAGACGCCTAGCACCTATATTGCCAGCTCTACTGCTATATCTAATGGTATACAAACGTGGAGTACTTCTAAACAGGCCATTAAGCATCCTAGGCACCTAACAGCTTAATAGACATGTAAACCAGCTCCTCCAATATCCTGTAACAAGCTTGCGCTATGTAGCTGCCTCTTATATCTAGCATGGGTAGCCAGATGAGCTTATGCAACTATTATCTCAACAAAACGCTGGAAGACCGAAGAAGCTTTTGGATAGATATGGTATTAGACCTAGTTACATTATTATCAGAGGGGCTCTTGAGGAAGAGACTGAGAACATGCGACATACTTATTGGTTTGGAGGGCTTAGACGCTTTACAATGATTTTATTTTCTGGAATAGGAGGTGGTAGAGATTGAAGCTATATACGCCGAACTCTCTCAAAATACTTTGATCTCATTAGAATAGCCTGACAATGATGCACAGCTATTTAGGGGCAAAACACTTCAGAAGATGAAGTGGGGAAAACGGTTTGTGTTATGGTGTGGAAAAAACTTTCTTCTTCCTAAAGATAGACCACGCAATAACCACACCTATCGCCCAGCCACCTATAAAGACCAAGAGCCTCTGCACAGATTCTTGGAGAATAGTGTTAACGACAATGCCGCCCACTATCCCTCCCAACAGCATGATGATGAACATTGTGGCATCTCTGTACTTTCTGTGGTACACTCTTCTACCACCCACACCACTAAATTAATGGTGACAGACTATAAAACTTCTTGCAAGTTAGCGAAGACCGTGTTGCAACGGATTTTTCTAGACTCTTCTGCGAGCCTCGGATCATCTGCACCGAGTATAGATTGTCTCTTGACATTGGGCCTCAAGGTCTCCATCATCTCTGGGACGTGCTTGAGCCTGGCACTAGATTCCAGCGTAGTCCTGTAGACAACGTAGTATACTCTATGCCTCCCTCTGAGGAGGTTCAAGGTCTTATATTCTCCCGTACCACCAATGCTTTCCCGGGCGTGACAGTCATGAAGTCAAACATTAACATCGCACTTAGCGTACACCCTAGCCAGTATCCTAGAGAATATTATGTACTCCACATAGGAAGCTGCTAGAGAAACTGCCAAGGCTACCACCACATACAAGTGGCTTACCTGACTTGAGACAGTCATGAAGGAGCAGATTGCTAGGCTTAGGTAAGTTATTACTGCTGAGAGATAGGGTCTATGAGAGGTAAGCCGCCACGCATGTAAATCTCTGAAGCAGGCTCGTGGTGCTTAGCCCTCTTAAGTAGGGTCGCAGCGATTAATAAGGTTATGAATATTGAGAAAATACACACAGGCAACACTATGAGGGGGGCAACGAACGCAATGAAATTAGCACTAAGCGAAGCTATTAAGCCGGTCAAGATGAACATCGGTAAGAGAGATGCAATAGCGTACTTCACTATTAAGATCTTGCTTAAGGGGCTTAAGTCTATCAGGTATACTCTATAAACCCACAAGTGCTTTAAGTCGTTAGCTAGCAACTCCCTAACAAAGCCCACGTAACCCATAATTCCCGCACTAGCAGTGAAGGAAATCAAGTAGAACTGCGTATTTAAGTCAGGGTTGTGCAAAAAGCTCCTAACAGCGAAGCCTACAATAAGCACCAATACAAATACGGGAGTATACTTCCTAAGAAGTAGTCGGGGATTATAGACGGTAAACTCTAGCACGACACGCCTCAAAGCTTCTGCAGGGGAAACCCAGCTAACTAAGCCTTCTCTCTTCAAAACTTTTTTAAGTTCTCTCGAAAGCCTTAACTCGTAAACGTCTCTGAAGCTCGCTAAGTCGGTCACCTCAATCATTCTACCAAGCGATGAAGTGACAAGCAAGCATATGGAGAACGCCACAACAAAGTAGATAAAGAAGCTTAAGTAACCAACAAACTCGTAGAGCCTCAGGACAACTAAGTATAAGCCCTTAACAGGGTAACTTAAGAAAGGCGAGATGCTTGGCTGGCCAAGCGAGTATGAAATAAAGAGTGAGTGTGCTACACCAAACGCTAAGTAAGCCTGGATAAGCGCAGACGCTGTGCCGAGGTGACCTAACCTACGTAAGATTCTCGAAGAGATAAAGAATAGAGGGTCTAGTACCAGTAGCATATGAGCGAATAAGTAGATTAGCAGAAATCCAAACCATGAAATACGATACACTGCCAAGGGAGGAATAAGAAGCAGCAACAACATTGGAAGTAGCGAAATCAGGCTGAACGCGAACACCCCGAGAACTAATCCAGCATAGATATCTCCGGGACGCAACGGCTGGTATAGGAGAAACTCGAAGTCCGGCGGTATAGTCGCTATGTTCTTGCGCATAAAATACGCATAGAGAGAAAACAAGAGAATGATGGCCGACACGATATCAGTGATGAGGTTGGGTAGCCAACCCTCGGGCAAGCGGGGATTAAGTAATTCAATCGGAGACTCCTGTAGATTCCTCTGGATTATGTAAATCAAGTTGAGGAGTAACGCACCGTAAATGATTGCCACTAAGATAGGCCCAGGTTTCTTATAGAGTTTTCCTGGTCTATACTGCCTCCATAAAGACGTGAACTGGTTGAGGAAGACTACCTTAGCTATTTTAAGTACCTCTCTCAATGTCCCTCCCCAAAATCTTCATGTAGACCTCCTCGAAGCTGGCTCTCTCCCCAGCTAACTTCATGATAGACTCCATACTACCCTCAGCCACCATCTTACCCCTATCGATTACGCCGACATCTGTGCAGACGCCCTCAATCAGTGAGAGCATGTGACTGGAAATGAGGAAGGAAACGCCGTCACGCATCAGCTTCTTCACAACGTTCTTAAAGATTATCTGCGTATCGATCTCTATGTTTGTTAAGGGCTCGTCCATGACCAGAACTCTAGGCTTAACTATTAGTGCAGCAATAATAGCGGTCTTCTGCAGACCTCCACGAGACAAAGCCCTTATAGGTTTCTTAGCATCCTCTGCCATATTAAACAAGTCGATATAGTACTTGACATCATCTTCAACATCTTCTCTCTTAAAGCCGCGTAAAGCCGCAACATAATAAATGAACTCGAGAGGAGTCAAGTAGCTCGGGAGGTTAGGATAGTCAGGTACGTAACCAACTCTCCTCAGAGCCTCAACCCTATTAGAATGAACATCGAAGCCCTCAATGAAAACCCACCCAGCATCAGGCTTAAGCAAACCAACAACAAGCCTTAGAGTAGTAGTCTTTCCAGCACCGTTAGGACCCACTAAACAGTAAACACTTCCGCGGCGAACAGAAAAAGACAACCCATTCACTGCAACCATATCACCAAACTTCTTCACTAAACCCTTAGCAACAATCACCGATGAATCTTTGTACACCAAGACACCTAGACCATCTATAAGGAGTAAGCTAAAAATCTTTTCTCTCTAATCAATTTGTATACGAAGATTCCCCATCCACGAGTTTCTAGTGCCTAGAATGACACATACATATACGAAATCCTCATACTCGAGACCAGCTGAATAACTCTTGAGTTAACTACTCTTTGTGACACCGGCAGAACAGATTGTTGTAAAGATTTCTCTTATATCTATAACTTAGCTGTACGTGGTTCTGGTAGCTCTACTGATTTTACACATATGGTTTTCTACTCTTACGCTATCCAAACTTATATACCTGTAAATAACTATCCTTAATGACTTCATATACTTCATTACTGATACGTTTTTAACTCTTATAGAAATTCATTTATATACAAAATGTTTCATAAGAAGCTTTAGACTCCTCTCAACAGCTATAATTTCCTAGTCCGCCAAAATAGAGGTGAAGTCATGCAATCCAGTTAAATTGTTTTTGTGGAGAAGAATTCAATTGTTTGGCGTGACGACCGGGATTTGGAGTCTGGTTAGAACTGCTATACAATCAAAGTTCCTAAGACGTACAATAAGTTGCTTTCGCAGCTGTTTAGTCTATTTCCTGCTTCCTCTCAGATGGTTTTGCTATGGTCATTGTAAGCAGCGCTATGCCTATAGCAAATATTGTAACAGGTACAGCCACGTCGAAAGCCTCTATACCAAAAAGCTTTACCGCAAATTCGAGAGCTGAAAACACCCCGAAAACAGCAATAACAATAATTTCACTACCTCAATAGCCCTGCCCATAACAAAATTTCTCCACCCCCCATAATACAGTTAAACACACTTGATACTATATAAAAAGAACACCGCCAGCAAAGCTGATAACATTAACAACGCTAGGCAACCTTCACACCCAAAACCCTTGGCTCTCACCAACACCTACTAAGCTAAACTCCTCCTAGTATAAGCTTTACGTTTAATCAGTACACTATAATTGAGTAAAATATTGTGGTTTCCAGAGCTAAGCTGTAGTCTACTTTGCCACCCCTCTATGAGTATGCCCAGCGATTTAGACCTCTCAAATTCCTCCTGGGTCAGGAGCTTCACGGGCTTGACGTACTCAGGTCTGACGGGCAACTTCCTCTCGACGGGCCTCCATAAGGTGATCCTGCTCAGCCCGGTCTCCTCAAGAACCTAGAACCTTCTTACCCTTGTACCTCTCAACAACATACCTCAAAATCTTGTACCTAGCGTCCTCGCCAAGCTTTTAATGTGGAGGCATTGAAAGAGGTGGCTATTCTGTGGCGGGCCCGCGGGGATTTGAACCCCGGACCACCGGCTTAGAAGGCCGGCGCTCTCTCCTGGCTGAGCTACGGGCCCTTTATGTTTTTGTGGTGGCTGTTGATACCTCTTTTGTTTTTGGAGGGTTTTTTAGTTTTGCTTCTCCAATTCTGTTATTCGCTGTGTTGCACGCTATTTTTCCGTTAACTATTGTGTATTTTGCTATGTGTATAGAGTTCAGTATGGTGCTTACCATGTCTCTTTGGACCTCATGTCTGTTTATCTCGAATATTGCTATGTCTGCCTGTTTACCAATTTCTATGATGCCTGCATCGATGTTTAGTGCTTGGGCTCCACCTCTTGTGGAGTAGTGTAGCACATCTTCTGTCTGTGGGTAGAGCCCCCATGTCTTTGCTGAGTAGACTGTTTGCAGCGCTATAATGTCGTATAATATCGATGTTCCTATTCTTTTCCAGATGTCGTCTATCCCTATGCTAATCCGCTTTAACTTGAATAGCTGTGGATGCACAGAGCCTAGGATGCCAGCCATAGAGTCTGTATATGGCACTATAGAGATGTTTGCCTCGCTTTGCATAAGCTCTTCTATCTCCCATGTTGTGGCCCATGAGAAGTGAGCTAAACATGTCCGCTTTGTTAAAAGCCCTGTTTTGGCTAGGTGTTTGACTATCCACTCACCTTTCTTCTTGTAATATGCCAGCACATCCGATATTTTCTGCGGCATCACAACCTGTATGTTTATGTTGTTTCTAGAGGCAAAATCGTTGACGAGGCTCAGAACATTGTTGTTTGTGTTCTCTGTTAACCTTATGTTTATTGCTGGTATGCACAATCCTCTCCTCAGGTTCTTGGCCATATAAAGTTTTTTCAGATCGTCTTCAGAGCTGATTAAAGGTCCTATAGAAATCCTCAAACCCATTTCATTTGCTTTATCACAAAGCAGATCAGCATGTTGCTCATCGGCTATGTGAATTGCTGTAAAGCCGTGTTTGAGTAACGTGGCTAAAGCCTCTCTAACCACATCGTCGACATTGCCATCAACATTGCTTGGCAGTACATGTGTGTGGCTGCTCACAAAACCTGGCATTGCTATGGAGTCTCCACACTCTAGAATTTCATAGCCGTGGATATCCTTGCATTCGCCCACACAAGAAATGGTCTCTCCATCGATAACTATACTGCTGTTCTCAACGATATGGAGAGGCTTAAAAGATTTTACAACATATCTACATCTCTTTACAACTATGTCCATATCCACCAACTACAACAATTTATAAATCACATACAGCAATTTGCAAAAGAGGTAAAAAGGTGCTGATAGATGCTGAGAGCACAGTTCATATCAAAGAAAGAGATTAGAAGCATTTTAGAGGAGCTTCAAAAAAGAGCTGAGATAGACCCCCAGTTCATAGCCTATCTAAAAGAGTTTGAAAATGATGTTAAGAAGGTTGTGGAAGAGAAGTTCGAGATCGTTGTGTTTGGAGCCACACCAGCTTTGTTCAAGACACAAAAAATATCATTCTACATGCCAACACTGTATGCAATCAACGTAATGTACAATACGAAAAAAATTGCTATAGTCCCCGCAGTCGTTGTCGACGAAGGGGCTGTGAATCACCTTAAGAATGGGGCCGATGTTATGATACCAGGCATTAGAAAGATTCTGAAGGACTTCACCCAAAACTCTATTGTAGGCGTCTTAGATCCTTCAGAAAAGTACTTCTTGGTTGTTGGTTATGCATTGATGGACTCTACACAGATTGTGCCAGGAGCCAAAGGCAAGGCAATCAAGAATGTGAGCCACATAGACGATGATATATGGAGAGCCTCTCTACAGATAGCAAAGACCTTGTCTAGTAGTTGACCCATTGCCAGCCTCTTCAAAATAAAACATTTAATTAGTCTTCAATCTCATTAACCAAGCTCCAATGTCCACCGGCCCTAGCTTCCCAATACCATGCCGTAGAAACCTTCTTTCTATATAGCCTGCCTAGCAACTCTGAATTCTTTTTCAGACTCGATGCTGTAAAAGCTTATCCCTGTTAACTCACCCAATATCTCAAGGCGCACAACATACTCTGGCTTCTTGAATTCGATTTCGGCTATATCCAATGCCTCGATTATCTGCCCCAAATACCTTAATAGTTTTGAGCATGAGTCTATAGACCACCCCCTCTTTCTACATTTAAAAATAAGCTTGATAGGCTTGGGGATGTTAGAGAGTAGCAGAAACTCCAGTACGCATTTCGTTATATCCTCATATGAGGTTTTGCACGTGGTGTATATGGGGATGGCCCAATAACATCTAATATTGCTTCTAACCAAATTTCTGACAATCTGAAGAGGATCATAGTCTTTCTCAGCATAGACCAGAACAATTCCACTTCTTTCAATAGGTTCACATCTGACACCAGTAAAGAAGAATGCCAGCGCATTTTCAATGTCTTCACATGCTTCATGTTCTATATCGATATCTGTTGTCGCAATAGCCTTTAGATCAGCACTCTTGACACCAATCACAGATTATCATCACGCTCGTGTATCATCATCATTAGAGTTTGTGTTGCTTAGCAACTATAAAAGTTAATAACCTAAACACTAAATAAAGATAATATAGTTGAAATAGGGCTTTGTGTGCGGGGGTGCCCGAGCTAGGTCAAAGGGGGCGGGCTTAAGACCCGCTGGCGTAGGCCTGCGTGGGTTCGAATCCCACCCCCCGCACTAAATCCTCTTCAATTTTTGGTGATGTTAAATGTCGTTGCGTGAAATTTCAGCTAGGCTGAGAGAGGGCTATAGAGTCATTAGAGTTGTCTTAATATTATCGCTTGTTGGTATGATAGTGGAATTTCTATTTGCTTATTCCACTGGTTCTATGATACTCTATACAGATTTTGTCCACTGGGCTATAGATGCATCACTCGAGTTTATGACAATGATTGCTCTGTATCTTGCTAGCAAAACTTTGAAAAGGTTTTCATGGGGGATTCTATACCTAGAGTCTTTCCTTATCCTAATAACATCTATATCCATTATCTCTGTATACATAATGAGCTTTGTAGACTATGTCAATAATGTTATTTTAAATAGTAGCAATACAAGGGTTACAACATTAAATCCTCTTCTATCCCTTGTGACTTTAGCAGGGGGATTCCTAACATTGTATGCTTTTCTAGTCCTTAAGAAAGAGTATGTGAAGTCGAGGCTAGAGATTCTCAAGTCTGAGTATATCCATGCACTAATAGATATAGTTGCATCTGCTATATCATCTGCTGGTGTTGTTGCTACAGCTCTGACTAGGAGCCCATCAGTAGAGTTGTTAACAATTGTTGCAGGTCTTTTCTTTGCTTTGCACAGCATAGTCAATGTGATTGAAGACTCTGTAAAGTCTATTATTGGTGTGGAAGGAGATAAGGAACTTAAATACGATATAATGTCTGAGATATCCGGTTTGGAGAATGTAAGGATAAAAAACATTGATGTTAGAAAAATAGGCTCGTTCTACATAGTTACAGTAGATCTCTATGTAGATCCTAGTACAACACTAATAGAGCTTAACAGGCTTAGAACAAGGATAATAAGGCTTTGCAGAGGTGTTAGCGAAATGATATACCACGTCGATGTGATATTCCGTCCAGATACAGAAAAATACAAAAGCATTAAAAAGATTAAATCTAGAAAAAGGTAGAAAGAAAGAGCAGTTAAGCTAGTAAAAGTGTACTTTTATGGAGCATGCTATGGAGTCTAAGGGTAAGAAGACAAAGTTTGGTGTATATGTACCGCCAGAGCTTGTTCAAGAGCTAGAAGAGCTGATGAATGTTCTTAACATAGATAACAGGTCTAAGCTTCTCCAAGAAGCTCTAAGACTCTTCATATTAGAAAATAGGTGGAGCACAGCCAAAGAAGTTGTTGGATCAATTAACATCCTCTACAACCATGAAATAGGAGATAGCGATAAGGAACTTACTGAAATTCAGCATAGGTTCCTAGATATAATAGTTTCAACTATGCATGTTCACTTAGACAAGAACAGATGCTTGCTCATAATAGCTATAAGAGGCTCTAACGAGAGAGTAAAAGAGTTGCTAGGCAGTATACATAGTATAAAAGGCGTTATGCTGGTTAGACCAGTACTCATGTCAATGCAATAACATCTCTATATGCAAATGCTGATCCATCGCATGTAAAGCCAGGGGTGTGAAGTGCACCAAAACCCTCTCTACATGTTGCAAAAACTAGTCCATTGTTATAGGAAATCTCTTTCACGATTTTCATATATGAAAGTCTTAACCTCTCATCCAAATATCTATAGCCTTGTACAACATTTGCAGTAGCACCGAAATACATATACTTAAATTCATTTGCAATCCTATCACCATATAGCATTCTGACAACATTTAAAATCTTCTTAAAATCTATTGGCTTGGCCTTATATGTGGAGGAGGTTATCTGAACAGCCCCCGCAGATGCTACAGCATCAACAACACTTTTTATATTCTCGTAAGAGTCGTTTATAAACGGTATTATAGGGTCTAGTCTAACAATAACACTAATACCATTGGCGGCTAGAATCCTTACAGCCTCTAGCCTTTCAGAAGATGTGGGGGCTCCAGGTTCTATGATCCTCGCTATTCGGTCATCCAATGTAGTTATAGTTATAGCTACAGCAACCCTATCCCTATAACGTTGCAGAAGATCAATGTCGCGAACAACAAGGTTGCTTTTAGTTGTTATTAGAACCCTCATACCAGCATCCAAAAGCTTTTGTAAAGCTATGCGTGTAAGACCTCGCTCCCTCTCAGGCCAGGTATATGGATCGCTACTAGTCGATAGCTCCACTAGACTATCTTTTGGCATTTTACTCAAATCTCTTTCTAGGAAAACTAAAAGATCTTTTTTAGGTCTTGGATTTAAATGTCTGGGTATATAATTTGCTGCATAACAATATAAACAAGCATGGGAACACCCTGTATACGGATGAAAAACCCACTTCATCGGGCATGTGCATAGTGGTGATCTCCAGGGGTCAAAAGGCTTTAGCACTTTAAGCATTGATTGTCTTGGGAAAATCCTTGGCATATCTAGAGCCAAGGTCAAGCCCCATAAAATCCCTATAATCTATAGCCTCTCTTCCTTTAGTCTATGAATGTTTTTATACCTTACCCATTATACAGCTATTACTATGTGATTAATCATGAAGGAAAAGATGCTGCTAATATTGGTGCTAACAATCATAATAGTTCTTGCATCGGCAATCCAAGATAAAATGTATGCTGAAACAATAGAACAAGTAACAACAACTACAACACGGGCGACGACAAACACCACTACAATTACACAAAACATAAATGTGACAACGATAACCATTACAGAAACGAGTCCAACAACAATATTTGCAACAACCACAATTCCAGTTTTCTTTTCCTATACCACTACAAGCCTTGTGACAGTGGTTATGGGGTTGGAGCCACACTTAGCAATAGCACTATCAATGATATTCATAATCATAGCAATTTTAGTGGGCTACGTGATAGGTCTAAAGACACGTAGAGAAAGAGAGGTTACACCACCTCCGACACAACCCAAAACAGCTAAAAGAGCAAGAAGATAAAAGTTTTTATAAAACTTTGTTATGTGGTATACAGAAACCGCTTGAAGAAATAAATGTTTTTAGGTTTTAAGTAGATACAGAGGTCGAGCACATTATTAATGCTTTTCATATTCTAAGAATAAGAATGTTGTTATTTAGTATAATTCAAAACTACTAGAATTGTTTATGGTTGCGAAGATATTGTAGTAGTTCTTGTGGTGTTGGTGTCCTCCCATATTTATTTTTAAAATTGTGTATGGCAGATTCTATGTAGTACCACGCCTTTTTCCCAGCCACACAGAAATCTGGTATAAATGGTTTTAGTGGATTGGGTGGAAACCAAGAAGCTATAATATCCTTCTGAATATCTTCTACAGCAAAGGGATAGGATAGACATGAATATGGTTTACTTTTATGTATGGCGCATTTCCAGCCATCTTGAAAAGGACAAGGCCTTGGAATATAGTATTTTCTGTTCAATTTCACTAACTTAGCTATATCCGCTCCGCTTTCAATTAACTCATTTATATCGAAATCCATTAATTCTATTGCCGATCCTGTTTTACAGCATGTACCACCACACTTTTTGCATTCCTCCCCCAAATCTAAAAATACATTCATGGCAATTTGATATACTATTAGATAAGCTGTTGCAATAGCCTCTTTAATTTCCAAATCAGATAGAAATTCTATTATAATTTCAGCTGCCTCCATGTCATCCTTTAAAGCCTTTTTCGTAATGAAATGAATTTGTTTTGCATCAAAATTCATTTGGATCACCCATCACAAATACAAGCACTCATCTATGGCCTGTGCCACCTGCCGATCCATATCTAAAAGCGTTGCCAAAATGCTTGATGCCATAGCTGCTGAAAATGGTCCTATAAGCTCTTTGCTCCACTTAATCTTCGTTGAAAGAGAAAGAAATACTATAACAAGCTTTATAGCTATGGAGTTAACATTGCTAAGCAGATTTGACAGCTCAGTTAGTATTTTTCCATCGTTGCCAACATTTTTGACATGGTCTATCAGTACACTTAACCTGTTTCTCAATTCAACAAATCTATTAAGAATATTTGTTGCTGTATGAATAAGCAATTCTTTATTGGAGTCATCAACAGCTATTCTATGAATGTTCTTTGTAAATGAATCCAAAGAGCTACGAATATTTAGTGCTACATTCCTTATAGTTTTCATCTCCTGAAATATCCAATCATCTCCTAGTCTAGGCGATTTAATTATGTAAACAATTCTTGTAATTGTATCGACAATTCTCGAAACATCATCTAACGTAACACAACATGAGCCCTGTCTTAAGCATAGAACATCAGATTGAGCATATGGGCTCTTCATCCCATTCACACAAGTCATTGGCTGCCCACGTCATCATCGAATAACAATATTGTTTTGAAACTTTATTTGCTTTTAAGTCGATATGGTAATATACGTGGAATCTATGCATACAATGATTGTCGTGTTCATACTGTTTTTACTAATGACATCATCTAATTCTCAGTACTTTAATACCGTTAATG
The DNA here is from genome assembly GCA_038735125.1 of Ignisphaera sp. Taxonomy (NCBI): domain Archaea; kingdom Thermoproteati; phylum Thermoproteota; class Thermoprotei; order Desulfurococcales; family Desulfurococcaceae; genus Ignisphaera; species Ignisphaera sp. The sequence goes on from JAVYNU010000001.1 coordinate 92,134, forward strand.
AGAATAAAACACGATGCATATACATGTATTTTCTTGGAATTTCTGAGAGGACAAATACTGGGGAGGCCATACCTGTAAAGATATGTTTAATACCCTCAAAATCATTTAGGGTATCCATAGTTGGTACAGAATATGATGAGAGTCTATTCAATTCATTTATAGTTGCTGGCTATGTACTAAACAAAATCTGCGAAGCTGATTTAGGTGAGGTTGAAGTGTATATGCAGAATGTTGGAAGCGCCAAAGGTTCTAGCGCCTCTCTAGCATTTGCAATAGCTCTTTACAGTATTCTCAACAACTATGGGAATACATCTTTGAGTGCAACTGGGGTGGTGTCAATAGATGGCTTTATCGATGCTGTAGCAGGTTTAAACAAGAAAATAGGAGCTGCAATTAGTGCAGGGATAAAGAAGATTTATGTACCGCTAATAAATGATGTTAACGCTACTAATACCGTAATACCAATTGCAACAATTCTTGATATATGCAACAGAAATGTTAGAAATGCTGAATTCTATGTCAATAAAACTCTTCTTGATATTGTAAATAGCTATTTCGAGAACGTTACAAGTTACTTCATTAACGAAGCTATCAGAATTGCCAACAACCTGGGCGACACGTCTGTATATGAATATGTAAAAAACAAGGAGAATAACATATTAAAAGCTATTAATAGGGGCCATTGGTATGCTGCTGCAAGCATTGCATACTCGACTTTCACAACAGTACTAGAAGAGTATCTAGCTAGAGAAAAAGGAGAAGCTCTAAATAGATATGTCTTACTATGTGAAAATGGTCTACACAATATTTCTAAAACATTGAATGAAGTGAGAAGCGTTAAGGCTGAAACCGTCCCATTTCTTATAATAGCAATCAATAGAGCTACTCTAGCCAGATACTATCTCAACACAGCTAATGAGAGCTCATTCTCAGATCCAGCTACCATTGCAAGCGCCTATGGAAGGGTTGTAACCGCTTTGCACTGGCTGGCATTGACAAAACTGGTTAACTCATCATCATCTGGAAGTCTCTACAGTTTTAACAACATTGAAAACGCATTGACAAGGGTTTTAAATACTATGAGCAGTATTGTAGAATTTGACAAAAATTACACAATTCTGTCACTTGATGGCATAGCGAACATGAGATCATCTCAATACTCTAGGCTCTCAAACACCTCGAAACAGTATATCAAAAACTCTCTGGAGAATTTGCTTAAGGTATACCAGAATGTCCTTGGCGAAAATCTTATTCTTGTGCCATATCTATATTACCAATATTCTATGGATGTAGATGACGTTAGTAGCATATATTTGCTATCCATTGCCACGCTAGAAGCAGGTGTCACAAGCATGGTTTTAGATGTAGCAAGCAACATATTTAATCTGGTCACTTCAAGTGGGGTCTCTTCGAATACGTTTCCAGGGAATCTTCTTGGCGTTGTTCTCTACGAGAGCATATTCTTATGTATAATATTAATTGTAGCCATTAAAAAACTATTTGAGGTAGTCAAGTAGAGTCTTCGGCTTTGGTTTCTCTGCCTTAGCTTCCCTTGTCTCACCACTAATAATCTCATCAACGACACTCTTTATGAATTTCATATCGTTTTCGAATAAAGATCTCAATTGTGGGTTGTATAATGCAGCTGCTGGATGTATCGTGGGTATTGCACATATCTTCATACCCAGGATTTGCAGTTCGTACCTCTTCCCTCTCATCTTCATTATTCCACCCCATTCACGATTGGCCATAGAAAAAATCGTCTTCCCAGCTATATTACCTAGTGTAACAATTATCCTTGGTTTCAATAGAAGTATTTGAGACTTTAGGAATATGTTACAAGCATTTATTTCATCCTCTCTAGGCTCTCTATTTCCAGGGGGTCTACATTTCACAACGTTAGTTATATACACATCCTCTCTCCTCATGCCATGGCTCTCCATAACCATCGTTAAAAGCTTTCCTGCCGCTCCAACAAATGGTCTTCCCATCTCATCTTCTGTTGCACCAGGTGCCTCACCAACAAACATTACACTAGAATTCTTACTTCCCTCTCCTGGAACTGGATTGCGTCTACTCCTATGCAGAGGACATCTAGCACAATTCTTAATTTCCTCTTCCAGCGATTCCCAAGTTAAATACAGTTGATTACTATTCGTTATTTGCACCCCCCAAGTGCTTGTGCAGTACTTAGCAACAGCTTATTATTTCTCCCATCTCATACCTAATTAAAGCTAATAAAGCTTTGCAACGATAAACCATGTCTTTAGATGCGGTGATGCAGTATGGGATTAAAACACAAAAAATATGTGTATGTAGAGAGAAGTGATGGTATCTATGTAAAGGTGAGGGTGCTGAAGAGTAGACAAGAGGATGAAACAAAATATATTATTGTGGGTCCCAAAGTTAATAAACCGCCAAGCACTGCAACCATTATTAGTGAGAGTCAGCTACCAGATGCTTTAAAGACAAAACTATATGAAGTTTAGATAATAAAGTTGATGATGAGGTCGACGTTGTCGGAGTAGTGACGAAGGGTCGATAAACTGAACATGTTTTGAAAACTTGGAATAGTTACAATAAGAATAGCTTTCTTCGGCAGGCACAGTAATTGGATAAATCCGCTAAACTAACCTCAAATTCTGTGAGTAGCCTTGCTTTTGGATTCGAAAACCCATTAACATAGATCCACACAGTTCTATTGTGGTCATACTCATCGATTATATGCTTAACGAATACTGGGCTCCAGCCCCTTACGGGAAAATCAAGTGTTGCTATAATGGTGCAAGGATCTAACCCATCTTCCAACTTAGTTGAAAGAGCTTCTAAAGTTGATGGATATAGGTATGCATACACTATTGTTGGTTTTGGCTTTATATTAGCTAGGTCTACTGTGAAAAAATCTTTGCATATAACATCTATTTTGTTCTCCATTCCATGAACCTTAAATATTAGTTGTGCTACGTTGCATAGAATTCTATTAACCTCAATACATATTGTGTGGGCACCTGCCTTGGCAAACTCTAGAAGCACTCTCCCATCTCCACACCCAAGATCTAAAACAGTATCACTACTATTTACACCCAGTCCATACTTCAAATACTCTATTGGAGCTCTGGGAGATGGAATCCATGGCACTATAGACATATTAGTCTTTCCTTTGATTTATTGATTAGATCTTATATGCTGAAAGCGCTCTTCGCTGAGCTATGATGAAGAGCAATCCAGCTGAGTTTTTAACTTCTACACCTAATTCTGAGGGTTCTGGTCTGAACGATGTTTTTAATTGCTTTTGAATATTTTTGATTTCTTCGCTTCATCCCCTCATCTCTCGTTCTCCCCCTTCCTCTGGTTTCATTGTTCATTGGGGGAGCTCTTTGGGGAGACCCACGCTCCCCCGCATACGCTTGGAGTGCTCTCAGCCATAGCATGCGCCCTCAGGCATCCACCTGCAAATCTGGTGGATAAATACCTTCATAGGACATCGCCAAGACAATTTATTAGAACACAAACTTATAAGCTTTGTGTTTAAAAGTAACTAGACATAATTAAAAATCAACAAAAACCAGCTACGGCTATGCAGAAGCTGCTAGAAGTTGGTTTGAGGCGTTGTCAATGTCTACTATGCACAGGTTTTGGCGATTTGTTGAAGCTGGGGTAGATCCGTATCTTACAGAATATCGATATGATGTTACAACAACGCTTAGTGATATAAGAACCAAATATAGCTATCTAGAGAAAGGTGGAGAGGCAAAGGATAGATTTTCGGTTGCTGGAAGAATTATGGGGATTAGGAGACATGGCAAGATAGTTTTTGCTGTACTAGATGATGGTACAGCGCGACTGCAAATAGTTTTTAGACAAGATGTTCTAGGCGATGCAATGTGGAAATTGGTTGAATTGCTTAACGTTGGTGACATAGTGGGTGTTAGAGGAAGGCCTATTAAAACTCTTCGAGGAGAACTATCACTGCTCGTTGAAGAATTCAAAATTTTGGCTATTACATGGAGGGACTTTCCTGAGAAATGGCATGGTTTAGCAGATTCTGAGAAACGATATAGAATGAGATATCTAGATATGATGCTAAATGATGATGTTAGGAAAGCTATAATCTCCATGTATAGAATAGAGAAAGCATTCAGAGACTTCCTTGATGCAAGAGGCTTTGTAGAGATTCATACACCAAAGCTACAAGCAGTATATGGAGGAGCACTGGCAAGACCATTTATAACAAGGATGTATGCCCTTGATAGGGATGTTTATCTAAGTATAGCGCCAGAGACATATTTGAAGAGAGCTGTTGTAGCCAACTTCTTCAAGGTATACGAAATTGCGGTTTGCTTTAGAAATGAGGATATAGATGCCCAGCACTACCCAGAATTCGTGCAGATAGAGATATACCAAGCCTTCTCAGATTGGCTAGATATGATGAAGCTTGTAGAGGAAATGATTTCCAATGCTGTAAGGACTGTTTATGGTGATTATAAAGTTGAGGTAAGCAGGGGAGAAGAAAAAATTGCCCTTGACTTTAACCCGCCATGGACTAGAATAACAATAGAAGATGCCATAGAAAAATTTGGTGGCATAAAGATAAAGGGAAAGGACTACAGCGAATTGATAGAGATTGCTAAGAGCTTAGATATAAAAATTGATGATCCGAGAAGGGGAAAGATTATAGAAAAGATCTTCGAGAAGGTTGCAGAGCCAAAGATAGTGCAACCAACATTTATAACAATGTTTCCTAGAGATGTATCCCCCCTTGCTAGGCCTTCAAGAGAGAATCCGGAATATGCTGAAAGATTTGAGATTTTTATAAATGGTCTTGAAGTTGGAAACGGTTATAGCGAGCTCAATAATCCTATAGTACAGTACTACTTCTTCAAAAAAGAAGAGGAGCTGAGGATAAAGAGCAGAGAAAAGTTTGGAGAGATAGAGCATCACCCAATGGACAAAGACTATGTTAGAGCTCTAGAACATGGTATGCCTCCTACCGCAGGGGTTGGAATAGGCATATATAGACTTGTTATGATTCTTCACGGCCTTCCATCGATAAAGGATGTTATACCCTTCACCATAGTTGAACAAGACGATTTCAAGACAATTGCAGAGCAATACAACGATGTTTTGAATTACTACATAGATAAGCTCAAACTCGATAAAATCTAGTTGTAGCATTGAGGTTAATATACTGGAAAAATAATTAACTCTAGACATAAGGAGGTGACTAGAATGCCCATAGGACCTGCTGAAATCTTTGGAATATTCCTTCTAATCATGATAATAGCAATAATACTCTCAAAATCCATTAGGATTGTGAGAGAATGGGAGAGAATGATTGTTCTCAGACTGGGAAAATATATTGGGATCAGGGGACCTGGCCTAGTTTTCTTAGTGCCATTCATAGATAGAGGGTTAATCGTTGATACAAGGATAAACACAGTCGACGTTCCTAAACAGGATGTTATCACAAGAGATAATGTAACCGTTAGAATAGATGCCGTAGTATATTACAGAGTTCTAGACCCTGAAAGAGCTGTTATGAAAGTAAGGGACTATAACTATGCTATCGCAATGCTTGCACAAACAACAATAAGAGATGTTGTGGGACAGCTAGAACTAGATGATATACTGGCCCACCGTGAAGAGATTAACAAGAGGGTTCAGAGCATAATTGATGAGATTACCGAGCCATGGGGAGTCAAAGTTTCTATGGTTACTCTGAAAGCTGTCGAATTGCCAGAGGGTATGATAAGAGCTATGGCCTACCAAGCAGAGGCCGAGAGGATTAGAAGAGCAAGAATTATTGAAGCAGAGGCTGAAAGGGCAGCAGCAAAAATATTGCTTGAAGCGGCCTTAACCTATGAGCAGCATCCTGTAGCTCTTAGACTTAGGGAGCTTCAGACATATGTTGATATTGCAAAAGAGAAGAACGTTATAATCATTACTGAGAGTGGTGTCTCTAGAACCGTTGCGGAAGCTATTGCATCATCGCTAGCCATAGGAAGAGTGAAACCTAGTGAAACAACTGGTAAAGAGTAGGAAACCATGAAACTCGTAGACATTCCTAAAACAATCATTTTTACTCTCTTGATATTCTCATTCACCATAACGCTCATACAAAGTAGCGTGGTATACTCTCAAATGCGATCAAATGCCATTCTAATAAGAATACAAGGATCAATGGAAACAATAGATATTCCAACAGAGCTTTATGTCAAAGAGGCTTTGTCGCTTGCTGAACAGCGAAACGTGCCACTAGTAGTTGTGGTTGATAGTTATGGCGGTTACATGGACTCGATGATCAACATCGCTAATGTTTTTTTAAATGCTAAAACCCCTGTTTTGGGATACATAGCCGACAAGGCAATGAGTGCCGCAAGCATAATTGTGCAACCCATGCATGTGGTGGGCATATCGCCATATGGTGTTATAGGTGCTGCACAACCAATAACAATAAACCCTGTTACAGGTCAGTATGAGTTTATCAATGAGAGCAAGATAATAAACAGTATTGTAGCCATGGCCACGAGGTATGCTGATGCTAGGGGCAGGAACTCAACAGCTGTTGTAATGTTTATTACAAAGAACCTGGTTTTAAAGGGTGAAGAGGCTGTTAAAGAAAAGGTTGTTGATATTGTTGCAAATGATTTAAACGATTTCATAGCGAAGGTTAATGGTAGGGTAGTAACAGTAGAGTATGATGGAACCAAAATTAATTACACGATAAATATAGCGGGATTAGACGAGTTTTCTCCACCCCTATACATACAAATATATGGCTATCTGAGAGATTCTACAGTAAATTCAATTCTGTGGTTTCTAGGATTCTTCGGAACATTCATAGCACTTCTTTCTGGTAGAATAGATATTTTGCCAATCACAATAGTGTTTCTATTACTTGCATTGCTTGGAGGCTCAATAAACATAAACATTGTTTCAGTAATGCTTATAGCTCTTGGCTCTCTGCTCATCGCACTAGAGTTTATGTTCCCAACACATGGCCTACTAGGGGTTGGGGGAATAATATCTCTACTATTTGGTGTCTTGCTGATGCCAATTTCCCCAGCTACACAAATAGCGCCTAGTTTTATAGAGAGTATCAGAACATTTGCAATAATACTCAGCGGTGGCTTAGCAGGCTTCTTCTCATTCATATTATACAAAGCAGTGGAGTCAAACAGAAGAAGAAAAAAAGCTGTAATTAAGATTTTGAATAATGTGGCTAAGGTTATTGAGCGTATAGAGCCAGGTAAGAGAGGTAGGGTTATATTTGAGGGCGAGTACTGGTTTGCTGAAAGTGATGAGGTCATAGAACCAGGCGAAGAGGTTATTGTAGTTGATAGAAAAGGTTTTGTTTTAATAGTTAAGAAAAAGAAGTAGGTGTAGTTGAGGAATTTGAGCTTTTTACTCCTCCTCTTCTTCCTCAACCTTAGGCACTGGTGCAACAGCAATTCTTTCTCTAATTGCATTCATTATTTTTAATGCTTCATCGTAGCTTACATGCCTAGCCGTCTGCATAACCGTTGACAATGTTGTCTTTAGGGATTCCTCAATTGTTTTCCCAGGCTGTATATCAAGCCTTACTTTCTCAAATATCGCCGGGGTTGGCTCTATCACTGCTCCCCTCTTCAAAACTGCAAGAGAATCATTAACAGGTGTTAAAATTGCTGCTCCTACATCCCTTTCAGCAAGTTTTATTGCGAAAACTACATCACCATCGAATGTCTCGCCAAGTTTTACCACATCGTAGGCCACAGCTGCTAAAGCTACTTCAGATGCCTTCGACACTAACTGCTTTACAATAGAATCTACTTGCTCCTGGGAAATTCTTCTGAAAACCTCTACAGATAGTGTATCCCACTTCCATACAATATTTTTATTTGACTCATCTATTTCATATTCGACTCTAACCCTAACAACATCACCTTTATCAATCTTGAGCTGCTCAACAAATACTGAATATAGCAATCTATTTAATTGGGCTACTGCAAACGCTATCTTCTGCCCCCACTCCTTATCCCTTCTTATATAGTCCCTGAGCTGAGCAAACATTGTCCTCCTAATCTTATCAGCATATGCACCAGCTATTACAAACCCAGAGCTTAACCTAGCCACAGTCTCACCCAGTAACATTTTTTAGTAAAAAACTCAAAAACTTATCTGATTTATGTGCATAGAGAGTAGCCCATATAAATGGGTGTAATGATGAAGCTAAACAAACCAGAAATAGTTGTTGAGCCTCCTGGACCAAAAGCAAAAAAGATCATCGAAATGCATAGCAATCTCATTGCAACAACAACACATGACCCAGAAAGTCTGCCGTTAGTCATTGAGCGTGGTGAAGGGGTTTGGCTTTACGATGTTGATGGTAACAAGTATCTAGATTTTTCATCGTCTATATCCGTTTCTAATCTGGGTTATCCGACACATCCAGAGATTAAGAAAGTTGTTGTTGAAATGTTGGATAAGCTTGCCCATGCCGCTGGAACTGATTTCTACAATCCATATCAGGTTGCTTTAGCAGAGAAACTTGTTTCGATATCTCCTGGCAATTTTAAGAAGAAGGTATTTTTCTGCAATAGTGGAACAGAGGCTATAGAGGCTGCTATGAAGCTTTTAAGGCATTCTACAAATAGGAAGTATTTCATAGCCTTCATAGGAGCGTTTCATGGAAGGACAATGGGGTCGCTTAGCCTAACAGCTTCGAAAACAATACAGAGAAAAGGCTATATGCCCATGGTTGAGGGGGTTATTCATGTCCCATTTCCAAATCCATATAGAAACCCCTGGGGGATAGATGGTTATGAACATCCAGATGAGCTCATCAATAGAGTTATCGACTATATAGACTATTGGATATTCCAACACATTGTATCTTCAGATGAGGTTGCAGGCATATTTTTCGAGCCTATACAAGGTGAGGGAGGATACGTTGTACCACCTAAGAACTTCTTTGCAGAGCTATCAAAACTAGCTAAAAACTATGGGATAATGCTTGTAGATGACGAGGTTCAGATGGGCCTAGGCAGAACAGGTAAAATGTTTGCAATAGAGAACTTCAACACAATCCCAGACATCATAGCCTTGGCCAAGGCTTTGGGCGGTGGGGTTATACCAATTGGAGCAACAATATTTAGATCCGAGCTAGATTTTAAGCCAGGTGCTCACAGCAATACTTTTGGCGGCCATGCCCTAGCCTCCATGGTGGCACTCAAAACGATTGAACTTGTGGGAAAGTATCTGCCTAATGTTCATAAACTTGAGAGACTATTTAGAGAAGAATTATCAATGCTAAAAGAGAAATACCCTGCTGTTGGCGATGTAAGGGGGATTGGACTTGCCTGGGGCATCGAATTTGTCAAGGATAGAAAGACCAAAGAACATGATGTCAAAACTAGGAACAGGGTTCTATACGAGGCTCTTAAGAATGGTCTTGCACTCCTTGGATGTGGAAAGAGCAGTATAAGAATAGCCCCACCATTGATAATATCTGAAGAAGAGGCTTTAGCCGGTTTAGAAATCCTAGATACAGCTATAAAAAATGCTACAGGGTAATTTTATGAAGATAGAGGTTGAACTAGTTGAAACATATAGATATGAAGGTATTCCTGGAACAAGATTCAGATTCAGAATCAAGGGAACAAAGATATACTTTAATGTCACAGCAAACAATTTAGAAGAGGCTGCTACAAAGGTTGAGCAAATGATCAAAAATCTAGAGCTGGACAGATATCTAGAGAAGGTGATGCAAGATGACGACAAAAAAACTTAGATGTATGGTATGTGGAAGGGTATTTCATGATGGACAAGGAGTGAGAATTGTTGTAGGTGGGAAAGAGCTCTATTTTCATTCAAAAACATGTGCTCTGAAATTCTTCAAAAGCATGATTCTATATCTAGATCAAAAAGATCTTGAGAAAGCTGTTTCAGCAACAGTGAAAGAGTTTGAGAATCGACTTAAAGAAGTCGAAGAGAGAAGCAGAAAAAGAATAGAGGATATGCTATAAAATCTATGTCCTCGGCGAATAAATAGGGCACAATGCACAGACATAAAGTGCTGAACTAACATTGAATCTCGATACGCCATCTCTCTCAACTATAACACCCTCACCAAGATTCTTCTTAACTTCATCAGCAACTTCTTTCGGCATTCTCCAACCCATGCAAACACCATTTGTATTCATCTTACATGTCAACATCTTCCAACGTCCAATCAAGTTACCAACATACGCAAAATTCTTTACCTGTTGTGCTACGATATTTAGACCATCCATGTTACGCCTTAATTCCTCTACCTTCTGCCTAATCTCAGCAACATTTTGGTATGGCACAAACTCGGCCAAGAGATTTACATCTGAAACATTTTGTGACATATAATACACCATCATAAAAATTGTCTAATAAATAGATTAAAAATCGAGAGACTCATTACAATAAACAAAACCATGACAAATGAATTAATCATTGATATGCTATATCGATATCACAAAATCTAGGGTAGTCTATGAGCCAAGGTGTGGAGGTAGAGCTACATTGATTATATCAAACTGCTACATAATGAAGACCATTGTAGAAACATTAAAAAGCTTTGACAAATAATGACAACTTCAAAACATTCCAAAGTCTGCCTAAAATCCACATACAAAAATAGGTATTGTCACCATAGTGGAGGGTATAAAAATAAAGATGTTTTCTACATTACTTTCTTTGAGCAAGCATGTTGTCTAGTGCAAGTAGTACTGCAGGAGAATCTTTAACTAGCTTTACCTTTGCTAGTAGATCGGCTGCATTTTTCTCTTCCTCAACTTGTTCATCTATAAACCACTTCAGAAATGACTCTGTTGCTTTATCCCCTTTATTCCTCGCTAGTTCTGCCAAATTCCATATCCTCTTGGTATTTTCTGTTTCCGCTCTATAGAACTCCTCAATAGCTTCTAAAATGCTACCCCAGCCAGATTTTGGCTTTGGCACATCAAATAGCTCCACCCTACCACCTCTATCAATGATATGGCTATAGATCTTCATTGCATGCTCAAGCTCTTCTCGAGCCTGGATCTTGAAGTAGTGAGCAAAGCCGCTGAGGCTCATCTCATCGAAATAACTAGCTATAGAGAGATAGAGATATGCGTTCTGAAGCTCCTGATTAAGTTGCCTGTTAAGTACTTCTAAAATCTCTCTGTCAAGCACATTGCTTCACCAACTATAACCATTATATCACAGAATATATTTAAATATGACTCTCTTGACTAAGCCACGGTCATAGAGACCATGACCAGACAACCAAAACCTGCTAAAGCGTTTTTCCCTTTCACGACACCTTCAATTACTTTTCAACAGTTTTAATTCCGTGAGAGAAGTTGACCCTTGGTGCAGGTTCATTAGCTTAACCTGCACCTCATGGAGCTTTGTGATTTTGTGAGTTCTCCGAATGCTCTCAAGCTCAATGAGAACCCAAGTGGGATGCAGGGAAAAAGAGATGAGGGGATGACAACAACCAATATGAACTCATATGAGACTTGAACCCCACACTCATCTATGCTGTTCTATCACTCTCTTTATCTCTTCGAGATTCAATGTCTCGTTGAATATATCCCTTAGGATGGCGACTTTTTCTTTTAGCTCTCTCCTTACATATAATCTGATTAGTACTGCGAATCTTGGTATGTTGAACCATGTGAAGTCGAATATGCTTTTCCTTGTTATTTGTCCTCCTTCGAGCATAATCATTATGTCTTCTGATCCAAGCATTGGATTTAGAGATAGCTTAGGTGTGTCTATAAAGAAGTGTTTGTTCTTCTCTATTTCTATGCCCCTGTCCCTCGCTTTCTCCTCTAATATTGTCTCTATGACACTCTTGCTCTTGTCTATGTTTTCCACAAGCCCCACAGTGTTTTTAGTGTTTGACAAGGGTATTCTATGCTCTGTTACTACTTTGTATGGGATTTTCCTCGATAGGAAATCCCTCACCTCTTCTAGACCGAATACAGCTGGGTTATATAGAATGCTCTCGTCGTTTAGTTTTATGTATTCATTAATGTCTTTTATGGCATTGTCAAAGTCTATTATCTTTCTATCCTGGATTATGGACATGATATCCCCTAGAAATCTGTTTGCAGCTCTAACAGTTTTGTGATAGTAGACAGTGGAAAACATGTACACTCTTGCAAGCATTAGAAGCTCAACGGCATCGAGTGCTCTATAGTCAATTATCATATCATCTCCTAGAATGCCTAGATAATAGGATATTCTCTGCCAATCAATATTCCCACCATACCTAGCACCAGTATAGTAAGAATCTCTAAGGAGATAGTCTATGATATCTGCGCTATACGCACCCTTCAACATGTAGAACAAAGCCTTTTCAGAACCAGCATCATAGATCACCCCTTTAAAAGGCCAGCAATCCCTATTCTCACATTTCAACGCTGTTGCAACATCGCTTAACCTGTATCCATACTCAGAAACAATTTTCTCTATGGCCGACACTATTTGGGGTTCTTGCAAAACTATTTTAGCTCCCATATCCTCATGTGTCACCCCCCTTGAAAACAAGACGAATTCTTCGAAAGAATGACTGTAGGGACCGTGTCCAATGTCGTGCAATATTGCCAAAAGCCTCATCACAACAACGTACCTCTCCAAATCACCCCGACCAACTCTATACTTCCTCATAACATCTCTAACAAGAGTTTCAATAACATGCGCCACCCCAAGACTGTGACTAAACCTTGTGTGTGTTGCGCCAGGGTAGACAAAATCGGCAACTGAAAGCTGTTTTATTTTTCTAAGTCTTTGATATACAAACACATCGATGATGCTAAGCTCATGCTCGTAGATCTTTATATATCCGTGTACAGGATCTTTAACTATCTTATATTTTCCAAGATCCATGTACACATACCTTCAACGTCAATATCACGCTAGATTTAGCGTTAAAGCAATTAATACACTTATATGAAGAACCCTAAAAATAATACAATATTGCATCGTTAAATGCTTTGGGTTGTTGCATATGTCTGAAAACATTTGGCAGTTTTTGTGGGTTGCTACAAACTATTCTATGCTATAGACCTTGTTCGCGAGATCTATATTCACATGAATCGAGATAGCTGAATTGCTAAGCTGTTTTCTGTAATATTTAATCAGTTCTTCAACTTCTTCTACTGTTGGAAAAGGCAAAAATGTAATTGTGTTTCTATCTCCTGCTACAACAAATCGAGAGATGCTTAGTATCATCTTCTCTACCTCTTTATAATCCTCTAGCACATTATTCCAGCCATTCAACGGCTTTAAACACGTTAAGATTGCTCTATCACTCGAAATTTTGCTAATTACACATTCTACTTCATAACCTATTTGATGTGCTGAAACAATATCTTCTGGGGATGGTATTGGGATTGGCACTGGATGTGTGTGTAAGAATATTCTACCTCTGCACACATCTTTGAATTGCCTGTATAGCTTATTGCTTGGTATCATCCCCTCTGCAAATCTTCCAATGTACATTAACAGCCCATTATTGCAAAGTGCATAGGCGTCCTCAGCTAGGACTTCATATGATATGGGCTTCAGTTTAATATCGTCATATACAAACTTTATTGCTTCATCCATATACATGTCAATGGCCTTTCTAACTACAAAGCTGTTCACAAAAGGTATTTCACTGAAGTTGACTATGGAGGGAGCTTCATAGGCTGTTGAGGCCATTACTCCGATGAGCTCGTGGTCTATGATTTCATGTTTCATTTTAAATAAACCTGTAGTATTTACACATAACCTTTCCGTTTGAAGAGTTAAAAAGTTTTTATAGCACTTAACTTGAGCAGCATCAAAAGAATTTGTTAGAAACATCTAAATACTATTCAATGATAGCTAGTCGAGAATCAGAAGCGCCAGCCATCATCACAATGGTGTTCAGATGGGGTTTAAGATACATCACTATCCAAATATCTAGACTCTTAGCCTCTGTTCCAGTACCAATTTACACGGTTTATAAAAAACGAGTTGAATTATTATACCAGTGTTTTAAATCTCGACAATGTTTTTGCATACGCTCTTCAGTTTTTCTAATAGTGCATCTACGTTCTGAAGTTCCAATTTATATGTGTATAGATATTTTTTGGTTCTTGCCTTAATCTTGGCGATATTCTTTTTGGGTATTCTCTTAACTCTGCATTCCTCGGCTCTTTTCGCTATTTCCAAAAACTCTTGTTCATTTGCTACGAATATAGGCATCTCTATCTCACCAATTCTCTTTAAAACAGCTACTATAGCTGAGGACTGTTTCTTTTAGGCGAGGATAATGGTTTATAAGTTTATTACCCTCTATTGTTGGTTGAGAATAGATAAACTGTGATTATCTCGGTTTGTGAACAGTTTTTAATCATAATATCATATTAGTTGTCCTGTCAAATTTGTTGGCTTGAAAAGCTTTTTATGTCTAGGCATTCCTTTGCATGTTGTGCGGTGATCTTATGCTTAACCAATATCTTGACTGGTATAAAATGGTTGAAGAGGTTTTGAAGAGCAATGTTATCAACGCTAAAGAGTTTAGGGATGTGAAGAGAATTGTTGTTGTGGGCATGGGTGGAAGTGGCATAGTGGGAGACTTTCTTAGTGTTATAGCACAAAACTATTCAACCATTCCGCTACTTACATTTAAGGATTTCTATGTGCCAAAAGGTTTCGTTGATAACAATACATTTGTGTTGTCAATAAGCTACTCGGGCAATACCCTAGAAACTGTTGCTGCAACATTACAATTGTTGAAGAGAGGGATTCCAGTAGGTGTTGTTGCATCAGGTGGCGAACTTGTGGATATTGCGAGAAGGTTTAGCTTGCCCCACATTGTTGTGAGATCTGGGCTTGCGCCACGGTCGGCTATGCCTCTCATGCTGGTGGCCTCTATCAAGCTTCTTAGCTCTTGTGGGATAGAGATTGTGACACAAGATACTTTAAAATCTTCTATAAGCATTTTGAGAAATACTGATCATGCAAAGAAGATTGGAGATGAACTTGCAGACTTTTTGGAGAATTCCAAAATACCTTTGATTGTAGCTACAAACAAATATTCTTCACTCGCTATAAGGTTTAAGAATGAGCTTAATGAAAATGCGAAGATGCCTGTAAAAATCGAGATAATACCTGAGCTGTTTCACAATGATATAGTTGGCTGGGAGAGGTTCCATGCAGATGATAAAGCAATAGTTATAGACTCTGATGTGGGGTACGAGAAAATGTTGCTTAATTTCTATGCCGACTACTTGAAGGATATTGGATTCACTATATACTATCTCCGACTCAGTGGAAACATTATTGAGAGACTCCTCTTCGGCTCTCTTGTAGCAGGTATAGCAAGTATTAGAATTGCAGAAAAGCTAGGCTTTGACCCTCTACAGACAAGAAGTATAGTCAAATATAAGGAGTTTCTCAAAAAGTATCGAGAAGATATATTGAAAAATATTCTAGGATAGAGTTATAGCAAACTTAGGTTATGTAATAATAAGGCCTTTTCTCCCCTTCTTTCATGCTCTCTTCTTTTTGTTGGGCAAAGCTTTTTAGCACAAGCTCCACCTCCTTCTCCACACCCCTGCCTTTTGCATCAAGATCTCTTGTGTCTACCCCAAGGCCCCATACGCCATTTAGCAAATCTATAATTAGCTTGGCAGCTGTGTAATCTATGTAGTTTAGCTCAACAATGCTTCTCCAAGTCTCTCCAAGCACACAAACACCATCAATTCCAAACACCTTTGACCATCCCACAATTATTCCATTCAATCCACTTATAACCCCCTCATTAAGCGCCACAGCACCCTTCTCAATATACTTCTTTGCAACCTTCTCATTGCTTCCTACAATAAACACCCTCCTATCGGTGACAACAACATCAGATACAAAAGCAGCTGCTGCTATAACCTCTACAACATTGTATTTCTTAAGCTTACTAAGAATGTAGTAGCTTAGCATATGCTGTTCAGAATCATTAATGGGCTGAGAATCCCCAGTCACAATGAAAATCCCGAGATCGCCCACCCTAGAGGTATATATTAGAACCTTGTTAATATCACCAACACCACCAGAATCAACAATTAGTTGAGCGGGGAAGCTAGTTCCATAGATAGATGCAAAGAGCTTGGCATCTAAAGAATCTATTAACTGCGTTGCAACAGTTTTTCCAACGAGACCCATACCAGGAAAACCAACAACCACTATACTCTTCTTAAAATCAATATCATTATGATGTTTAACAAATTTCCACATAAATCAACCCCAACACAATATAGATTGTATCGCCAAAGGCTATAGCAGTTCTCAGTTAATTAATTTTTAGGAGGTTATGAAAATAAGCGAAGAAAAACATATAAACCTAGAGCAATAATGAAAAGCTATGGGGCCCGTAGCTCAGCCAGGTAGAGCGCCCGGCTCATAACCGGGTGGTCCGGGGTTCAAATCCCCGCGGGCCCATCTACAAAAATAGTTCCAGAACTTACACCACAGTATTTGCAGTGCAATAGCAATGAAGTTCATTATAAAAAATATCAGGTATATTGTTGCTACAATATTGTCGATACCACTTATAACAATATACTTTCTATCTATGATTATCCCAATAAAATTTGAGAACAGTTTTGTTGAAAATCCAAGGGTAGTTGCAGTTGCAAGCTTTTACACAACATTAGTAATGCTAATTGTAAGGGAATTTGTGACTAGCATAAGAATAAGAGACGCGTTAACTGTTTTGATAATTTTTGTTGTGAGTTTCTACTCTTATGTAGCTGGGCTATATTTTGAATTAAATTATCTAGCATTGCAAAAACACATCATTATACCACCATCCTTTATATACATACCATGTTCTGATGCCAGCCGATGTGACAACTTTGCAGCGTTAAGCATAAGCATACCACTAACCATAGGATTTATATTACTAATATATGGAGCATTGGGTTTCTCCAAGAATCGAACTTCATCACAATCTACAGATATTTCCAAAAATCTATAGCTACATATCTTCATGCCTCCTCCAACCTTGCGATATGTTAGCCTTACTAGCTTTAATACTTGAGCTTGCAACCTTCGTTCTTTAATGAGAAATGATATTAGAAATCGGTATTGCTTATAATGCGCTATTACAATAATGGCATGTATAGCCAAATATGTTTGGAAAGTCTATTGCTGGTTTTAGCCCTATATTCTGAAGCGCTAAAGTGGTTAATGGGAGTATTCTACATGAATTCTCTATTATTACTGAATCCGTCGATGCGATAACACTGCTTGTAGCCATTGATACTGTTTTTGAGTCAGGTGTAGGAGATAAAATAAAGGTTACCCTAGCCTCTTTAAAGGTATTGTGTAAAGTATTTGAAAATTCTCTTACATCATCTAGGCTGTGACTAACATTTTTATCTGCAACGATAACTATTTCTGCAAAAACACCCCTGTAATTTGTCAGTATATCAGCAATTATATTGAATACCCTATTCAATAATACTCTTTCGCTATCCCTTATTTTGGATCCTCTCAAGTCTCTAACAAGACAGTCGTCACATAGGTATATATCCTCTGATTTAATCATTGTTAAAATGGTTAGTATTATATTGTAGAAGTCGATCACGAGGGTGCTATTGCCTAAATTCTCTTTAACTGAGCAGACAAGCTTTCTAGTAGTTTCATGAATATATTTAAAGCTATGAACACATCTGAAGAGCAATAACTTCTCATACTCATTTAGCAGATAGTGTTGAGAAACAATATTCAAAGCCTGCGATAGGGAGTATCCTCTAGAAAGCAGGAATCTATAATCATGGGCCGCATCGAAAATTATACTTAGTCTTACCCTTTTTCTATTACCTTCAATTCCACTATTATCTACAACCATGTTGCGTTTCCTCGATAAAAATATAGTATGATTTCTAATGATGCGCAACCTTAATAATTTCAATAAACTACAAATACTTTTGTGCTTATGTTATGCCACATGAAAAGGAAAGTGATGTAAGTATAAGCGAAGATGAACTCCTAGAAATAGAGAAAGAGTTAGAGGAGTTAGAAAAAGGTAAAATCAGTAGAAAAGAGGTTGGGGCAGAAGCAAGAAGAGAGACCAGGATTGCGGGCGTGACAAGGATTTCAACAGGTATTTCCGAGCTTGACAGGGCTTTAGAAGGCGGCATTCCGAAAGGATCTTGGGTTGCTATAACTGGTGAGCCTGGAACTGGAAAATCTATTCTCTGTATGCATTTTGCTTGGGCGGGTATATTGGCTGGCGACCCAGTTGTCTATGTGACTACAGAGGCTGAATTCAGGGATGTTATTAGACAGGCTAAGATGTTTGGCATGGACTTTGAGAGCTATAGAATATACGATATCTCCAGCCCTAGAGAACCCTCCGAAACACCAAATATAGTTGTTGTTGACATATTTGGCTTGCTCAAAATAGCTAGGCAGATGAGCGAGACCATTCCAACAGATGCTGAAAGTGCTAGAAAGAGGAGGTTTGCTGCCCTAGACATACAGACACTTGTAGCGGCTATTCAAGAGGCCTACAAAATACTTGGTGTTTTGAAAGAGGGTGGTGGAAAAACACCTGCTAGACATGTTAGACTAGTTATAGACTCTATGAGTGCCTTCTGGGCAGACAAACCAGCTATGGCTAGGAGATATAGTTACGACCTTAAGATATCTACTCACAGAGAGAATGTAACAGCTTATCTAGTAAGCCAATATGCAATGACAACAAAGTCTACATTTGGTTTTGGCTTAGAACACATAGCAGACGGAGTTTTCCATCTATGGATGGATGATGTGGAAAGCTCAAAAGAGGTTAGAAGATATATGATAATAAAGAAAATGAGAATGACAAACCATGCAAAAAATGCATTCAAAGTAGATATAGTACCGGGGAAGGGGTTCTCGATAACGCCTTTCACTAAATAAAATACAAAATATATTTAGTTATTAGCTGGCGATTTCACAGCTTCAAAACCCTATTTATCTTCATAAGTATCTTGTCCACAAGTTCTTCAATACCATTTGAAAATGCGTATAGTCCATAGGGTATGTAATCTAAGTAATCGCATTTCCAATACGGCTCTAAAACGTGCTGTATATTCACAATTTTTGCATATATTGTTTTAGATCCTCGATATATTCCAATTATTACATGTGATCCCTTGATTTCTCCGAGAAAGAGAAGACAGTTATGCTCTTTTTCAATTAAATAAACTTTCTCAAACCCTTTTTGCACAAGTAGATTTCTCACATGATTTATATCCAGCAATTGCATCACTCTTCACATTATTGAGTTGGTGGGTAGCTTTTTATATCCTTATCTTTATTTTTGTCAAGATGTGAAACATTGATGTTTGATGGGTTGACGTTAAAGTATTATAGGTTTTTAAGAGTCCCAACGTCTATTGCAAGAAAATATTATATAGCTTACATAATCTTCTTTGCATTACTTGTAATAGCTGATGTATATCCCTCCATAATTAACCGCTCAATTAATTTGATATTTATCTCTATGATAATGCTTCTTCACATTATCTCAACGGTTCTATTATCTATCTCAATGAAGGTTATAGTTAGATACATGAAGATGAGGCAAATAATAAATGCTATGGTTATAACAACTAGTCTTGGTATACCCCTCGAATTCGCCTCTTCATACATCAGACTCTATGGAATATCATATGCTGTTATACCATTAATTGGCTCAATTGTTTTTGTACACTTAGCTGGATTGTTTAACGGCATAGCATATACAACAGCTATGCCTCTAGCTATAGAGACCATGTTTTCTTATGTAAATAATGAGGGTCTAAAATTCTTGTCGGTGAGGTATTCCTTAGTTGTTTTGCTACAACTTGCTTCACTCACAATTATAAGATCGTTGAAAAGGCATAAAGGCTATAACGTGCTTAGAATAGCGAATGCATGGTTAAAATTTATGCTTTCTGGAGATGGAGGTGACTTGGAAGAGGCTCTTGACAACATTGGTGTGGAATTCGATGCACAAACAAAGGTGCTATTGTTCGACAGAGGATCTGATGCTATAGCTCTAATTACGCCAACAATTCATTTTGGTCCCTATAGAACTATTGGAAGTACTCTTTTACCCTATGATATAGAATCCTCGCTAGAGAGTAAGGGATTCAAGGTTTTTGTATTCCATGGTGCGGGCTCCCATGAGCTCGACTTAACTAAGAGATCTTATGGAACATTGCTAGCTTCCGAGCTTTCTCTAAGGTTATCAAAGGAGAGAAGGGATATGCCAACAGAGCTCGTATATGAGCCGTTTCGCGTTTTCAACGGTTTTCGCGAGGCAATGGTTTTGCAAACCGACACAACATCAATGTTGATAATAACACCTGTTGCGATAGGAGGTGATGACATGCCTTACGAGCTTCAGCCAATTGCTGAAGACATAGCTAAATTATATGGTTTTAGAGATGCCATTGTTGTTGACGCCCATAATGTGGAGGGTAAGAGAGATACCAATGTTTCATCCTTTGATTCCTTGATCAAAGCCGGCATCTCTAGGAGAAGCAGAGTTTGCGAAGAACTTTTAGTCGGCTATGGAGAGTCACGTATAAGGGATTATGTTAAGGGTGTGTGTAGAAACAAGGTAAAGGTGCTGACAATTAAATGCAATGAAAATTTATACTCTATTATATATCTATACGGAAACAACGCCAAAATAGGTGTTAGAGAGAACCTAAGAAAAGTGGCCTTGGAAAATGGGTATAAAGATGCTGAGATCGTGACTCTTGACGATCATAGTTGTGCTGGTATCACATTTGATGCACCTTACCATAGCATTGATGTTAACAATTCTCTCATAGAGTCTATAAAAAGAGCTTTAGAGTCTTCTCTACACGATTTAAAGCCTGCTTCATGCAAATACACAAGGTATGTATTTAGAGTTAAGGTTGCTGGCAATAAAATTTTTGAGTTGCTAAACATAGCAACGGATATTGGCTCATTACTTCTAAAGTATCTAAAAACATCACTACCTGTACTCTACTCAGCATGGCTTGCAATAACAATTTTAATACTTTTCTACGTTTAGCAGTAATCGTTACTATTATAGAAATAATTGAGTGTTTACGTATGTGAGACCTTATATAAATTTACTTTGTTAAGTCATATTACCGAGGTTAGAATTATGAGTATAACAATAGAGAATGTTGCTTCAAATATTGGTCAAACCATAACGGATGTATATGGAAGAAAAATTGGTGTTTTGGTTAGTGTTTACAGTGATTTTGATGGTAAGGTAACAGCTGTTGAGATAATGACAAATGACATGATATATGAGACCTTGCCTGCTGATAGGCTAGAACATGGAATAGACGGATTAAAGGTGCTTCCAGAGTGGCTCATCGAAGCAAAAAAAGTTGAACGAAAACTTGATGTGATTAAGAAGAGATTCAAGGCTATGGAGGAGCTGTATAAAAAGAACCAGATTGCTGTACATGCCTATAAAGAGCTTAGAGAAAAGTTCACTAAAGAGATTGAACGTGTCAAGATAGAGGCTAAGAATGTTAAGGAGATGCTACGTAAAAGAATAAGTGATTTGGAGAACTTCGTGATTCATATAGAAAAGGCTATGACGCATCTAATGGTTAGCTATACGGCTGGAGAGATACCTGAAAATGGCTTTAAAGTTTCAGCAGATTTCATGAGATTTGCAAGACAGGCTGCCATAGATGAAAGAAAAGACTTGGACAAACACATTGGCTTAATTGAGAAGTTAGAGCAAGATCTCACTTCTATTGTATCTGGATTCGAAGAACAACAAACAATTGTAACACCCGCCCAAAGTACTCCAACACAAGCCTCTGCAACCCCAATAGCGGTAAAAGTTGTGAGCTAATTATAGTCAGTGATTTTCATGGCTATGCCCGCTGGAATACTAGATCACTTCACCAAGCTCCTCAGCATCTCATCGCGACGCGACCCCCAAAAAGGGGCTCTGGTATACATAGTCTCATCACTAAATGATTTGAAAATAAAGTTAGAAGAGATTAAGAAAAGACTTAAGGATAGAGATGATGAGCTGCTAACAAATGCTGTCAAAGCATTGAACATAAATGACAGAGATAGAGCATCAATATATGCTGCTGAGATAGCTGAAGTTAGAAGACTTATGAAATTTGTTCAAATAGCCTTGCTGGCCATAGAGAGACTATTAGAGCGCATGAAAACTATGAACATAGTTAACGATGTCAGAGTACTATCGACAACTTTAGGTGTTTTAAACGAGCTTAAATCTATGTTCTCTAATACAATGCCGGAACTAGCTTCAACGCTTGACACTATCGTGACCAATGTAAATGCCATCGTTGCCCAGACCCAAACACCAGAATTTAATGTTAGTGTAGTCACGAAAACCAAGGAGGTTGAGGAGATATTTAAAGAGATAGAGAGACAAGCTGAAGAGAAAATGAAAAACACGCTAGCTCCTATACCAGTACAGCTAGAGAATGTTATTAATCAGATGGCGAACCAGGACATCATAAAGCAGTCAGAACTAATAGAGAGAGGATCCATGGCCGTTGCAACAGTGCCAACATCGTTTGTTTATCAAAAGCAGGTGATATCACATGGTATTGATAGTGGGATAGAATATCAAATATACAATTACATTATTTCTCATAGAGGCATGATAAGAGTAGATGAATGCGCACGCATTTTTGGTATTTCAAAAGATGATGTTATAGCCATTTTGAAGCGCCTTGAACAAAAAGGTTTAATAAGAATAGTTATGTAATGTCAAAGTTTTTCCTCATTATCGATTTAGGCTGATGAAATATGAGTGGAGGGCGTGAATATTTAGAAGCATTAGCTAGAAAATATGTCCATGAAGCTATGTTAAATGAGAGAGTTGGAAATAGAATAGATGCTTCAAAAAACTATAAGAAGGCAGCTGAAATAATAATGATGATAGTGAACAACTATAAAAATGATCCAATGATTCATATATATAAAAGCCTTGCCGAAAGCTATATTAATAAAGCAAAGGAGCTAGAAGAAGAGTCTAAGATTTCTGTATCTATAGGTGGCGATAAAGAGGAGTCGGAAGAGGATGTTGTGAAAGACTATGTGCTGATAGAAAAACCCTCTGTCAAGTTCGAGGATGTTATAGGGCTAGACTTGGCTAAGCAAGCTATAATAGATTCTATTGTTTATCCATCAAAAAGACCAGATCTATTCCCTCTTGGCTGGCCTCGAAACATACTCTTATATGGGCCACCAGGCTGTGGAAAAACGTTGTTGGCTGCTGCTGTAGCCAATGAAATAGATGGAGTGTTTATGCAAATTGATGCAGCTGGCTTAATGTCAAAGTGGTTAGGTGAGGCTGAGAAAAGGGTTGCTGCAATATTCAAATACGCTAGAAAGGTTGGAACATCAAAGCCTGTTATAATATTCATAGATGAGGCTGATAGCCTTCTTGGAGTCTATGAAAATGAAATTGGTGGTGAGGCTAGGGTTAGGAATCAGTTTCTAAAGGAATTGGATGGACTAGGAGATAAGGGTAAGAAGTACTTCATATACGTGATTGCAGCATCCAACAAACCATGGAAGCTTGACATAGGTTTTTTAAGAAGATTCCAGAAGAGGATATATATACCACCACCAAATAAAGAGGCTAGAAAAAGCTTGTTCGAGTATTACACCAAATTCTTTAAGCTTGCCCCAGATGTAAACCTCGACCAGTTAGCAGAAAAAACAGAGGGATACTCGGCCAGCGATATAAGAGACATTGTTTTAGAAGCTTATCTCAGGACTGTAAGAGAGTTGTTTAGATCCAATAACATGAACGACAATCCAAGGCCGATAACCATGCAAGATTTTGTAGAGGTTCTTCAACGCAGAAAACCCAGCATCTCTCCAGAGTTACTAAAGCTTTATGAAGAATGGGGCAAGAATTTCGGCGCTGTAGCCTAGATGCAAAACTGTTTACCATCAATAAATAATAGCATGTCAGAAATTCTTATATTGAGCATACCAACTAACCCTTTATCTCTATGTACTCAAGCAACTCTGGAACATATTTAAGTACATCATCGATCGTGACTATTCCCATGACCTTTCCGGCATTGTTGACAACTGGTATATGACCGTGTCCCGTGCCAATCATGAGATTTATGACATCTTTAAGAGGTGTATTAGGTTCTACAATTGTGACTGGCCGGGAAAGTATTTGAGTAATTTTAGTTGATTTAGGGTCTAATCCCTTGGCAAAAACCTTTATTACAATATCCTTTGCTGTTACAACACCAAAAACAACGTCATTCTCGTCAACAACTATTAGCGAAGCAATGTTATATCTTTCCATCATCTTTATCGCATCATGTACTGTTGCATCTACCTTCACACAAATTGGGTTAGGTACCATTATGTCAGATGCTCTAAGCATTTTTTCAGCACCTCTCTAGCATTTTCATTTATAGCCATTTTAACTATTTTGCTCCTACCAGGTATTTTTGATCTCAGCTCATTTAGATCAATAGCTTTTGCGACCACATCTAAACCACTCCTTTTCAATTCAGATCTAAACTTCTCAACAACCTCCTCGATTCTTAGATCGCCTGGTTGTAAAACCATGTACCAAATACCTTTCTTTGAAACTGTAGCCTCTGAGCCAACAATTATCCTAGCTATACATCGACCTTCATCAGTTTCTAAGATTTCTATTCCAATGGCTATTCTAAGCTCCACATTATCTATAAAATTCTTTTTGCCATACACCATGAATCCTCCACGTGGAAGATATTCACCAGATGGTGGTGATAAAGACACTTGAGAACCTAGAACCCAAAAAACATTAATTGTATGAAGGCCTAGCTTCCATGCTTTACTATAGGATGCTGCCAAAACAGCAGCTTCTCTTAGCGTCTCCTCATCGACTTGCCTATTATCAGTTTTAATTATTACTGCGCTACCCCCGTGTATATCCGCATGCATTACAATGTCACTATCCTTCAGAAGCTTTTTAATGAGATATATATTCTGACTTGCATCTCTTCCACCCAGAATTAAAAAACCGGATGGTGTTATAGTC
Organism: Ignisphaera sp.; assembly: GCA_038735125.1. Lineage (NCBI taxonomy): Archaea > Thermoproteati > Thermoproteota > Thermoprotei > Desulfurococcales > Desulfurococcaceae > Ignisphaera > Ignisphaera sp. Next base: position 117,200 of record JAVYNU010000001.1, read on the forward strand.
CAATGGAATTTTTCAAACCATTCCATCTTTCTAGAAATCGAAAACTTTATGCTCTTCTCTTCAGCAACGGTTTCTTCACTCAGCCTCTTGATTTCTCCTTCTATTCTCTGCATTTCTGTGATCGTCCTTTCTATGCTTTCAGACACGTCACTTAGAGCCTTTCTATACTCATTGTATAACGACACCAATGGTTTTCTCACATTCAACTCAATGCGAATTCCGCCAATATCTATATAGTATAGCCCCTTGCTCTGATCATATCCAACAATTCTATTACTACACTTACTTATTTGCTTCCAGCCATATTGTTTGACGACTGTCTGAACACATTGATGCAAACTCTCTATTTCTGGATAATTCTCCTCAATAATAGACACAATCTTGCTAATAAAGTCTTTTTTATCTTCGTATGTCTTCAATATCGAATTCATCTCTTGTAATGTATGTCTTAACTTTTCAATTCTATCCATGATCGGCTTTATTTTAGTATCTTTAATAAGATTTTCAATATTATATATGAAGAATCTATTTATTGTATCATTAAAACTTTGACTCACCTCAACCTTATAGATATTGCTGGTGGTAAACTGGGGTGGAACGAAGGGGTAGAACCCTAATGGAATATTATTTACATATACTATACAAGGGGTTGGTTTTTTTATAGCTTGATCGATAATACTTTTTGTGTTATCGATAATGCATTTTATAATACCTTCAATGGATTCATCTTTATTATCCACACTTTTTTCACATAAAAATGCACCTGCCTCAACGACTTCTGGAGGAAATCCAAATGTTTTTACAATATAGGAAATTACGTTTCGTTTTTTCTCATCAGATTCTCTTAATCCCTCCAGAATTTTTGTAATTTCTATGTTGTCTTGCCATTGTTTGGGTGGAAATACGTATTTTGATTTTGGCACTATGATTCTGTCCTTCATTCTCTTATATTCCAACGCTATAACCACACTATAATCAGAATCTGTAAGAACAACTGTGCCTCGCGGTAGTAGTTCTATAATAAGTCTTCTCTCTTCCTCCCCACAGGCAATTTTCATAACAATTATTCTTTCTCTATCATGCTGATCCACTGAAATAATTTTACAGTCTCTTATATGTGTTCTCCACACGCTAGTCAAATTCTTTGAATGGTCTACATCTACCTTTGAATCAGATAAAGATATCCTCTTGCCAGGTTCAATAATGAGATACCATGGCTTTATTTCTCCTCCTCTTCTAAGCTTTAAAATGGCTAGATTCTTTGAATATATGTATATGTTATCGATATAAGCATTTTCAATACGGCTTTTCTGCTCATTAATCCATACACTTATATCTAGCCAGCTCATAGAATTTTTCTGGTGTTTTTGTATTGATGCAGCATCCTGTTGAGGCATTGCCACTCCACCTGAAGATATTGCTTATTAGGGGTCTTTATGGCTTGATAGCATCCACTATTGTAACTATATTCTCATTACATATATATTATGAGATTGCCTTAACAGGTTTATTAGGTTCCATTGCTCCATATTTTACATGGACCTTAGTAATACTCCTATACCTACCAACCATAGCCATAATTAAAGGGCTTGGAGTAAACAAAAGATTTGAACTCTATTTAAGGGGTTTTTCAATATACTTTGTCATCTTCATACTTACAAATATTGTCATCGCCAGCTAAAATCCTGGCTTCGTATACAGGGGAAAACTCTGCTACAATAGCTATGTAGTCTTGTGGCAAGACTATATTACCAACATCGTCAATAGGAAAAGCATAAGGCAACTCTATCTCTAGCTCTATGTCATGCCCAAGTTTCTTGTTTATTTTCAAGCCAAACACATATTTTATCTCCTCAAGCTTTTTCCCATTCTCTATAAGCTTAACAATATAAGCTGCCCCACCAATAGTATATTGATGTTTTCCGATGTTTCTAACCTTGGCTAGCGGAAGTTTCGATGTAATTAGCTTTCTTGTTCTTCCAGATGGTGGGTGAGACCCCATTATACCTCCTATAATAACGTATTTGCTGTCTCGTAAATCATTAGTTGTAAGAGCTTCTTTTGCAACAGGATCTAGAACAATAACATTTGTATTATTGCTAAATAGCGTCGTTGCTGATTCTCTATATACTTTTCCAAGTGGTTTTAGTAATTGCGCATCTTTATCATTTTTTATGTTTGTGAAAATAACTCTACCTCCAAAGAGATTTGACACAAATTCGTATTCCTTAAAAAGCCATTTACTTATACAGGGTTCGAGATGCTCTATCACAATCTGCATTGCCCACATACCAACATTCTTATAAAGCTTAAAACAAAAATTTTTAAATTGTGATTAAAGCGAAATAGAGTTAGAGCGGGATGAATCTGAATGGCAACAGCACAGCAAAAACCTTCGATAACTCCTATGAAGCTACTAAGAGGATCTATGAACAAAACAGTGCTTGTGAAAGTTAAGGAAAATACGGAGTTTGTTGGAAAGCTTGTTATGACAGATCCGACAATGAATGTTGTATTAGAGGATGCAACAGAGTATAGAGATGGGGGAGAAGAGGTTATAGCAAAATATGGTAGAATATTGATTAGGGGAAGCCAAATCCTATACATATGCGTTGACTATACCGAAGCAAAGCTTAGGCAAGCAATATCATCGTGAGAATACCATGAAAAGCTATAGAAAAACAGGAAAAAATGTGAAGCTACCTAATTCATGTCCAATAAACTTTGAATTTTCATTGGACAACATTGATTGTAAGCTATGCAGATATTTTGACCAATGCCTCAAGGTATTCACTAAGGCTGAAAAACTTAGCAAGACCATTAGGTAGACAGCATCGAATAAAAGTTTAGATAATACATAAGATACATAAAAGATATAAGGTTCAGGATATTTAAAAGCTGTGGGAAGGGCAATGATAAATGTAGAGGTATCAGAACATAGATGGATAGGTATAGAGAATCTAAATGTTGAAATTGTGGAGAGAAAGGGTGTAGGTCACCCAGACTATGTAGCAGATAGTGTAGGAGAAGCTGTAAGTAGAGAGCTTAGCAAATACTATTTAAAAAGGTTTGGCCTGGTTTTGCACCATAATGTAGATAAAGTTCTTGTGGTAGGAGGTCAAGCGCATCCTGTTTTTGGGGGAGGTGAAGTCTTACAACCAATATATATAATTGTGTCGGGAAGAGCAACAACATATGTGAAAACAAAGGATGGATTAGAATTTATACCAGTTGGAACAATCGTAATGAGAGCTGCCAGAAATTGGATTAAAGAAAACTTCAGATTTCTGGATCCAGAAGACCATGTTATTGTAGATTATAAAATTGGTCAGGGAAGTGCTGATCTAGTAGGACTTTTTGAATATGGGCTGAAGAAGGTCCCCCTAGCTAATGACACGAGCTTCGGTGTGGGATATGCACCATTATCAACACTTGAAAGGATTGTATATGATGTTGAGAGGTTCTTGAATTCACAGAACCTCAAAAATGTATTGCCAGTTGTAGGTGAAGATGTTAAGGTAATGGGGCTCAGAATAAATAAAAAGATAACGCTAACAATAGCTGTCGCCATGATCTCCAGGTTTGTAAGAGATAAGGAAGAGTACTTAGCATTAAAAGAGGAGATAAAAGAGAAAGTACTTGACTATCTAGCAAAGAAGGTGCATGGTTACGATATTGAGGTATTCATAAATGCAGCTGACAAACCGGAGGAAGGAATACTTTATTTGACAGTTACAGGAACGTCTGCTGAACACGGTGATGATGGTGCAACCGGAAGAGGCAACAGAGTAAATGGATTAATAACTCCAATGAGACCTATGAGCCTAGAGGCAACTGCTGGCAAGAATCCTATTAGCCATGTTGGCAAGATCTATAATGTTGCATCGACAATCATAGCAAATAAAATTTATGAAGAAGTAAAGGGTGTTAGAGAAGTTTATGTCAGTATGTTAAGCCAGATTGGAAGACCAATAAACGATCCATTAATAGTTGATATAAAGATCTTTCCAGAAGATAAACTAACGGTGAATATGACCAGTGAGGTAAAGGGCATTGTTAATGAGGTTCTTGAAAACATTGAGAAGATATCGAATTATATAATAGAGAATAAGATTGGTCTATTTTGAATAGATAATCAACTCTTTAATAAGCCCAGCCTATACTCTTTAATGATATCAACAAGCTTTTTAGGATCTAGATATTCCTTCTCCCGTTTTTTATTTAAATAGTCTTCCAACTTGTTATAAGCATTTCTTACAGCTTCCTGCAGAAGCTTTTTGTCGAAAACCACCACATTATCTGTGGCTAAAACTGGTGCTATATTTTCACAGACAATTCCGAGCTCCAGATCCAAAATGTCTGTTGAAAATGATTGTGGACATGTCTTCATTATTAATATCGCTGGTCTTTTAATGCTTTTTAGCTTAGACAAGTCTATAATATCTCTATCCATGTACATTACATAGATCCCGTCCACAGTTATCTGATATTCTTCGCTGAAGCTCTTAGCAATGGGAATAATGATAAGCCTATTATTTGCAATACCCATTAAGATTTCTTCAAACGCTTTCCTAGACTCATTTAACTTCTCACGCTCTTTTTCAAGAGACTCTATATATGCTTGCATCTGTTTTAGTTTCTCTTTGAACTCATTAACCATTCTATCCCTTACAATCTCCGGCTCTAGCTTCTCACTTGTCTTGAACCTGTTCTCAAATTCTATTTCACTTAATCTATTTTCCAACTCTATTACACGCCTTCTGAGAATCTCTTTCTCCTTTTGAAGTTCATTTAACTTCTCTTCAACTATCTTAACCCTATCAACACAGTTGCTATATGCATTTTGAGATGGTATTACAGCATCCTGGTTAAGGGTTGCATAGTAAGCATTTTTAAGGTGTTCCTCAATGGCGTACTCAATAGCTTCATTGATTGTCTTGCCCCGCAGCAACTGTAGCTTAATGTCATCTATTTCTACATCCAGCCCCAACTCAATAATCTTTCTCTCAACCTCTATAAACTTTTTCTCAAAAGATTTATACGCCTTCAGTGCAGCAGCAAGTGCATCCCTCTCATGCGAAGTTCTAATCTCTACATTTAGACCACGTTTCATAGCCCAGCTAATCAGATACTCCTTTTCCTCAACACTCAGAGATTTATTGGGTATGTAAAGGGGTAGCCCAAGAATCGAAGAAATTTTTTTGACAGTGTCTGGAGGCGGATTCTTGTCTGTTGCTATGAGAACCGGCGTACCGATTGAGTATACCTTGCTTACCACAGCCACCTTGTCAAGTTCTCTAGATGAATAGGTATAGCAGGTTTTAAGCGACAGGTCTATCATAGCTATACCAGTTTCAATCCCAGGGTCAACACCTACTATTACATACCTTTTGCTATAGCCTTCGTTTTCAAACTCTATTGTTGTATACTCAGGTTTTATAACAATCCTTATATCATTTCCATGGAAGGGCTTTACAAACCTACGTACAGTTGAAGCATCTGCATAGACTATAATTATAGCGTTGTCTAACCCCCCTTTTCCTCTTCTCAAGACTATATCATATACTATCTGAGCTTCGTCAAGCTTCTTCCTAACCTCCTTCATCGCAGTGAAAATAGCGGTCCTCACTGCTCGTGCAAAAATGTTTGCTCTACTACCACCTGATCCAGGTGATCTAGTTCTCGAAATGACTATCTTTGTTCGTGTGCCAACACCTCTAATTACCGTGCCAATGCCATTTAATGCTAGAAGAGCACAGAGGTAGGCGGTTTGAAGAGGTTTTGGCTTTGTTGATAAATTTAGACCAAGTTTTAGCACTTGCTTAGACAAATCAATGAATTTGCTCTCCTCCAAGGTAACCTGATATATTGTTGTAGTTGGTGGAAAGAGTTCGAGAATTCTAGCTAGTTCTTTCCTCATTGGAGCTATTTCAAAAATATTGTCAATACCGATTCTATCTACTTTATAGTCCCACGCAATTCTAATCAAACCTTTTAATGGCGTTTCAACAGATTCATAAACTATATTGTTGTCTTCATCAATTACCACTACTGCATATATGGGTGGATTTGTTCTTGATAATGGGCTTCCCTTGACGATATCTATGCCCATTACCTTCATAATAACACTTCGATTAGCTTATTATTTTTCTCTATGCTACAAGGATCCTAACCATCTATACACAATATTTTCATTAAGAGTTTAAAAACTTGAATAATACTAGGCAAGATAAAACTGGGTTCACCTCTTTATGTATTTGTATATGTTTTTATATGGTGTGTCATCGGCTCATTCTTTGAAAACCCACCCTTCGATCTGGTTTCATCCATCATTGGGTGGGTGCCCCACGACCCATGACGTGGGGCGTGCGCTTTGAGGGTACGTAGATAGATGTTCATTGCCCAATAGCGTCTCTGTCGGCTATAACCCTTTCTCTAGAGGTCTGACCTTTATGTGGGTCTTCATCCCTCACGGTTTCCTCTACCCCCGCTTGCGGGAGCCTGGTCTCATCAGTTAGCCTCCCTCACCCCTCCGCCAGACTCCCATCAACGAAGGCAGAGGGGTTCGGAGAGCCTCATCCCTATCTCGCAACCGCTCATCGCTCATCAGCTTCCCCACATCCCATACCAGATTATTACTGATAAGCTTATAATCTTTTGCAAAAACCCGGAGACAGAAATCTCCCAACAACACCCACGACAAACCCAATCACATAATAAACTCTTGACACTTTCACGAACTTACCAGGTCTCTAGAACATATTTGAGTACTTCATCTAGTTCAATGGTTAATCTAAACTTTTTCTTGAAGAAAGATATTATGTGTTGCAAGTCTCTCCTCAAGACTTCTAGAGATCTGGGATCCACTGTTGCGACATACTGTGGCCAATCTATTATATAGCTTTTCCCACTCTCTATATCAACAATTACGTTATATTCACTTAAATCACCGTGAACGAGGCCTGCTTTCCAGTAAGCGTTTTTTACTATATCAACTATTTGATAAAATATCTCAGCAGGATCTTCAAGATCTTTTACCTCAAACAGATTTACACCATTTATATACTCTATTACGACACTGTGAAGAGCGTTGCCATAGAACTTAGGGATTCCTTGAATATTGAATTTATTTAGTATGCCCAACGCCTCAGCCTCTCTACGGCCAGACACAATGCTTTTCACCATCCAAGTAGAGCCGCCGAAATTTTCGCCATACGACCTTACTTTAGACACGTTCCTAAACTCTTTTCCAATTTTATGAAATTTTACTGCAACAAGAGAATTGCTGGTTGATATTGCTTGGTAAAGCTCGCTCTCCTTACCCTCGCCAATTTTATCGCCAAATGCGCTAAGAACATTCTTTAGAACGAGCCTGTGTATTGCAAGACAGTCCAAGCCTAGGAATCTAAGTCTATAGGCTTCAAGTGTTGGGTGACGCTCGATAAGCTTCATTTTGCTGAGTTTCTGGATCCTAGCCACTATCTCTTTTTGTGTAAATTTTCTATCGAACTTGTTTACAATTAATTCCATGGGTATAAACTCAAATTTCTTTATGTAGCGAACAAAAATATCTAACAAGATGTAATCTTCTTCAACGAGACTTTTACATATTACACCCAGCTTCGTCCAACAACACCCCAAGAGTATGCTGATCCGTGGCGGCCGCGATTCTCTTCATCCAATTATGTCGAGAGCGCGGGACTCTTCATCACTATTAGATTAGTCTAACGTACTTTTAAGTTTGTTAGACAAAATCTCCGTTTGGGACCCCAGATATATGCCTAGCAAGCTCAAGCTTCCCCCAAGAATAAAGATTTTGGAGGCCTTGGGTTGTTTAGCAGATAGAAGGATTAGAGAAATTGACGATAACAAAGCTGTTGTATCATCATCTGATGGTAGTAGGGAATACCACATTTATGTGGATGTAAAGAAGGGGCTTGTCTATAGCGATGATAATGGTACAAAATTTAGGGGGTATATAGGCTATCCCATAATAGCTTTTCTTATGCTAAAAGGTTATCTACCATATGATGAGAAAATAGCCAAGGCATTAGCTGGGATACCGTGGAAAAAACTCAATGAGTCTTATAAGAACTATCAGGTTGTCGAAAACATAGTAAAAGATTTTGCAAGACAAAACGGAGTCTCACTAGAATCTATAGATGCTTTCATAAACAATACACTAAGGCAATTATCCAAGCTTTCATTAATATACGATGAAAATCTTAAAAATGCTTTTAACACATGAACTATTTTTCATCATCATTGAACAATTTCAGCTTAATCTATACAATTTTAACATATAAATGTTTAACTTTCTACCAAATACCTTCATGCTATTCACATAGTTAATTTGAGAGCATTAAAGAGCATAATGCGTGAGATGCCGATGCTAACTGTCATCTGTAGTATTTCATAAATTTTTAATAATGTGGAAAATAATTGACTATATTGTGAGGATTAGAATGAGTGTAAAAAGTATCTTCTATGATGTTGCCTCTGGTCGGAGAGGTGTTAAACCCCTTTTCGAGCCTGCTCATGTACTAAAAGCCTTGCTCTTACTTTATGAAAAAGAGCCTATGGGTAGAAATCTACTATCTAAGATGTTAGGTATAGGTATTGCTTCTACTCGAACTTTGATTAAGAGGCTTAAAGAATATGATTTAATAAATATTGATAATGTTGGTGGCTGTCTTCTTACAGAGAAAGGCAAAAACATTGTTACAAAAGTAAGAAAGGTTATTCGCAAAATAGAAAATGTTTCGTCGATTATAGCAAAAGACTTGAAGCTAGGTTCTTATTCTTGGATTGCTGTAATAGAAAATGGTATTGAGTTGGTTAATAAATATGGAATCGTAGCTATTAGAGATAGACTAGTCGGTTATGGAGCAAGGGCCGCATTAATAATTTTTGTCGAGGATTTCACATATATACCCCCCGACAAGTCTTTGAATGAAAGTAAATATCATACTCTAAAATGTCTCAAGGAATTCTTATCTCTTAGGATCGGAGATGCATTAATAGTTTCGTTCTCAGATGATCCTTTAACTGCAGAAAAAGCATTACTAAACACAATAATCGATATATTCTTAGACATCCCCATGTAGAGTAATCAAGAATTGAGCCTACTAAGTTATTGTTAGCATAAATAGTTAAATCTATGGAAGATTTTACTACAACCCTGGTGAAATCTAATTGAGCTCAGGCCATAGAGGAACATCCAGGATATCAGGTTTTTATAACCTTACCCTAGATGAAAGATTAAATATTGTTGCTAGCTGGGCCGGTTTAACCAAAGATGAAATCGATTTACTGAGAAATTTTGGAAACCTTGGAGCTAAGCTGGCCGATACCATGATAGAGAATGTTGTGGGTGCTATGTCATATCCCTTTGCCATTGCCACTAACTTTAGGATTAATGGAAAGGACTATCTGATTCCGATGGTTATCGAAGAGCCAAGCGTTGTTGCTGCAGCAAGCAACGCCGCTAGAATGCTTCGAGAAGCTAATGATGGTGATGGTATAAGGGCTCTCTCTGACAAACAGTTGATGATAGGGCAGATACATCTAATGAAAGTTTCATCGCCACGCACTATAGCAATGGAGATTATGCGAAGAAAAGATGAAATACTTGAACTCGCCAATTCCACCAACAAAACCCTTGTGAGTATCGGTGGAGGTGCTAAAGATGTTAATGTAAGGGTCATTGAAACTAGAAGAGGTCCCGTAGTTGTTGTCCACTTGCTGGTTGACGTAGTTGATGCTATGGGTGCTAACACTGTTAATACAATGGCTGAAGCTGTGGCACCATATCTTGAAAAGCTCACGGGTGGAGAGGCAAGACTGAAAATAGTATCTAACTATGCAATTTACAGGCTTGCAAGGGCATGGGTAAGAATAGATGTGGACAAAATCGGTGGAAGAGAAGTTGCAGAGAAAATAGTTGATGCAAGCGCTATTGCTGAGGCAGACGTTTTCAGAGCTGTAACACACAACAAAGGGATAATGAATGGGATAATAGCTGTTGCCCTTGCAATCGCACAAGACCACAGAGCAATTGAAGCTGGAGCCCATGCTTATGCTGCAAGAGACGGTATATACAAGCCTCTTAGTACATGGGACATAGATTCGCAAGGCTATCTCGTAGGCGTTTTAGAAATACCTTTACAAGTTGGTACAATAGGTGGTTCTGTGAAAACCCATCCAATAGCTCAAATAGCCTTGAAGATCCTTGGAATTAGATCAGCAAAAGAGTTGGCAGAAATCATGGCGGCCGTTGGTCTAGCACAAAACTTTGCCGCACTAAGAGCACTCGTTACTACAGGTATTCAAGCTGGGCATATGAAACTCCATGCCAGAAACTTGGCCATCGCGGCAGGAGCCCAAGGAGAACTTATAGAACTTGTTGCAGAGGAAATGATAAGAGAGGGTAAGATAACATTCGATAAAGCAAGGGAACTTGTTGAGAAATATAGAAGCTCAAACACTAATGCAAATCCTTAAAGTGAATTAAATGTGGCGGGCCCGCCGGGATTCGAACCCGGGACCTCCGCCCAGCATTTGGTCTACGGGTTAAGAGCCCGCCGCTCTACCTGGCTGAGCTACGGGCCCATCACATATCGGTTTGCTGTAAAAATACTTACACGAATGCAATTTTAAGCTTTTCACCGACTGAGAATATTTTTAACAGTTATCATCTAATTTTGATGCTTAAAAAACATAAAGGTAAGGTATAGTGTTTAGCATTCCCTGAAACTATCATGGTATATTATGTGCCTTGGCCTTTTACCCTAATTATCGAGATCATGCTGCTTAGCATTTTCCTCAACAAGTTCTACAGCACAACTATTGCTTTGAGTTCTCTAATAGTATCTCCGTTGCTGACTATACCCGATTTGCTTGACAACTTCCACCAATATTAATGAACTCTACTCATAGGACAAACTTCCTAAATTTGGTTTTCATGCATTGTGAAATAGCGGCCAGAGAAAAATTAACTCTATTGCTCTAAGCTTTTTATGAGAGTGCAAGAATATTATACTTCAGCAATGTTTTTGATTCCATTGCTAAAATACAATATTCTATTTTTGCCCATGCTACTACGACACTATAGTGATATGAATTCATCTGGGCTTGGAGGCTCTGGCTTTAGACCCTTTCTCTGTCTAATTTTCTTTACAGTATCGAGTAACATAGAGTCTGGTACAGGTGCCCAGCGACTGAACTCCGTGCCCCAAAATGCTTTTCCAGCGCTTGCACTTCTAAGCTCGTTTGCTAGATCAGCCGATTCTGCAACTGGTACTTCTGCCAACATTTTAACTAAGTTGCCTACCATGTGGGTAACATTTATTATTCTGCCTCTTCTCTTTGTTATAACCGATGATATTGGCCCTAGATAATCCATTGGGAATTTTATCTCTATTTTCTGGAGAGGCTCTAGTAGAGTTGGTCTTGATGTTAATATAGCTGCATATATCGGGTTTCTAACTGCTGGATATATTTGCGCAGGTCCTCTGTGTGCAGGGTCTTCGTGAATTACAGCATCGTGTAGAATAACTTTTAATCCCCTTACAGGCTCCATTGCCAATGGCCCTTCTTTCATAGCTAATCTGAATCCTTGTATAATAGTATCTCTAACTTCTCTAAGATACTGTATTCCTGATGTCATGTCGATAAACACATCTATGTTTTCGTCAATGGCCCATATCCTTCTCGCTTCATCATGATCCCAGCCAGCCTGATCCCTCAGTATCCTAGCTCTTTTGTGCGGATCCATATCCTCTGTAATAACACCTTCTTGTATAAGCTTTATAGTCTCTTCATTTAATGGCTCTATGCTTATGTAGAACCTGTTATGCTTATTTGGAGACTTGCCCTCGAAAACTTTGCTTTTCTCCCTAGCAGTTTCTCTGTAAACTATTGTTGGGGATGATGTGTCAACATCTAACCCAAATCTCTCTTTTAGGAGCGTCAACACTATTTCAAGGTGCAAATGTCCCATACCTGAAATCAAGTATTCCCCTGTCTCCTCATTTATTTTAACAATAAGATTTGGATCCTCTATACTCATCTTCTTTAGCGCATCGATGAGCTTTGTTAAATCGCTTGTCTTTTTAGGCTCGACAGCCATTGTGACAACAGGCTCTGATATGTACCTCATTCTCTCAAAAGGTGTCATGGTATCTTTCAATTTTATGTCAACAACAGTTTCACCTGCTCTCGCTTGATCAAGCCCTAGTACAGCAGCTACGTTGCCTGCTGGGATTCTATCAACAACCTCTCTATATGGTCCCATGTATATGCCTACTTGCAGAACCTTTTGAACGAGTCTACCATTTATTAGATAGAGCTCTTGGCCATTGTATATAGTGCCTGAAAATACCCTCCCGGTTGCTACAAAACCTGCATGTGGATCCCAACGCATGTCACAAACAAAGAATATTACAGGGCCATCAGGATCAGCTGTCATCATAGCCTTTCCAATATCGGTGTTTATATCTCCTCTCCAAATCTTCGGTATTCTATATGCCTGCGCCTCTCTCGGATTAGGAACAAATTTTACAACCATATCTAGAAGTGCTTCGTGAAGTGGAATCTTCTTTTTGAGTTCCTCCAACCCTTCTTTATCTCCCCTTGAATAAACCTCTATCAAATCATCTATTTTCACACCCTTCTTCTTGCTTAATGGAACTGTGAGCCCTATTGCATCTTTTGCGCTTCCAAAAGCCACCATGCCTTGTGCAGGATCTAAAATCCACTTCTTTTTGAATTCAGGCTCTGCATATGTCTCAATCAGATTGTTTACCTCCTTTATGATCTCTACAAACCTCTGTTTAATATCATCTGGCTTCATTCTCAACTCTTTTATCAATCTATCTACCTTATTGATGAATAGCAACGGTCTTACCCTCTCCTCTAATGCTTGTCTAAGAACTGTCTCTGTCTGTGTCATAACCCCCTCTACAGCATCGACAACAACTATTGCTCCATCAATCATTCTAAGGCTTCTAGTGACCTTTCCAGTGAAATCGACATGACCAGGTGTATCAACTAGGTTTATAACGTAGGGCCTTCCCTCAAATTCGTGGTACAAGCTTATGTTAGCAGCTTTGACAGTCATCTGCCTCTTTTGCTCAATATCCAGAAAGTCCATTGCAAGAAGTTGGCCAGCTAGTCTAGGAGATATTAACCCAGCTGCTGCTAGCAGGCTATCTGTTGTCGTTGTTTTTCCATGATCCACATGCGCAATTATACCCACATTCCTAATCTGCTCTGGATTATTCATTATCTTTAATATTTGGTCAACGCTTTTCACAAACCTCATTTTTTATTACCCTACACTATCCAAGTCTTTATGTATTCTAAGGCTTATTAATTTTTTATATCCTGATATCATTAAATATAGCTGGCCAGAACTTATTAAGCTTTACACCGTAGGTTAACTGGTTTTACTCTCTGAAAAATAGTCCATAATTGATTTTCCCTGTTCCTTCTTCTGATCCTTAAAACCTTTGTATAGAGCATGTATCACTTGGTATATCTCGGTAGCTCTTTTTTCGCTAAGTCCCTCAATCTTCATTAAATCAGATGGCGATGCTGTGCAAAAGTTATATATGGATCCAAATTTCTCCAATATTCTCACAGCTATTTTAGGGCCTACATGTGGAAATGCTTGTAATATATATAATTGCCATTCCATTATATCAGAAGATAAGGGTTTTTGAGAGGGTTTTTTAACGCTTATCATTGCATTCTTTGATTTCCCCTGTCTTGCTGCAATTCTCTTAATTATCTCAGCTGTTTCTTCCTCATCTCTAGAGCTAAGCGTTATTATACCGACGTCAAGAGCTAATGTTATATATGCACCAATAATAGCACCTCTCCTGATATTGGATAGCTTTGCAGCCTCTTTCAGACTGCCCTCTATTATCATGATGGCTTTCTCAAACTCATTCACAAGCCTTGTAGCTTGGTCAAATAGCCTTCCATCGACTAAGGATCTTATAAAATCTGAAGCAGTTTTTCTTTCTATGCCAATGCTATTAGAAATTACATAATCACCAACAGAAAGAAATTTGAACATAACTGTAACGCCTTTGCTAAGCAGAATTTGAGGTACCCTCGAACCCCTTTCCCGCTCATCAACATATACCACAACCATTTGCATCCACCTCAGCTGCGCTCTTCAACGAATTCTAGAATACCTATCTCGCTTATGCTATTTAATACCTTAATGAGCTGCTCAATCACATGCTTAACATTATATGTTCTTAATACAGCACCACCAGCCACCTTATGCCCTCCCCCACCACCACCATAAACATCTACTAACTTTTTCAGAATGTTGTTATAGATATCAATATCTAATGCATTCACAACTTCATCTCTACCCCTATACACAACTCTTGTCGCTTTTAGATCTTCATCTTCAGTTACAACAAATGATATATCATAGCCTATTGATATCAGACTCGATGCACAATCTGATTCATATGCCCCGACATTAGATATGGCAATAAAGACCTCGCTATTCTTTATCCTTATCTTGAAGCCTCTATGCCTAAGTATACACTTTATCCTTGCAATTCTATTTGATGGTGGTTTCTCAACGGCTATAAGCTTCATAGCCTCTTCGTAATCTGCCCCTAGATCAATCATCTTGGCTACAACACGAAAAGTATTTTTAGCTATCCTTTGAAACCTCTTTGTATCCCACAAAATTCCTGCTAAAAGAATCGTAGCAAGTTCATTTAGGTTACCAAGTCTTTGGTTATAGTTCACAATCATTTCGAAAACTATTTCTGCAGTCGAACTATAGTATTGTTCATCCCCAAAAAACAATATCTTCTTGCTTTTATCTAAGACTTGAATATCTTGATATTGATGATGGTCAATAACAATTATGTTGTTACACTGAAAAACATAGTTTTTGATTATTCTGAGCTGCTCCCATGAAGCCGTATCCACTATTATACAGGTATCGCATGGCTCTTTATTCTCTAGTTGGTGATGTCTCTTAATCACATCAATTATTGTATTCATTCTTTGGCAAAGCTTGTAAATACGCTTACACTCAAGTCCTATCCCCTCCGGCACTAGAATCTCTACGAAAGCATTATTATTGAGACTATAGATCAATTTATATAGTGCACAAGCAGATGAAAGTGCATCGGGATCAGCATTAACATGTGTTATTATGGCAACTCTCCTTGCATCCTCTATAATCTTCCTCATGACATCTAAACCTAGATAAAAACTGCTCTGCTGCATCGAAAGCTTTCCTCGTTGCTGTATCTAATATTGCTTCTAGACTTGGCTTACTAATAAAATATGCCTTTGTATCTATGTCAATAGAAATCGTTAGCACATCATTAAGTTCAACGCCTACTGTGATGTTATAATCTGTTGCTCTAGACCTTAATACAGTATTCAGGTAATTAATAATGGTATTTTCTATGGTAATAGCAAGCTCCGATAATGCTTCGAAATCAATTTTGTTTAGGTCTAAATTAAGTAACTTTACTTTTCTCATCTTTAGCCTCGATTACAAAATTAATTGCCTCTAAATATTTGGGCTACTGTTTTTTGTAAAGTGACGAAGCGTACTGTTGTAACCTTGACTGTACTTCACTCAATTGTTGCCTAATTAGTGCCTCCTGTCTATTAAGAGTCTTTAGCCTCAATTCTAATAACTCTTTCCTTTCATTCAGCTCCTTTTCTGCATCAGCCTTGCTAATTTTTATTAGCAGATGACCAGTACTTCTATACATTTCAACATTGTCTGACACATTCTTTAAAACATCCAATGCTCTGTTAACCTCTCTAAGTTCTTGCTCTATAACACTTTTCTCTGCTAGCAATTGATTTAACTGAGCTTGTAGTTGTTGATATTTAACAACTTGTTGTTGTATCTCAGGTGGCAAGGTCTCAGCCAATTCAAGCACCACCTAACATTTTTTGTAATACCAATTTTGATAGCTCGAATATATTAATTTTACGATCTATAATTCTCGAGCATATTCAAAGTTTCAATTGAAGCATTTATCAAATACAGAATTGAATTCACAAATGCCCGGGCGTGACTTAGAGTATCAGCATTCACCTCCAAATATAGGGAGCAAGAGTCATCAATTTGTATCAATGACTTTATTCTGCCCATATTTGCAGGGCTAACTACCTCTGCGAAAATGCTATTATAAAGTATCTTCACAATATCGCAATTATTTTCAGGTTTTATTATCAACTTGGCTTTTGTACTGAAAACCAAGTTTATGCACCGCCAAAATTTTATTTGCAATTTATTAAAAAATAATTAATTTTTGAATCACCTCATCTCATTATGTTCTGACCTCTTCCATGCTTATTTGAAAACATACCCTCTATATGCGAAGTTGCTAAGGAGGTTAGAGCCTTGCCCAGACCTCTATATTGATTTGCTCACCCAAAATTCATTCGTAATGGTTCAAGCTCCAATTGGTTTATAAAACATCAATGATTATCATAGGGAAAAAGAAATTGTGAGTATTTCTTCATATCTTAAAAAGACCTTTTAATTGCATTAACTTGATTTTGCTATACATTATTTTGAATACATTTCCATAAACATTTGTTGCTTGCGATGTTCTCTAATCAAGTATAAATAACCTTTTGATTAACCCGGATCATTAGGTTTAAAAACATACGCTGATTGATGCATACATTGAATTGTTGTTACAATTGATGAAAGCTACTTTTACACCTGTTCTATCTCTGGCTTTAAATGGTTCTATACTAACACATATGTTATTTCCATACATTTTTTGCATGTTTTGAAATGTACTAATATTGAATGCCTTGAGGATACATTCTAACAGGTCAGGTGGAATCTCTGATTCTAGTAGAATATTACCTCTCTTAAGTATGGAAGCTTTTACTTGGTGTAAGCCCTTATACGAATCGTCTATGAAATAACCGCAAATTCTTAATGTGCATAACTTTGACAATTCCGTTGTTGAGGCAACTACTTTGTACACATCTATAAAACCTGGATTACCTTTTTTATTCCTAACAATCAGTATATTGTCTGCATTGATATCCATAGCTTGGAGAGCAAGCTGCTTGAAAGTTAGCTTTCCTCTGTTAACTTTTATTGCATTTGGTACTATTCTAGACAGCACCTTAATGAATCGTCTGGTGTTTCTTGTTGGTCTATGAGATGATGTTATTAAAGTCTTTGTGTTTCTCATTATATTGTATGTGCCTTGAGCATGAATGTTATTCTTTATTTTTCTATTGTCCAGGGGGTATATGCAGCACCAGCCCATTTGCTATTACATTTGGGGCATTCCCAAATACCAAAGGCTATTCTTCTAAACGTTGTTGTTGCTCCACAATACGGGCACTGATACTCTGCGTATCTTCTTTCCATAACCTCTTTCCACTTCTTTCTCAAGCTTGAACCATATCTAGCACCAAATCTCCCTGCTATGCCAACAACTTTTAGTCTACCCATGTTGTCTTTGCACCTATACTCTTGATTTGATATTCTTAGTAAAATGTTTTTGCCGAGAAAATAAAAGCATTCATTCTGCAGTTATGTTATGAATTTTCTGATTGTTTCTATCAATTCTTTTCCTTTATTAAGAGAAATTTCTATTGCCTGCTCCAACTCTTTTTCTGTGAATGCTCCCAAACCCCTTTTCTGCATACCAACAATATTGCCATCCTCACCTACAGCTATAGCTAAACTCGCACTAGCAAGTGCTTCCTCCTCAGCTGTTGGATCAACTACTAATACATCGCCTATCTTGTATACAGTAACAGTAGCTACAAGCTTATTCATTGGTAGTAGCCCAATAGCTTTGCTTCTATCAATTTTCACGTTACCACTTGCTTGGTCAACCTCATAGTAAGGTATTTTGGTATTTGCAAGCGCAAGAATCGATGCAATCATAGCAGCATCGATAAGATTGCCATCGTGATCTAGAACGTATATATCGAGCCATATGATCCATGCCTTTCTTCCAGGGATTAGAGCTAGTTTATTGAGTGCCACGGCTTTTGGCTCTCTAATAGACCTGTCAATGACTCTCGCAAGTTCAATTGCATTTTCATCCGGCGGCCCTGGTTCAAAAGTGGGTGAGGCCGCAGGAATGTATTCCGCGTTTACTATCAGCACACCCTCCTCTGGATTATCTGGAAACGGCTGACCAACCTCTAGCTTTACCCCCGCCAAGATTTGCGTATAGCCAAGTTTAACAAGTACAGAAGAATCTGCATTTGGAGAAACATTCTTCGCAACATCGATTTGTCTATAGCTTAGCAAAGGCCTCTTATCAATATGATTGCCCTTTGCTAACACATTTAATATCGCATTCATCTTTATCTTTGGAATAATCGGTGTCTCAGGCGTTGATGACATGCTTACCTCACCTTTTTACTCCTCCACCTCAACATACTTCTTTTTCAAAGTCTCTTTCTGCAAATTGTAAATTTTGTTTATACCATCAAGAGCTAATTTCAAGGCTTTTTTGAATTCATCTGGTGTTAAAACGCCATTTAGCTGAATCATGGTTATTTTCCCGATTGAGGGCATAGCGGCAACAGGCATGTCTGCTTCGCCATACATGTCCTCAACCTCATTTAGATCTAAAACAATAACCCCATCAACTTTCCCCACCGCAACAGCAGCCACAAGATCTAGCATAGGTATCCCGGCATCTGCTAGAGCAAGAGAGGCTGCTGTTATCCCTGCTGTTCGAGTACCCCCTTCAGCATTTAGAACCTCGACAAAGATGTCAATGGCTGTTCTGGGGAATTGGGAACTGATTATTGCGGGTTCCAAGGCCTCTCTAATGACTTTTGAAAGCTCTATTTCACGTCTACTAGGCGCAGGACTTTTTCTCTCGCCCATTGTCGAAAATGAGAGCATCCTGTATCGGCATCTTATTGTAGCCCTATCAACCTGCTCCTCATGCCTTGGAACAACCTCGCGAGGTCCATAGACAGCTGCTAGAACCTTTGTGTTGCCTATTTCAACTATTGCAGATCCGTCAGCATTCCTTAGAACTCCTACCTCCATTTTTATCGGTCTTAGATCTGACGGCGCTCTACCATCTATTCTTTTTCCTTCAATAATTAGCTGAGGTTTATTAGCTTTCATACTTTATCAACCCTCTCTTTACTTTCTCATTTATAATAAACTCTTTTATTCTCTCAGTCAAGCCTGCGGTATGAGCCTCGACCTCAATTTTCTTTAGAGCTAGTATTGCGATATATTCTAACTCTGCATCAGGGCATCTAAGCAACACCCTACCATTCACCCCAACAACAAAATCACATTTTGTTTGTTCCATGAGCATTGATAACATAGACCTCTTCTTTCCTATAACCCTACCGATCTTACTCGGCTCTATCTCGACAAGAGAGCCATTAATAACCTTACCAAGTCCTTTATCCTGAACAGTTAGTACTGGTTGCCTTGTTCTGTCGAATTGAGCGACTTTAGCTATGATGACATCCCCTACATCAAGATATTTTCGAATATTATCTGTTGCAGGATTAAAGGGCTTTCCTATGTAGTCTGATGCATTTAACGTGGCTAGATACGGTGATTTTATATCGATTAGCCATGATGATAGGGTTACATCATATACAATTCCTATTACGATATCCCCCTCTTTTGGCATGTAACGCCCTTTCAAAGGAATTATCCTTATCTTCTTTTTTTCATTCTCTTCGATGTCCTGTAAAGATATTGTTGTAACAATGTATGTGCTTTCATTCAATTTATATAGTGAAACTCCAATACCCGTGCCTTCAACAGAAACATTCTTGTCTAAGACTATCTGATCCCCTGGAAGCCTAATTGTCCTCTGAATAGAGCTAGACAACATTAAGCACCTTAACAGATGCGCTACCCTTTGTAAGCTCGTTTACCTTGTCTATAAGCTCGCTTTGCATACCAGCAGGTATTTCAAGTTGGACTATGAGAGACCCATCTGCTAGCCAGTTGCTCTTCTTAACCTCTCCTAGCTTCATAATCTGTCCAGCTACTTTTGAGGCATATTCAGCTGGAACAGAAACTTCTACAAGAGCCTTAGCAATTCTTATGGGAATAATCTTGGATATTGCCTTTACTATTTCGGGAACCTGCTCCTCAACAGATTTATAGAGGTCAACACTAACCCTTGCCTCTTCCATGGCTTTTTCAATACGTGAGGGGGGTATTGGGGTCTTAGTTTTTGGGTCTATTGCTGACTTGGCTATATGGTAAACTATCTGTTTTCTTTTCATCTCCAATAGCTTTCTTCTCTGCTCTGTTGTTAGCTGAAGTTCTCCATGTTTAACTATCTCAGTAGATATTTTATACACATCCTCGGTACCGAAAACCTCTTGAAGCTCTGATGGGGATGCTTTCAATCCTTTTTTTGCATCCTTATATATGTAATCTCCTACAACGACCTCCTCAATACTTATTTTCTCCCCTTCTTTAAATCTATAAGCTTTTTCAGGGTCTACAAGAACCTCAAATCTCTTTCCATTCACAACAAGCCTTGCAATCACATATTCCTTTTTGCTCACGTAGTTACACCCGCTTTTTCTAGAAAACTTTGCACTTCCTCTGGACCAAGTTTTCTAAAAGTCTTTGAGTTTATGTCAGCTACACCAATCTCTACCCTCTCAACCTTTAAAGGCTCTTCAAGAGACGCTCGCAATGCTCTTAGCCCCAGAATGATCATTTCCTCAACACTTAGCTTAGCGTTATAGTGTTTTTCTAGATAGCTTGCAACTGTTTGCTCTCCCGCCCCTGCTGCAACACCATAGTACTTGAAATACAGCCCACTCGGCTCAGTCTTGATGAGTTCTATACCCTTTCTATCAATCCCACCAAATATTATGGAAACCCCAAAAGGTCTCACACCACCTTGCTGCGTATATGCCTGTTTTATATCGCATATCGTTCTAGCTAAAAGTTCAACATCTATTGGCTCATCAAATGTTAGTCTATGCCTTACTGCTAAAAGTCTTGCATAATCTATCAAGACCCTTCCATCATGTCCAAGCCCAGAGAACGTGGCCCCAATGTGAGAATCGACTATAAAAACCTTTTCAAGATCCATTACATTGTGAAGCGGTGCAACTCTTCTTTTTTCAGCTATTAATACAACTCCATACTCTGACTTTATACCTAGTGATGTCCAACCTCTTCTGACAGCCTCAGCAGCGTACTCGACTTGGTAGAGCTTTCCATCAGGCGAAAATATTGTTAATGCTCTATCGTAACCCATTGCCGCAGGCATGAATGACATGATTATATCTCACCAAATTTCTTTACAATATGATAAGAAAACTGAGTTAAAAAATTAATTTTGGGCCTTCAGTGGGTAGTCCTTTCTATCATTAGTATTTATCAACCTAAGAGCAGTCGGGGGATTCATCATCACATACTTTACGTAGATATATAGATGCCTAGTCGATATAATAAGCATTAATAACTGTTTATACACGATTAACATATTGCATTAGCTACATACATAATTAGTTTACATAGGCATTGTATCTTGCTTGAAAGTTTCGGATATGTTCAACATTAAGCAAACCACAATATTTTTATACAACCCGTCAAATAATTATATCAGACAGTGGTGTAAGTAATTATGAGTATCAATAACATTGTCGAAAGTGTTATAAACAGAGTCTCAGTATTCAAAAATAGAAGTGTTCTAGACAGATCTTACATCCCTGACCAGCTCCCCCATAGGGAGCACCAACTAGCTATGCTTGCAGAGCTTTTTAGACCTGCTATTACATCACCTGGCACAGTTTCAATAACGGCTCTTCTAGTAGGAGATGTTGGTGTTGGTAAAACAGTTACATCCTATGTATTTGGTAGAGAACTAACTAGAATTGCTGAAAAGAAGGACATCAAGTTGAGGTATATTCATGTGAATTGTCATAGTGCTAGAACCTTATATGGCGTTGTACAGAGTATTGCTGCCGCCTTTAGTTTAGCTATACCATTTAGAGGGTTGTCACCAAGGGAAATGATGCTGATTATTCTGAACCATATGAAGAAGAATGATATGTATGCAGTTGTAGCTCTAGATGAATTTGGTTACTTTGTACGTGTTGCAGGAAATGATGCGATATACTTTTTAGTGAGACTATATGATGAATATCCCGAAGTTGAGAAGAGACTCCACTACATATTCATTACAAGGAACCTTGATGTATTAGGGGTCTTGGATCCTGCTACAGAGAGTTATATAACTAAGCACATAATTAAGTTTGAACCCTATAAAGCAAGTGAACTATTTGATATTCTAAAACAAAGAAGAGACTTGGCATTCTACGAGAATACAGTTGATGATAGTATACTGAAGTTTATAGCCGATTCTGAAGGCTATGACAGGGGAGGAAAAGGAAATGCTAGAGCCGCTATAGAAATACTTTTAAGAGCAGGTATTGCAGCAGATTACGAAGGCTCGCAAAAAGTTACTATAGAGCATGTTAGAAAAGCCATTGGCGAGATAAATGAGGAGCTGCTTGTTGAAATATCTGATAATCTTCAATTCCTCCATCTACACGAATTAATGGTATTAAAAGCTATTGTAAGGAAATTGAGGAGTAGTAGCGAGGCCTATGTAAAAATGGGTGATGTGGAAGAAGAGTATAGGTATTTGTGTCAACTATATAACGTTAAACCTAGGAAGCATACCCAAGTCTACGAGTATATAAGGTCGTTGAAGAACATGGGAATAATAAATGCAAGAACATCTAGCAAGGGTCTAAGAGGAAGAACAACACTAATATCATTGCCTATACCTCTAGACCCCTTCGAAAAAAGATTAGATGAATTAATAGATAGGAGAATTGTAGAGGGCGAAACAAACAGCTAACACTATAAATACCCTTGCTGGCTTACGGGGACTTGCAGCCAATGGAATTATTCCAAAGATTCCCAATATTACCCGAGAAAATCAAAAAGAAGATTGATATACTTGGAAAGCCATGTGTATGGAACATTATAGCAATTCTAAGTATAACAGATGCAAAAACGATTAACATAACATCCCTAATATCAAAACTTAACAGCAACTATAACTATGTTATGCGATGTATTGAATTAATGAAATCTTTTGATATGGTTAACGAGATTAAAATGGGTAGGGTAAGATTGATAAAATTGAATGAAGATAACGAGTATGTGAAAACCATTCTCAATATTTTATATAAATGATATTTAATGCTGTTGACTGTTGTCAACTCTTTTTTGAAAAAGATAGTAGATCCCTCTTCTCTTTTTTACCCTCAGGCTTTGGTTTTGATTTCTTGTGTTTGCCCCCCTCATCATACACCATGGACTCTAACTCCTTCTTGGCTTCTTTCTCCATAAGTTCTTTGTATTTCCTATAATAACTCATTATATTTGCCTTATTGGATCCTGCTAGTAACTCAATCATCTTCTCGGATAGCCCCAAACCAATGGCAATTCTAGCGGCATAGTCTGGGTTTGTCAAGAATATCGCTTTTAGTATTGGTATTACATCACTTTTTGCTGTCGAAGTCGATATATGAAGGTTTTGAGAAACTATTTTCGCTAGATCCTCTCTTACATCTCTACTCTCTTTTAATTTAGATAACATTAATATTCTTTGTGGGAAGTTGTATTTAACCCATCTGAATTTGTCTTTGGAATTATTCCTAGCAGCTAAGGCTATACCTGATGTCATAAGGTCTATGCTATAGGTTAGCAGATCCCAGTCTCCTGATTTAACAATTCTTCCAAGATATACATCAGCCTTGCTCAGAAATTCGTATGCCCTTGCTACATCATTTAAATTAGTGTATTGTAAAGGAATGTTTTCTTCGAGCCAGAGCCTCAGCTGTTCATAATCCAGCTGGGATTGATTCAACGCATTTTTCGCTTGCCAAGCATATGTTGCAGAAAATATCATTCTAAGTGTTTCAAATGGATCTCTCTCCTTGTCTCTTGGTCTAAGCAGAGCCTTGGCTCTTTCAAGACTCACTTCTCCAAAGCCTTCACCAACAGCTTGAAGATCGTTTATAGCTGCCCTTGCATCACCCTCTGCCCTCTCTACAATGTATTCCAAGGCTTTTTCATCACATCTCAAATTCTCTGCTGAGCATATTCGCAGAAGAAGCTTAGTCAAATCCCTTTTATCCAATTTCCTAAACTGGACAAACTCAGCTAACTCACGTAAAGGCCTCAGTTTTTGATCCCATGGATTATTAGCTGTCATTACGATGGGTGCTTTAGTTATTTCAACCAAATGCTTAATAGCATCAAGAGCACCTGCATCCTCCTTTGCAGCTATTCCATCAACTTCATCTAAGAGTATAATTTTCTTTTTTCCAGAACTAAAAAGGCTTTGTATTGTTGAGGATCTAACTGCAATTCTTTCTATATCCTCTTTTCTTCTAAAATCACTTGCATTCATTTCAAGAAGCTCATATCCAAACTCATTTGCTATTGCCTCTACAAGTGATGTTTTGCCACAGCCTGGAGGTCCATATAGCAGCAAAGCCTTTTTCTGCACATTAGGCCATTTCTTAAACCATTCCAAAATCTTTTCTTTTGCCTCCTCTTGATCAACAACATCATCTACTTTCTTAGGCCTATACTTTATGATCCAAGGTATTCTATCTCTTTCTTGAGACAAACTCTTCAACCCTGTGATTTCCTCATCTACCTTCTCCCAAGTAAGCTAAGTCTAGCAAGCAAAGCTGTCAACTGTATTTCGTCGTCAGCTCCCTCAACAATTCTAAAGTGTATTTCGCCTATGTAATCAGCTATCATAACCCTTACATCTTCAGGTATCTTCAGATCAGCTGAAAAAAGCTCTCTATGCATCTGCTTCAAAACATCTACCCCACTGAGACCGTATGTCACCATGAGTTCCCTCAACTTGTCTCTAGCCTCAATAAATTTACCTGATAGAGCTAAATTCAGAATTTCTCTTATCTCTTTTGGATGGGCTAGTCCAACAACTTTATAAACATTGGCTATTGTGACCTCGCCTAGAGTTGCCGCTGCTTGTAGGATGTTTATCGCTTTTCTTAAATCACCTCCGCTAATCTCATACACAGCTTCTAAGCCATCATCATGGCACATCACATTCTCTTGCGCGCATATCCACTTTAGTCTACCTACAACATCGTCTTTTTTAAGTTGTATAAATCTAAACGATGCACATCGTGATTGTATCGGATCAATTATTTTACTTGCATAGTTTGCTATTAATATGAAACGCGTTGTCTCTACATACATCTCCATAATTCTCCTCAAAGCCTGCTGAGCATCAGCAGTCATGTTATCAGCCTCATCAAGTATGACAATCTTGAATGGCACCTCGCCTGTCACCTTGCTTCTCGCAAATTCCTTGACTTTGCTTCTTATAACAGTAATCCCTCTTTCATCGCTTGCATTAAGTTCTAAGACGTATCTTCTCCAATCCTCTCCATACAAATCGTGAGCTAGAGCCAAAGCTGCAGTGGTCTTTCCAGTACCGGGAGGGCCCGCAAAGAGTAGATGAGGCATATTCTTCTCTTCAACAAATTTCATGAGCCTCCTAACAATTTCTTCTTGATTAACCATCTCCTTTAATGACTTTGGTCTATACTTCTCAACCCACAGCAGTTCAGCAATTTTTGTGCTCAACCAGCCTTCACCTACACACCAAATTATTTTTAATGCTTTAAGAATACTAATACTTTTTGTCTCTTACCCAAGGCACGTATTTTCACATGTTTTGCAAATCCTAAAGCTGAACAGATTATAAATTAGATAAGCACATATAGTTACTAACTGGTGCTAAACCATCGCAACAGAGTTTTCGCTGCTAGACATAATGTACTATTCAACGCCAGTCAAGGTAATGGTTCTAAGAAGTGTTCCCTACAACCCACTGCTTGGATCTGCACTGCAAAAAGGATCTGAGGAAAAGATTCCTAGATGGATTGCTCAAATTCTTGAGGAAAAGGGGTTTGTTGAAATACTTGAGAAGCCCTATAGTCCCCAAGAACTAACTAAAATAAGGTTTTCCCATACACAACAAAGAGTGACACTAAATAAGCTAGATGACTTCTTCTATATAAATACTATTGCTACAATAAATAAACTTGGAGAAAAAGCTAAGAAAGAAACTGATATAGAGTTGTTGAGGATTATTGATAGGGTTAAGGAGGACTTCAATGAAATTTCGAATATGAGACTATCATACATAGTAAGAGCAATACAATTCCAAGGCCTTGATACAATATCAAAATCGCTTACCATTGAAGAGAAGCTTCTTTCAATGCTTATACAAAAAATAATGTTAACATGGCTAAAGAAATATGCTTTAATTAGGTGATTTAATATGAGCGAACAGATCCCAGACACCACAACAGCTATGGTATTTGATATCGCCCATGTAATTGAGGAGTTTATAAGAAGCTATAAAGTTGAGGGAAAGGCGAAGTATAGAGAACTCATTAGAAGAATGATTCTTGAAAACAGATATGATGTAGAGATAGACTTCAGCGACATTATGAGCTATAATCCAAGGCTCGCGGAGAAGATAGTAAAGGATCCTGAAAATGCCATAAAAAGATTCTCTGAGGTACTAAAAAGTATTGTTGCATACGAGGCCCCAGAGTATCTTGATAAGATATATGAGATTGTGCCGCGATTCAAGAACTTGCCGATAACATTTAAAATACGTGATATAAGAAGTAATTTAATAAACAATCTAATTGCTGTTGAAGGCATAGTTGTGAGGGCGTCGCCTCCGAAGCAAAAAATTGTTGAGGCTGTTTTCCAGCATGATTGTGGTAATGAGGTTATAGTGCCTGTTGTCGGAGATGCTATTGAAAAACCTGTTCAGTGCCCCTATTGCCATAGATCAACTGGCAATTGGAAACTTCTTGAAGAAAAGTCTAGGTTTAGAGACTTTCAAAGACTGGCAATACAAGAGAAACCAGAGGAGATACCAGCAGGTAGAATGCCTAGATCTATAGAGGTTGATGTATTTGATAATCTAGTTGATGTTACGAGACCTGGTGATAGAGTCGTTGTCGTTGGCATTCTAAAACTTAGGGGATCTGGAGGTAAAAAAGCGAAAAGCTTGTACGATGCATATATTGAAGCGAACAATATTATTGTGTCTCAGAGAATGCTTGAGGAAATAGAGATCACTAGGGAAGATGAGGAGAAGATAAGAGAGCTCGCAAAAGATCCTTTGATAAGGAGAAAGATCATAGCGTCTATAGCACCTGCAATCTATGGGCTCTGGGATATAAAAGAGGCTATAGCACTCCTACTGTTTGGTGGAATACCTAAAACCCTACCAGATGGCACAAGAATACGTGGCGACATCCATGTACTGATGATAGGTGATCCAGGTACCGCAAAATCTCAGTTACTTCAGTATGTTGCACGCATAGCTCCTAGAGCCATATACACAACAGGTAAAGGTGCTACAGCAGCAGGTCTAACAGCTGCTGTTGTAAGGGATAAACAAACTGGCGAATACTACTTAGAGGCAGGGGCACTCGTTCTAGCTGACGGGGGAATCGCATGCATAGACGAAATTGATAAGATGAGGGAAGAAGATAGAGTGGCTATTCATGAGGCCATGGAGCAGCAAACAATATCAATAGCGAAAGCCGGTATAGTGGCCAGATTAAATGCAAGAACATCTGTTTTGGCAGCTGGGAACCCAAGATATGGCAGATATCTAATAAATAGGTCGATTGCGGAAAATGTTAACCTGCCTCCAACAATACTATCAAGATTTGATTTAATATTTGTCATAAGAGATGTGCCAAATGCTGAAAGAGATGCTAGGCTTGCTAGGCACATAGCAGAGGTGCATGCTGCAGAAGATATGGTAAAACCATTACTAGATGTTGAGATTATTAGAAAGTATATTGCCTACGCAAGAAAATATGTAAGGCCTGTTCTAAGTGAAGAAGCTAGAAAAATGCTTGAAGAATTCTTTGTAGAAATGAGAAGGAAGAGCCTAGAAACACCAGATTCACCTATATCAATAACAGCTAGACAACTAGAGGCTTTAATACGTTTAGCTGAGGCGCATGCAAAAATGGCTCTTAAACCAGTTGTTACAGAAGAGGATGCAGCAGAAGCAATAAGGCTCATGAAGAGCATGTTAGAAAGTGTTGGTATCGATGTTGAAAGTGGCGAAATAGATATTGATGTTATTATGACTGGCAAACCAAAATCACAAAGAGAGAAGATGCTGATTATAGAAAATATAATAAGGGCTCTCGCAAAAGAGGAGGGATGTGCAAAAGTGAAGGCCATAGTTGCAAAAGCTAGGGAAGAGGACATCGAGGATAAACTCGTTGAAGAAGT
This sequence comes from Ignisphaera sp., assembly GCA_038735125.1. Classification (NCBI taxonomy): domain Archaea; kingdom Thermoproteati; phylum Thermoproteota; class Thermoprotei; order Desulfurococcales; family Desulfurococcaceae; genus Ignisphaera; species Ignisphaera sp. The sequence goes on from JAVYNU010000001.1 coordinate 145,560, forward strand.
GTTAATAAGAATGAGAAGAGAGGGTTTGATATACGAAGCAAAAGATGGTTGCTACGCACCTGTCATATAGCTTTAAAATACAACGGCCTAACAAATGATGATAGCATGATAATCGCACAAAGCTTATAATCCCGCACAACAAATTTTCAAGTAAACATACATGAGCTCAGCATATAGATATAAGGTAGTAAGGAATGTCTGTTTGTAGAAAATATGTTATTAAAGTTGGGGAAAAAGAAATAGAGCTTGATGAGAAGGTTATAAAAGTTTTGAATGTCTACGTGCGAACTGAAATGAGTCTAGAGAAACTTGCAGAAGAGCTTGGTTTGGATGGATGGACAGAAGCATACGAATTTGTTAAGAAGGTTCCAGCATGGATTGCTTGGACACCTTCAATACTGTGGAAACGTGAGATGGAAAAATGTGAAGATGCTAATGAGATAAAGGTCATAAAGATTTAGCTATATAGCTTATTAAAACCCCAAAAACTATTTCTTAAAAGTAAAATGTGTACCGTAGGGGCCGTCGTCTAGCCTGGCTAGGATGCCAGCCTGGGGAGCAGTCCCCGTATCCCAGATCGCTGGTGGTCCCGGGTTCAAATCCCGGCGGCCCCACTAAACCAATTTACTTAAAATTACTAATGTGTTTGAAAAGAATGAAATGGTAAAACAACTTTTTATAATTATATACTTAAAAAGTTTTTGATTAATAATTTCCGAGCAAGGCCAGTAAACCCCCATTTAATGTATTACTAGGAGCCTTTGTGGTATTACCATAGTAATAGTTCAAATATTCATCATACCAATACTTTTGCACAAAGAGGCTTGATTAAAATGCCTGTTGTATATAAATGTGCAAACTGTGGGGAAACTCTATATAAATTTGTGAGAGCAGGCCAAGATTACTATGGGGTTCCTTCATTATCGGAATTAAAGGTTAGGATAGGTAATAAATGTCCAAGATGTGGTAAGGAATTACGTAACAGTATCGACCTAATTGATATAATGATTTCTACAAGAAAATAGCATCTAGTTAATTAATTGTCATCATATTTAATAATTTAAAATTTTTCTTTCTAAAAATCTTTTGAGCCACATCATATATGATTTATCTTCATCAATGCTCACATCGTGTATTGATAAAACCCTTGTAATTTCAGCTATTCTTAATGATGAAGGAGATATTTGCTCTAAAACCTCCTTTACAATGTCCTCGGGGTTCTTCCTTCTTTTTCTTATACATACAAGTCTTCCATTTTCGTCAATCCAAGGACCAATTACAGCATGTCTATTCTTTATTAGAAAATCTACTGCATTCGGATCGTAAGCTGGGGGTCCAATATGATATTCATATTCTCTACATTCGTAAAGTTCTACAATGGTTATGGCCTTGGATAACGCTGGGTCAACCCACGAATCAATATATGTGCATCTGAAGCCATATTCATTTAGGGTATTTCTAATCGAATTATGAATCCTTCTGATTTGCCCCCATACAACATCTGGAATTTTCTTGGTAACATCAAATTTTATTGCTATGTAACATAGTCCTTCATCAAATATTCTATTCCTTAATATTTTCTGATTATATTCCTCAGATACCTCATCTATCTTCATCTCAAAAAAGTTTTCAGATGGGTTCTCTAGAAAAAGTCTAGCAAGTAGTTTAAACATTGCGAAGTTTTTTAGAGAGAGCGCTGATGCAACATTTCTATTCGCATCAACAGGGTCTACAATAACTAAAACATCGTTTCTAAATCTATTTCTACATTCTTTCTCATCAACGTAATAGCCCTCTATATCTATACACGTCTTGTAAGCCCTCCATGATAATGATGCTTTCAGTGTATTGATAAAAGAACCGTATTTTATTATTAACAACTCTGTTAAATAGCCGGAGAATCCTCGTGTCTTTATTTCTGCTCCATACATATTCCACACTTTGAGAAAATATTTTAGGAGCCTAACCTCATCTTTGCATTCCTCACACAATTTTGCCTTGACGTATTCAGTATGAAATGGTGTTCTATCGACTGCCGAAATTATTTCACTTGGTTTCGAAATTTTAAATGCGGGTACAATGTTTATCTCATAGCCATCAACATGAGTTATAATGTACGGATGAGAGGCATACTCTACAACTATGCTATACCCTTTTTCCTGCAAGCATTGTGAAACCACCTCAACAAAATTCTTGTTTATCCAGTCAACTGTATAGTGACTTGGATTAAATAATATGAAAATATCTATATCTACATCATCTCTAAGAAATGTATCCTTTGCCACAGAACCCTGTAGTGTAACTTCAAAGTGCTCTAGACCTTTTTGTTCAAAGCATTTGTGGATAATACTCTGAAGTTCGTCATATATTCTGAGCACAGTATTTCTTATTCTCTCGTCAGGCTTTATCCGAGCAAGGATTTTGTTAAATATTTCCTCCACTATTGAAATCCCATTTTGTCTACAATAGTCTTGCTATGTGAATATCAGAGTATATGGGTCCTCTAGGTGTAAGAATGCTTCTTTTGATTTTGATTTGTGTAATGATTGATGTTCCGAAGACATAATCTCTGTACTCATTGAAGTATTTCTGTAGCTTTTCAACGCCTCTATAGCTTTTTAACCTAGCAATTGTTATATGTGGCGAGAATTCATGTTGATCTTTATGTACATCTTTTAAGCCTTTTTTAACTATTTCTGAATCAATATATTTTCTGATGCTAACTAGGGTCTCAAATCCCTCTACGATCCCTACCCAGAGAACCCTTGGTCTATAAACATTTGGAAATGCACCAAAGCCAGCAATCTTAATCTCAAAGGGTTTAAACATCTTGGGAATATTATTAAGCAATTCCTTAATTTGTTCAAGAGAAGATACAGATATCTCGCCAAGAAATCTAATTGTTAGATGTATATTCTCATCCTCAACAAACTTTGCATCTATTCCAAGAGTCTCTAACTGCTTTTTCCACCTAACAATATTATTTAAAGTATCTGGGCTCTCTATCTCTACTGCTATAAAAGCTCTTAAACTGCTCATTTACTTTGCCCATGAATAATTCAATATTAAAAGGAATTAAAGCTTATATACACCACAAATACATTCAGATTTGTATGAGCCTTATAAGGTTGAAGAGCTATGCCATGCTCGCTACAGGTAAAAGTTAAAGATCCAACATCTCATTTAGAGGTTATACTAATACCTGAAAAGGTCTATGTGATTAGAAACCATACAGGAAAAATAATTAAAATAGGTCTTTTCAAGAGCCCTAAAACAGGTCAGATATTCAGAGCTTTGTTGCCGGATAACTACATATGCTAAAAAGGATATGACATGTTTGCATTTTAGGTAGTGTATCATTCTTTGAATTCTCCTTCAACCTCTTCAGGAGGTAAGGGTGCTTCTTTGATTCTCTCCTCAACCTCTTCCCCTAGCTCTGATAGTAATATTCTTATCTCCTTAACAGCTGGTTTAGCTATCTTCTTCACACCTCTATGGCCAGGTAAGTAGACAGCTCTAACAATATTCACCTCTTCTAATCGTTTTACATGTGTACTTATATTAGCTTTGCTTTGACCTAGTTTGTCAGCCAGATCCTCTATTCCCATATCCCCCTTGAAAGCCAATCCAATTATTCTCAACCTCGTTAGAGATGCCAAAGCGCTTGCCACCTTCTCAATAAATTCTTCTCCAGCTACATACATAATGTCTCCTTCAATCCATATACCTCTTCTAACTTTAGCTACACCAACTTCTTTTTCATTAGTATCTGTTCCCATTATTGAATACACCACCAACAAGTAACTGAATGTCGTATCCACTTATTTTTATTAATTCTTTTACACAGATTTAAAACATTTTGCCTTGAAATGATAAAAAGATCTTGAATTAACCCTTTAGCCCTGTTAGCTAATTAATCATATTTATAAAGGCTTTAAATATCCTTATACCAATCTTCAGAAAGTCCGAGTTGCGCTACTATTGATTTTGCTACTCTTAAGATCCATTCTCTAACTGCATCATCTTTGTTGCTTGCAAATTTCTTGTTCCATTCCTCTACATTAAATTCTGTAGCAAGAGTTGCAATAATATCCTTCGCTCTCTCACCTTCAATAAGCCTCGGTTTTGCACTTGCTTTTGTGGCATACATAGCTATTTTTTGGTATAGAATCTTGCTATACTGGTCTAGATCTATCTTCACACCTAGTAATTCGTATAGCTTTGGCAATACCTTCTCAGCCCACCCTCTGTGAAATCTGCATAAACCGGCATTTGAGATCTCCAATTCTTTTACAGCTCTTGTAGCTACAACTTTGGCAAATTCTTCAGGCTCTGTAAATGTTGATGTATAGTTTGTCCAATATTTCCCTGTTACAGCTAGTGGCAAGAGAAAGCCAGGTGTCCAGTAATAGTTTGGCGTCATATACCCGTTCTCACCATATGGCTGATAGGCTACGAGATCCTCGAATCTAAGCCCAATTCTCTTTACCCTATCACTAAACATCATATCTAGTTGCTTGCATGCAAATCTAACACCCTTTGCAACAATCTTCAAAACATCTGTTGAACCCTCTACTAACCCTCTCAAAATCTTTTCAGCTAGGTATGCATTTACCGTCCATTCATCTATGTTCATAAGCATTGGATCCATATTAGGCTTTCTATCGAGGCCCACCTCCTCCGGCTTTAAAAGACCTTTGTAGACAGCTTCTAGTAGCCATGCAACCACATGCCCTATACCAATGGCATCAAAGCCTAGCTGATCTGCCAAGTCAACCAAATTCCTTGTTAACTCAATCCTGAATACTCCTATGGATGGCCCTAGGGCATTTGTTGGTTCATAGTCTAGTTTCTTTCCTCTCCATATCTTCTTGCATGAGACTGGGCACGGCTCTCCACATGTGGCCCAAGTCTTTGCCAGGTCAAAGGACTCTGTCTTCACTGGTTTCCAGAAGTTTTCGAGGATGAGGTCGACAAGCTTCTTTCTCACAGATTTGTGAAGATAAATACTGTTAAAGTTGAATAGAGGTAGCAACTCTCTGTAATGCGGATAATTCACACCAAATGTTCCTCCTGCACCTATGCTCGAATCATATCGATATTTGACCGTAGCCTCATTAACAGACTGTATAAAATCTTTTGCCAGTAGCGCCTTCATCGTTGAATAGAGCTCGGTAACCTCTGTCAGTTGCTTAGGTAATTGCGGTTTATAAGATCCTCCTGCAACAATAGCCACAACATTGTGTGCCTGTGCTAAAACTGATCCTCCACCACCTCTGGCAGCAAATTCCTCAGCACCCTCTACAAATCTCTTTTTAATAAAGTCTACATCAATTGAGACCATAGCTCCATAGACAGTTTTGAAGGCTGCTGGCCCAACAACTATTGGCCTTGCCTTCATAGATGATATCTCATCCCAGAAGGTGTCTATAAGATATTTCTCTAGGGCATAGGCACCTATATAGCCATCATATCCCTTGTATATCTCTTCTAATTTACTCAATGGAATTTTTCTTATGTTTACCTCTGCAACCCCTTTTTCATCTCCTTTAACAAATATGATAGCGGGTTCATCACTTTTACCCTCGATAGATATAGCATTAACCCCGCATCCAATGAATCTATAGCCAGCTCCACCCATTTCAGATACATGTATTGTTTTGCTTTCGGGGCTTCTAAATACAGCAACAATTCTGTGAGTACCAAACAACTTGCTTCCAGCAAAGGGGCCAGTTCCTATAATAACAGCGTTGCTTGGATCTAAAACGTCTTTGCTCCATGTAGACATCTCTTCATGAATCTTTAGGGCAACGTCTATTGGACCTAAAACATCTCCAAGATTATATTCATGCAAAGACCACTTACTACTTGACACGTCTATTCTTAACAATCTGTATCTAAACAATTTCTACACCAGTTTCTATACATAGCTTTGTTTGAAGCCTAGCTTAAATTGCTTTAAATCAAAGTCATATTATCAAACTAAAACAGTTTTAATAATATATCTTATAGAGATTTTATCTATCGATAATAATTTAATGAAAATATTTTATCTATTCAACTGGATTTATGTATATTTATCTTAAGGAGATGACATTTGAAGATAAAAGATGTTGTTAATAAAATTTTATGGAGCGAAAAAGATGTTAGCAAATATTACATTATTATAGTTGATAGAGTTGAGGTTTCAGGATTTAAGAGAATATCTTTATCTAAAGTTACTAGAGTGGATAATAGTTATATCTACGTAACAGATGCACTAAGAGAAGAGCATGCAATACCACTTCATAGAATTATTAAGATTGTTAAAGATGATAAGATTATTTTTGAAAGGAACACCAGAAAGTCGAAAAGCTAACTCTAAGATTTTTAAGATTCTGCAACATAGTTTTTGAATGTGGCTGTTTTTGTATGGAGCTGATGAGCAATAATATTAGAAGAGGGGCAAGAGCAGTAGTTGAAGCTATGGACAAATTACTGCCAAATGATCTGGCAGGGTTTGTGATTGCCCAGACTATTCTCGGTGATGGCGATGAGACAACATTAGCTCTTGCAACAAAGATTGTATCAATTCTATATAGGGGTACTCAAAAAAAACTAATAGTTTTCAAGGATAAGGAGAATTATCAGCGGGCTCTAAAATCTATAGCAGTAAATTTCAAACAATTGGTTCTGCATATAGTATCTGAGATGAAGTTAATGGATTTGGATCTAGTGCTAATATCGATGATAATTGACGATGATATATTAGCTCTATCAGTCATATACAAACAGACTCTTGCAAATGATGTATTTAATTACATAAAGCAAAACTCAAACAATATAGCTATCATTATATCTAATAAGAATATTGATGTTGATGTAGTACTGAATAAAAGCATTAGTTTTCTTAACAAGCATGGAAAGAAACATTACAGGGAGCTTATAAAACATCTTCAATTTAGTAACATATACACAATTATATTAACTCTTAATACAGATAACGTTATAAAAATTAGGCTTAGAGAAGACTATGGAAAAGACTCCTCGTTAACCATACCAATCAGTACACCAACATGGAATGTCAATGATCTGCCAGAAAGAATTAGAGAAGATCTTCATACGCTCATTATAGATCCAATAATTGTGCATGCTGATTACGCCCCCCACGGAATTATAATAGTCGGTCCTCCAGGTGTTGGTAAAAGCGTTACAGCAGAAGCCCTAGCAAATGCGCTTGGGAAAAAGGTTGTGAGGATAAACCCAGGTGTATATAGATCGATGTGGTATGGCATGACAGAAAAAATTCTTTCATCAATATTCTCTTCACTAAGAAAGAGAAAAGATATAGTTGTATTAATTGATGATGCAGATTTTCTTGTCAGCAGATTCAATGCCATACACGAGGCTTTTATAGCTGAAATGAATATTTGGCTTAATATACTGCAGGAAAGGCAGAGACCGCTTGTCATAATGACAACAAATACACCAGAAGTAATGGATCCTGCATTAATAAGGCCTGGAAGACTAGATATAGCCATATTCATGGGTTATCCCGACAAAAAAATGAGGGAAAGTATAATATTGAACCTATGTAGAATGTATAATGTTAAGATAGCAAATGATGGACTTATCAACGATATTGTATCTAGAACAAAATGGTTTAATGCTGCAGAACTCGATTCACTAATCAGAATTGCTGCAAGTAAAGGAAAGGGTGTTATAACCGAAGATTCAATTGGATGGGCTTTGAAGAAGTTCCATATAAACTATAGCGAGAGAAGATTGATTCAAGACAATATTGAAAGCTATGCATCAAAAATGTCGAATGTTGTGATATCCTATATACCAAAAGAATATGAAATATAATAACTTGAATTCGCTTATATGCCAATTTTATTCAAAAACATCCTTAACTTTGACTTGAATTTCTTGGGGTAGAACATTCAATATCGAGTTGCTAGGCTTTTTCTCAATAACAGCAACAAAAACCATTGCATCTCCAACATCAACACTATATGCATACCCCTTTTTAATATAACTACTTTCACCACCTACTATTGAAGCCATAATTGCTTCTTCTTTGCGATTTGACTCCTTAAATCTGATGTAATTGTTAAGTGATATTATGAGGGATGCTATAATTAGGAGTAGTGTTGAAATTAAGACAACACTTGTTGAGTTCATTTTACTAAAGGCACCATAGATATATGTTGAAAGTTTTGAACTTATAAGATGGGAGGAGATATAATCAGATATTACATGAGATTGTTGAGAGTATTACAATATATATGTAATATCCTTGTATTACCTATACACATTAGTTTTGTAGCTTACAAACAACTTGTGTTACTGCTTCTAGTGAAGCAAAGGTTCTTCCTATACATGAATTGAAGACATTAGTTTCAGTTACCACGCTCTCTTTCTAAAAAGCTCAAAAACTGTTTTTAGCTTGAAACTATGTGTCAGGCCTATGACAAAGTATGTATTTGTGACTGGTGGGGTACTGAGTAGCGTTGGAAAAGGTGTGACGACAGCATCTCTAGCAATGCTCTTTCAATCTATGGGCCATAACACGACGATCATTAAGATAGATCCATATCTAAATGTTGATGCTGGAACCATGAATCCGTATGCTCATGGAGAGGTCTTTGTGACAGATGATGGAGGGGAGACAGACCTTGACATTGGTCATTATGAAAGATTTTTGAATAGAGATTTGAGTAAGAAAAATAATATCACTGCTGGTCAAATATATTATTCAGTTATATTGAAGGAAAGAAAAGGAGAATATCTGGGAGCAACTGTTCAGATAATTCCACATGTTACTAATGAGATAAAGCAGAGAATCAAGGAGACTGGAAGAGAGTATAGTGCCGATATTGTTTTTGTGGAGATTGGTGGGACTGTGGGAGATATTGAGGGCTTGCCTTTTCTTGAAGCGGCGAGACAGATGAAGTTAGAGGAGGGGGCAAACAACGTAGCGTTTATTCATGTTGGTCTAGTCCCAACACTTAAGACAACTGGCGAGCAAAAGACAAAGCCTATTCAACATAGCGTTCAGGAGTTGAGGAGAATAGGAATTCAACCTGATATAATAGTTGCTAGATGCGAAAAACCGTTAACTGAAGAGGCTAAGGCAAAAATAGCCCTGTTTGGTAACGTCCCTCCTGAGGCTGTTATTTCAAATTATGACGTTGATAATATATATGAGGTTCCAATAGTTTTAATGCGTCAGAACGCCCATAGAATTTTAGCGTCCAAACTCTTGTTAGAACCTAAAGAACCTGATTTGACGCCATGGCTAAACTTCTTAGACAAATTGTCAAAGGCATCAAAACCCATCAGGATTGCTATGATAGGAAAATATACAAAACTTAGGGACAGCTACATAAGTATTGTTGAAGCAATTAAACATGCCTCTGCATATGAAGGTTTTAGACCAGTATTCAAATGGATTGAGTCTACAGATATCGAGAATGGGTCAATAGATATATCAAAAGAGCTTGAAAATGTTGATGGAGCTGTGATACTGCCAGGTTTTGGGAAAAGAGGAGCTGAAGGTAAGATAACAGCCATTAGATTTCTTAGAGAGAGAGGAATACCGACATTGGGAATATGCTTTGGCTTTCAGCTTATGGTAATAGAGGTGGCTAGGCATGTTGCTGGATTGTCCAATGCAAATAGCACTGAACTAGATTCTTCAACGCCTTATCCAGTAATAGACTTACTACCATCACAAAGAAATGTGAACGCCCTGGGCGGCTCTATGAGACTTGGAGCTATAAGTATAAAATTATATAAGAATAGAAAGGTTTATAAGGCATACAAAAAAGAGGTTGTCCTGGAGAGACATAGACATAGATATGGAGTAAACATAAAGTTCTTGGACAAGCTCGAGACAGCAGGATTCGTAGTTAGTGGTGTTAGTCTAGACGATGAAAGTATTGTAGAGTTTATGGAACTCAACAGCAACTCTTTATTCATTGGGACGCAAGCACATCCTGAATTTAAAAGTAGGCCACTAGCACCATCGCCACTATACCATTATTTTATAAGTAAAATAGCTGTTGAAAGATAATTCTGATCTGCCAAAAATTTTGAATTCATCGACCATCTTGGTGATGAAACTTACAAGGTGTGAGCCTCTATGCAATGATCGGTGAACCCGCGGCTGAATCAATGATATAGGTGGATCAGTCTTGACATTGGAAGATACCAATCTTAGTGCTGAAGAAATACTTGACGAGATTCGTATAGATAAGATATCAGAAAACTCGTTATTCATAGCTAAAAAATATGGTTATGCACCATACATGATCGAAAGATATATATCAATGCTTGGATATGAAGAGGCTCTAAAGTTGGTTGAGTCTTTCGAGAAATTCAAGAAAAGACCTACAATATTATGCAATTATCTGAAGTATGACTGCGACAAACTGATAAAAAATCTTGAAAATCTGGGTTTTAGCGTGAAAAACCTTGAATGGTGCGACTACTGCTTCTATATAGATTCTGCACCAGAATCACCTTCTATCGGATCTACACACGAATATCTAAAAGGTTATTACTATGTGTATAGGGATCCTGCATCACTAATACCACCACTTATGTTGAACCCGGAAAAAGGTTCAACTGTACTCGATATGTGTGCAGCACCTGGCGGAAAAGCAATCCATATTTTACTGCTGATGGAAGATGAGGGGCTTCTCATAGCTAATGACATTTCGAGGAGAAGAAGCATTTCAATGCTTTCACACTTTGTTAGAATGGGGTTCAAATCTTATGTTATAATAAATGAGGATGGCTTTGAACTTCCTAGGAAAATTGGTTTAGAGAAATTTGACTACATCCTTCTAGATGCTCCTTGTAGTGCAGAGGGGGGCATAATGTTCGATCCTAGTAGAAAGACTAAGACTTCTCAACGGGCTCTGGCCCAGCTTGTCAAAAGGGAGATAGAGCTTCTCTATGCTGCTACAAAGCTTGTTAAAAAAGGTGGTAGGATAGTTTATACTACATGCAGTATTGCACCAGAGGAAAACGAGTATGTTATTACAAAGGTTCTGCAACTTAATAGTGAGATAGATATTGAGATTCCACGCTTAAATATATGGTCAAATGGTATAGCAAGATTCTCTAATTTGGTATTTGATGATAGGGTTACAAGATGTGTTAGAATTTGGCCTCATAGACATGGCATGGAGGGTTACTTCGTCTGCTCTCTTGTTAAAAAATGAGTCAAATTCAAGATAAGATTTATATACTTGGAATTGGAAAGATTGTATAATACTTTGAATAGTATGGAATATATGGCGACATGGTATGAAGTTCGATGTTGTTGTTGTTGGCGGTGGTGTTGGAGGCCTTTATGCATCTTATGCTCTTGCCAAAAAGAGCTTGAAGGTTGCACTAATTGAGATGAAGGATGAGAAAAACGTTGGAGACAAGGTTTGTGGAGATGCTATCGGCGAGCACCACTTTATTGAACTGGGGCTTGAGCCGCCTGTGCCAGGTTTTGATAAAGATCATGAGTATGATGGTGTTGTGCTATTCTCTCCAGATGAGCAACATAAAATTTTTGTTGAGGGAAGAGGTTACTCCATCAACAGGAAAAACTTTGGGTTGAAACTATATAGGATGGCTATAAACAATGGAGTTGAAGCGTATCTAGAACACTTCTTTGTCAAGCCAATAGTTAGTGGCTCAAAAGTTGATGGGATTGTGGCGAAGGATAAAAATGGATTTGAAAAGGAGTTCGAGGCAAAGGTTGTAATTGATGCAACAGGCGTTGCCTCTGCTGTTAGGAGGAGCCTGCCACGCGAGTGGTGGGTGTCTGTGGAAATACCTAAAGAAGATTATAATATTACATATAGAGAGGTTGTTGTGGGAGATATTGATCTGGACAACAAATATGCATATATATACTTGAATGTTGATGTTGCACCTGGAGGCTATTGGTGGCTGTTCCCAAAGGGAGGGGGTGTCTACAATATAGGGCTTGGAGTTCAGTGGAAGGAGGGCGCACCAAATCCGAGAACACAGTATGTCAAATACATCATGAATAAGCTTGGAAATAGAGTATCAGAGGTTATTCATAGCGGAGGTGGCCTTGTCCCAACAAGAAGACCAATACCGTGTATGGTGTGGAATGGGTTTGTGGTTATAGGTGATGCAGCTGCAACTGCCAATCCTGTGCATGGCGGTGGGATAGGCTCGGCAATGCTAAGCGCCAAGACGGTAGCTGAAGCAATTACTGAGGCGTTGGATAAAGGCGATGCAACTATGGAAAACCTTTGGAGCTATCACATCAAATTCCATAAGGTTTATGGAGCAAAGCAGGCCTCATTAGACATTCTAAGGATGTTCCTTCAGAGAATGAGTAATAGCGACCTGAATTTTGTATTTAGATCGAATCTTGTTAACGGTTCTGAGGTATATGACATGGGTTCTAAAGGCGATTTAAGCATCTCTATCATAAATAGAGTGAAGAGCTTTTTAACGTTAGCGTCGAGACCATCATTTCTAGCAAAACTGTATAGGCTAAAACAGTTTATGGATAGGGCAAAGGAGCTCTACCTTAATTACCCATCGTCGCCAAGTGGATACATTAACTGGTTGGCAGAAGAGCAGAGGCTTTTCGATGAGTATAGAAAGTGGCTAACAGAAAAGATGTGATATCATATCTCATCTATCTCATTTTGTCTCACTACACCATATTTTAATGATATACCCATAGGTGTTCATGTCTAGATGAATCTCAAGAGCATTAAGGCATGGTTAAGCATAATAAGAATTGGAAACAGCATAGCGCTTGGAATAGCTGCTACTGTGGGCTACATTGTTGGCGGAGGCACGAATGTCTATGAAGCTGCCAAGACATTTCTCACAGCGTTTTTCATTGGTGGCGGAGGTAATATAATAAATGATTACTTTGATAGAGAGGTTGACGCTATTAATAAACCTTGGAGACCAATACCATCTGGATTAATAAAGCCTTTTGAGGCATATGTAGCCGCATTAACGTTTTTCTTAATAGGTTTTGCCATAGCACTATCATCTTCATATTTCTCAGGAATTGTGGCTCTTCTTGCAATAGTACTTGTTTACCTCTATTCCTATAATCTCAAACGTGTTCTTCTGGCAGGCAACATATCGATCGCATTTTTAACTGCATTAAGCATAGTATATGGCTCTCTATTCAGCTCTGTAAATATCCATGTTGTTCTAGCAGCCACCTACGCCTTCTTGTTCAACTTGGGCAGAGAGTTTCTAAAGGGTATAGAAGATGTTGAGGGAGATAAAAGATTTGGTATAAAGACCTTGGCAACCGCATATGGAGTTGCAGTAGCCTTCAAAGCCTCGGCACTGATCTACGGCATTCTGCTTGCTGTAAGCTTGCTACCCATAGCCATACTCAGTTACAGCATTGTATACACGTTACTAGCGCTCATTGTCGATGCTATTATCATATATTCAATTCTAAATGCAAAAACTCTTAAATCTGCTGATGCACTAAAATCAACCCGCATTCTAAAGATTGCTGCTTTTGCTGGACTTTTTGCATTTCTTTTTCACAACATATAGCTTAAAACCTCTAGCAGAGAGAGTCAAGGCTTTGCTAATTGGAAGGGTTTTTATAGTAGATCCTCTTTCACATTGCTGACAACATTTATGTAAAGTCCTAGCATATAGAGTAGATCTGATAATCTATTTAGATACATATACGTTGTTTTATCGAGCATCCCATCTCTAAGTAGTTTAACAGCTCTGCGCTCAACCCTTCTGCAAACAGCCCTTAGAAAATGTATAAGCGCTGAGCTAAGAGACGAACCTGGAACAACAAATTTTGATGGAAGAACAACCCTATTGGAAAAATCGTTTATCAGCTTCTCAATCGAGGCTAAATCATTATCATCTATCGGAGAAGCCATTCTGCCCATAGAAGCCACATAACCTGCTATAAACATGAGCTTTCTCTGGATCCTATCCAGCAAATCAACTATATCAAGAACTTTGGATTCACTCAAATATGCCTTTACCACACCCATTAATGAAACAAGCTCATCTAGTTCACCTATGAATTCTATCACCGGCGAGTCCTTGGAAATACGCTGACCAATAACATCTGTATAGCCATCATCTCCTCTGTGAGCATATTTAAAAACCATGCCAATTCGCCTAAGTAGCGACTTTATTGCTAAAATCCATACTTTATAAACATTTCTATAGTGAAAACGATATTGTTTATTATCTCCTAGACTACTGTATATAGTACTTTAGCAACTATGGTTACATACAATTATTTTTAACTCTGTCATCATCTATACATCATATGCTAAACATAGTATATAAGGCAATTTGCGAAGTCTCCATGTTTACGTCGTAGCTATGTCTATTTTTCAGCGTTGACCCTAGGTATTTATCCAAGTAGCTGATTTCTTCGTTTACATATCTATAGAGCAAATCTCCTATGCCATACCCACAGTAGTTGCACTTCCAATGCTTTATCAAATCGATTTCGTTAACCATTGCCATAACTGTGTAGGAGTTTTTCTTGAAACATGCAGGACACTCAATCTCTAGTTCAAGGTAGATCCATTTCTCTATCAGGTCTAGCCAGAGAAGCTTTATAGGAGAGATCTCGAAGAAATATCGTGGAATTTCTATCTCGTAATCGTCCATATCGCAACACTGCAGTGGAAACAAAAATACATGTTATATTTTTGTTTAGGTATCTGGGGGTTAAATGTCTCTAAGCAAATATCTTATTACAAGTTCTACCATTGCTTTTTTGTACACCATCTCTAGAGAAGGAAATTTTTCTGAGCACATTAGAGCATTAGAGGTTGTCAACATCGACGACGTACAAAGACTCTGTTTCTTGCTTAGAAAATACATTGAATCACTATCATCATTAAAAATGGAGAAGTGTTTAGCTACACCATTAATTGGCGTAGCACCATTTCTTGCAAGAAAATATGGTTTAAAGCTCATCACAAACCAAATTATGGTTGTTGGTAAAAGGCCTCTACCTACAGACCCTCATTGTATAGACTGTCTAGCTTTTGATTCTAGTACATGGATAACAAAAATCTTTAGAGTCTTGAGTAAATGTCTCAAAGTTAGTGAAATACCGATAAGATTTGCTGTATACTATGACCCTGTTGACCAGTGGCCATTGCTGATAAATTACATACCCATTATAATATTGCTTGACTTCAACTCTTTAATGAATATTAATAAATGTAGAGAAAAGTACATAGTTCAATTCACAAATTATAGGCTATTCAAAGGTTTGCTACACGATATTAAATCTGTTGAGAGCATGGTTATAACCCCTCATAAAATAGATAAAAGCTATTTTCAAAATGGAGACTGTAGCCCTATCACATGTTTGGATCCTTCCAAAACTGCACACTACTCTTATGACTCGGAATACAATTTTTTCGAAGAACATTTTCCAAAGGATAGCAAAGAAAATGGCGACATCGACACGCTGTTCATAGAGTTTTGGAGTTCTCACATATCCTTTGAAGAGACGAACAGAAAGCTAGCGTATATCTGGTTTTTTAAACCAACGCAACATGTTATTACACAGGTGATAAATAAAATCAAGGGTGTTCGGGTAAAGGAGATCAAAGTTGTGTCGCCACATAAATCCATTGCTGAGCTTGGGGCTACACACAACTATAGAATCTGGCTATCGAGCATAATAAAAAGCATTGTAATGAGCTCCAAACCCAAGATAACGCTGATCTCATAGTACTCAGTGAGGTTCAAAATCATCATGTTATCAGAGCTGAGCGCCTCATCACAAAACCTTAATATTTCACGCCATTGCTTCAACGCAAATTTGTATAGCCTAAAACGTTTTTAAATACTATAAAACATCTTATCTCTTGGATTGATTTATAACAGACTAGGCCAAGCCTCTGAACTGCTTGTCACGGTGATTATAATGATTCCCATGGCTTATATAGGACTTCGAGAAATGCTTGATAGCCTAGACAATTCAAAAAATATAATCTTTTTGGAGCCTCTTGTGAAAGATGTTGTAGAGTATTATATGGAGCAGTTGCTTAGGGACGGCCTCATCAAATCTTGTGGAGATGGCTATCGCATAGATATCGAAGCTATTGAGAAACTTGTAGATTCTAATCCGCAGATAGGGTATCTACAAACAAGTCCATATCCTCATATTGGATTCGTTGTGCCGAGTTTCCTCGAGTTTGCGTATAGAATACTCTACGAAGATAAGGTTGTTTTGCAGGAGCCGGGACTTACATCAGCATTTGTATTCTATGTCAGGAATATTTTAAACTATTTGTGCAAGATGAAACCCGAGATTGTTTTCCTTGTTGACACGATACTAGATAGAATCGTCAATGAAAATGGTGAGCTTCTATATGGATACAAGGACATGTATATGATAGAGTCATACCTGTTCTTATCAGATGTTTGCAACAATGTATTGTTGTACGTGAAAGACTTGCGAAAAACCGAAAAATTGATTGAGAAAATCCTAAACGAGTCAGACAATATCGGTATCGCAATAGATATTGAAGGCGTGGCTAAAAAGGGTATGTCAGCTAATATTATGGAGATAATTAAAAGCAGGGTTAAGAAGCCAGCCATAGGAGTTGTCATGCCTATACAAATACAAAAATATGTAGATGATGGTGAGAAGAGGGCTCTGCAAAAGCTGTTTAGCATATATGGAGGTGATATGATTGTTATACTAGCAAATGCAAGACCAATTACAGAGCCTCTTGCAGAGAAACTAGAACCAGATCCAATACACAGATTTATAAGCTATATAGAGGAGATCCTCAGCCAAGCGAGGTTTTAGAAATTATGAAAAAGGTTATTGTAAAACTTATTGGGTTCAAAGATCTGCAAAACAGATATTTGGAGATTTTGCTAGATGAGGACTCAACTGTTTCCCAGCTTGTTAACAAATTTCTCCAGATGGCGAGTGTATCTGAAATGAATGGAGATGAAATTATGGTGATGTGCAATAACAAACAGCTCTACCCGGATGATAAAGTCCCTGAAGATTGTCAAACAATTGAGTTATTCCCATTTGCTAGCGGGGGGTAAAACACTTTTATAGCGATGATTTGCATCGTGATTAGATATGTCCAGCCAGGTCAACGTAGATCTTAGAAAAGTTCTTGGAAAAACGGGTGTGAAGGTCTCTCCAATAGGTTTTGGAACTCTTAATATAAGGGATTTCATAAATGCTGAGAAAGCCCTGTTAAAAGCTGTTGAATATGGCATAAACGTATTTGAAGTCTCAGAGACATATGCAAATGGGCTAGCCTTAGACTATTTTGGAAGATTTCTCGCTAAGATTAAAAGAGACGATGTTTTCATAGTATTTAGAATCTCACCACTAATTTTAGCTGATCCAGATAGTTTCGAGGCAAAGTTCAGTAAGTTTCTTCAAAAAATGAACACCTCTTATGTTGACGCCTTAATGATTGGCTGGTACGAAGATGCAATACCGTTGGAGACACAACTAACATCTTTAGAGAGAGCTATTGAGAGAGGCTATGCTAAGTTTATTGGGGTAAGCGGTTTTAAAGTCAAGCAAATTGCCAGAGTTTTGAACATGCCAAAGAAATATGAAATTTCTTTGATTCAAAGCAGATATAATGTGATAGACAAGCGCATAGAAAAAGATGTGCTGCCATTTGCCATAGAAAACAACATGGCTGTGCTAGCCTGTTCAGCTCTTGACAGAGGTCAAGCAATCCGACACCCAGTGGTTATGCATATTGCGAGCAAGTACAATGCAACTGGGGCCCAAATCGCCATAAGCTATGTTATTTCAAACCCAAATGTTATTGCTCTTGTAAAAAGTGAGAATATAGATCATGTAGTCGAGAATACCACGGCCCCCAGAACCATGTTGAAAGAAGAAGATTTAAGTGTTCTAAGGTCAATATAGTGATAGAGTGATGAGATTTGAACGGAGATAGAGATACTGTTAGAGAGCCTCAAGCCGCTGCATGGGGTTTTTATCCATTCAATAAAGGCCAGCTTGTAAAAGAATTGGAAAGAGCTTTCACAAACACTAGATTTGGTCCAGGGGCTCTTCCGAGCAAAAAGCAAGGTGAATTAACAATAATTGGTGGTGTTGTACCACATGCTGGCTATAGCTATTCGGCTTCTTGTGCTGCATGGTTCTACAAGGAGCTCGCCGAAAATAAACCAGCTGTAGAAACTGTGATCCTTCTTGGAACAAATCATACTGGTTTTGGAAAGACGATAACAACTTCAACTTATTACACTACATGGGCAACGCCACTTGGAGGTGTGAATATCGATGTCGAGTTCATCAATAAATTGAAGAAGGAGTACCCACCTCTAGATGATGATGCACTTGCACATACTAGAGAACATTCATTAGAGGTTCAACTCCCATTCTTACAGTATGTATACGGGGACAAGTTCAGAATTGTGCCTATCGTCGTAAAGGATCTTATTTATCAAGAGGCCAGAGATTTTGCTGAGGCGTTGAAAAGAGTTGTAGATGATCTAAAAAGAGATGTTATAGTTATAGCGTCATCCGATTTCACACACCACGGCTCTATATATGGCTATGTTCTTTTCAATTCAAATATATCTCAAAATGTCAGAGAATTGGATAGGAAGTTCATAGACGCTATAATAGAGCTTGATACAAGAAGGTTCCTCAAATTGATAGAAGAATACAACGCAACTGTATGCGGGTTTGGGGCAATAGCTATTGCTATGGAGTATACAAAGCTGTTAAATGGAAAGGCAAAGCTGTTGAAGTATTATCACTCAGCCGATGTTACAGAAGATGAAGATGTTGTTGTTGGATATGCATCAATATTGTTCTACAAATAAGGATTACTTTATGTAGCATCTATTATCAATTCTTTTTAGTTCTAGAGAATCAATATAAACATCTATATTGGATAGAAAATCATTTAAAAACCTCACAGAAACAATTGGAACCCCCTCAAAAACCCATGTTGATGAGGTATAAAGTGTTATTACTATGGGTATAAAAAGCTTTGTTTTGCGGATTGCGGGAACCTCAGATGCCACCCACTCACAGTATTTCACCAGCTTGTCTATTCTAGTCATATGCTCTCTAACAATCTTAGAGACAGAGGATTGCCCGATGCGGCGCCTCCAATGCTTACACTCGATAATGTACCCCATTTTCTTAACCATATCAAGGGCTAGTACATCTATTTGGAATTGCGATATTCTTTTATGTGTATAGCCAGATACGTAATCAAGTCCAGCAGACTTTAGCCTTGCTGCTATATAATCTTCAAATTCCTTCCACTCTATATAGCTGGCGAATCTCATAACATCTACAACCATTTTTTCTTCTATCAGTAAGAGAAGTTCAAGTGGATTCACTAAGCTGATTCGACTATCGCTAATAGCTATGCATCCTCTTTTCAAACCATCTACAAAAATCTCCTCTACAAGATTTCTGTCAATGGGCTTCAAAAGCTTTACAAACTCTGGTTCAAGTGCCTTGTATCTAAACAAGTGTTCTAGCACATCACCAACTGTTATGTAGCTTGTCATCTTATCACATTTCCCTTTTCTCTACAACCTCTACCCCAGTTGATTCGATGCCCATAGCAACTATTGTGGCGCCCAAAGCCTCTGCAACTCTTTTCAATATGTTTGCATGTTCCTCATCTCTTGCAAGAGCTATAAACGCACCTCCACCACCAGCACCAGATGTCTTTGCTCCCAGCGCTCCAGCACCTCTAAGGGTGTTTACTATTGTATGATGTTCTAGGCTGACAACGCCTAGCGAATCTAGAAGCCCGTGGTTTAGGTTCATAAGAACTCCAATTCTCTCCGCATCTCCTTGTAGAATACTACTCCGAGCCTCTTCAACAATATCGCCAATGGCATCTATAATCTTGTTTGCACTTATAGAACTCTTTAAAAGTTTCTTCACATTTGATACTAGAACAGCTGTTGTCGACTTTTTTGGCGTATATCCAACAATAAGATTCATTTTTATTGGTGTTGACAGAGGCTCTGCCTTGGGGGTAGCAGGATCTATATACCTAATGCCACCAAAAGTTATGGTATAGGTATCCATTGGGCTTGCCGCTCCTTGAACAATTTGCTCTGTTCTCCATGAAAGCTTTGCTATAAGGCTTTTCTCAACCTCTGTTGTTGAAAGATATGTTGACAGACATAATGTAGTTGTTGCAACAGATACTGCTGCTGATGTTCCTAACCCTACACCTGTTGGAACAGGGCTCTTTAGGTACATTATAAAGCCTCTTCTTCTACCTGGTTTAACCTCATCCTCGCACAATCCAATAGCTGTTGCAATATAGCTGACAAATCTTTTTGCAACATCGTTGTCTACCTCAGTTTTGCTAAAAAGATTGTCTTCTCTGTTAAACTCTATTTTTCTTATGGGTAGCAACACATTGTTGAATTCTACAACAATTTTCTGCTCATGAACATCCATAGCCTCGACAAGAATGTGTAATGGTAGTGTAAATGCTATTGCAGGCTTTCCATAGACTACAGCATGCTCGCCAAACAATGTTGCCTTCAGCGGCACTTTGATAAGCATTTTCAAATGTTTTGCACCAGTCGATTTGGGTTAAAGCCGGTTTTGATCATGTCAGAGGAGGTTCATAACATCATCGCATCAGTGTGGGCAACAGATCATCATTGTGATTTCACTGGCTGTAGATAGCTTAGCGACGGTCTCTTACTCACATATATAGGCATGGCCATGTCTATTTTTGGGTATCCTTCTAATTCCTTCTCAAGCATTTTAATAAGCTCTTCTACATTCATGCTCTTTTGGACTCCTGTAGCTCTTATTCTGACATTCACTGTACCCGTACTCACTTCTCTTTCACCAACTACAATCACATATGGTATCCACTCAACCCCTGCATCACGAATCTTTTTACCAAGGCTCTCATCTCTGTCGTCGACGTCTACCCTGATACCATATGACAACAGTTTTTGTGCAATCTGTGTGGCATACTCCAGATACTCTTTTGACACGGGGATTACCCTTACTTGTATTGGTGAAAGCCAGAGTGGTAGTGTTGGAGGTACACCCTCCTTCTCCTTCTTTGCTATGGTATCGAAAACCATGTATATATATCTCTCTACAGATCCTATGATGGCTGTGTGTATTATAACAGGATACTTCTCATTTCCATTCTCATCAACGTATTTGATGTTGAATCTCTTCGCATTTCCAACATCTATTTGCCACGTGGCTATTTCTCTTGGTCTGTTAAGCTCGTCGATAATCACATACTCAACATTTATGACCCAGTAGTACATCCCTGCTGGATATACTGTTACCAGAACCGGCCTGCCCTCGCTTTTGACTAGCTCCACAATGTAGTCAAAGTTTGTTTTGAGGAAATCCTCTGTGATGTTATATATCGCTAGATACTCCCTTCCAATCTTCTTTGCCTCCTCAACGATCTTGCTCCTCACTAGAAGAGCTATTTTCTTTGCCTCCTCAAGATCTTTGGTCAATATGTGCAGATCTGGCATGTGAAATCTTCTCAATCTGAATCCTAGTACCAGCTCACCGCTTTGCTCATATCTGTAGCTGTCAGCCACTTCAAACATGCCCAGCGGCAAGTCTTTATAGCTTAGAACCCAGTCTTTTAATATGGAGAACTGCTGATAGCATGCAGCAAATCTTAGAATGAATCTGTCTGTATCCATTCTGACCTCGTACATTCTCTCGCCAAACAACTCAGCATGTTGCCTCACAGGCTCCGCCACTAGACTAAACATGTTTGTTCCCTTAACTCTGAAGACCGGTATACCGAGACTGCTTGCGGTTTTCCATGAGTACTGAGATACAGCCTCGAATATCACAGTTGCATGTGGTTCAAACCTCATGTGACCTCTATCCGATAGCTCCTCCCATTCAAAACCAAATTTCTTGAGGTATTGATATACCCTGCCCTGGCCACCCTCAGCCTCTTTTCTAAAAACCTCTTTCTCAACAAGAACTTTGAATTCATCGTCTTTGAATTCGTACTCCTCAGGCTTTACAAGTTTACCATCAGGTGTTAGAATATAATATTTTTTCTCTATAGTCCTCCTAGCACCCTCTTCAACAGGTTTTATTGTCTTTGACAACTCGCTTAGGGGATGGCCATAGCAGTGAAGCTTAAACTCCTTGTACCAGCCAAAGGCCGCTCTATAAACTTTTTCAACTCCAATGGACGATCTAAGCCTATCTGCTAAGGCATTTAGAATCTTTTTTGCGGCCCCAGGTGGAGCTAGAGATTGTGATAGATGTGCATATGGATAGACAAGAATAGCTTGTGCATTAACATTCTTGTAAACGTTTAAGATTTCGTTTGCAGCCTTTTCAACAACTACTTCAATGTTTTTCTCGTCACCTTCTTCAACACTTGTAAACACAACGAGAACATTTTCAAGATGCTTCTCTGCAATATCATCCGACAACTCATCGGCGTTTTCAACAGCTTTTTCTTTTGCTTTGAACCAAAAATCCTTAGCGTGTATAAGCAGTAGACGCAAGTATGTTGCACCACATTGTTTAGGTGGGTGTATGCTAGCTTAAGCAACTCTTCTAGACTCAATATAAGGTTTTTTGGAGATTCTGTTTCGGGCTAGACTCTAACAATATATTAGCTTTTTTCGAATGTATAAAACTCAGAAATTTGGGTGAAAATAGTGGTAACAGAAGAGAAGAAGGTGAAGAGCCTAGAGGAGCTTGGCATATCATCGACCATACTGAAAAAGCTTCAGGAAATGGGGATAACCACCGTAGAGGCCTTGGCAGCTGCTAACCCGCAAGAGCTTAGCCAAAACCTTGCCATACCCCTTCCAACAATACAGAAGCTGGTCTCCCAGGCTAGAGCAGCTCTTGGACTTGGATTCAAAACTGCTTTAGAGATAAAGAAAGAGAGAATGAGCCTACCGAAGATAACCACTGGAAGCAAGAATCTAGATAATCTACTCGGTGGGGGTGTGGAGGTGAAGACAATAACAGAGTTCTTCGGAGAGTTTGGAAGTGGCAAAACCCAGTTGTGCCACCAGCTAGCAGTGAATGTGCAGCTACCGCTTGAGAAAGGCGGCTTAGGTAAAAAGGCTATATATATAGATACTGAGGGGACGTTCAGATGGGAGAGAATAGAGGCTATGGCCAGAGGGCTTGGCCTTGACCCGGATAAGACCATGGAGAACATACTCTATGTCAGAGCTGTTAACAGCGACCACCAAATGGCTGTTGTTGAAGAGCTGAAGGATTTGATACCAAAAGAGGACATTGGGCTTGTAGTTGTAGACTCCGTAACAGGTCACTTCAGAGCTGAGTATCCAGGCCGAGAAAACCTTGCTGTTAGACAGCAAAAACTCAATAGACATCTGCATCAGTTAATGTCGTTGGCAGAGCTATTCGATGTTGCTGTTGTTATAACCAACCAGGTTATGGCAAGACCAGATGTATTCTATGGAGATCCAACAACTGCTATAGGAGGCCATGTGCTATATCATGCGCCTGGAATCAGAGTCCAGCTGAAGAAGAGTAGGGGCAATAGAAGAATAGCTAGAATAGTTGATGCACCCCACCTACCAGAGAGCGAAGCTGTTTTCGCAATAACTGAGGTTGGTGTGAGAGACCCAGAATAAATCGCTTTGGCCAAGACCCATATAAGATCATGTATAGTGTGAGATCTAACATTGCAGACAGGTATTTTGGAGGAAATCGTCATAGCTTCTATCGCAATACTAACCTTTGTTGTTGCAGGCGTTTTTGATTGGAGGAATAGAGAAGTTGATCCAAGGATATGGATAGCACCAATAGTTGTGGGTATAATCTTCAATTTCTTCTACATTACCTTCCAAGCCTACGATAAAACAATTCTGCTGTTCCAAATAGGCATTGCAGTATTTTTTGTTTTAACAATAGCTATTCTGGTTTTTGTTGTGAACTTGCTTGGTGGTGCAGACTTCATGGCTATATCAACATTTGTTGCTTTATACCCATTCAACAGACTTGCTATAGCTAAGAGTGTTGTGCTTGGAAATAGATGTGTTTTTCTATTCAACTTGTTTCCACCTGTTCTATGGCTTCTAGCAATATATTCTATGATCATGCTATTCATCATTATAAGGAATGTTATACACAATCTGTTTGTATATAGGAGCATTAAGGAGATGAGAATTCCCATCCATAAAAAGGTTTTTTATATGGTGTTCAACAGGTTTATGACTGTTGATGAATATATGAGGAAGAGGTTCTATTACCCTGTCTATGTTCCGGGGGTTGTTGACAGAGTTACTTTTGATATATATGAGGATGATGCTGATTGGAAAAAGGAGTTAGGGGTGCTACCCAAAGACACTATAATTGTTGTTTCGTGGGGGATACCAATGGTTTCCTTCCTGTCCATTTCAGCAACAATCTATATAGCGATGTATGTTCTGTTTTATCTATCTATTGCTTGATTTGTGATAAAGCTTTAATAGTTGCTTTGACTATTGTTGCAAACTGAAAAATAGTTTGGCTTAGGGTGGCTACAGGTAGTGTTTAGTGGAAGAATGGTTTTGTGGGCTCCTTGGAGAGAATCCTATGTGGTACAGCAATATAGTGGTGAGTGCATATTTTGTAAAGCTGTAAACCAAGATGACTTGGCCAACTATGTTGTTTACAGATCCAAGCATAGCATAGCTCTTCTCAACAAGTATCCTTATAACAATGGGCATGTGATGGTTGCCCCAATAAAGCATGTACCAAGTCTTGAGATGCTTTCCGACGATGAGTTGCTCGATCTTGCAAAAACTGTGTCAATTGTTTTAAAGGCTCTTAGAAAGTGTTATAATCCACATGGCTTTAATATTGGAGCTAACATTGGGAGGGCTGCTGGAGCAGGTATAGAGGGGCATCTACACATACACATAGTTCCTAGGTGGAACGGAGACACAAACTTCATGCCTGTTATAGCAAATACCAAGGTCATTCCAGAAGACCTCAACGTAAGCTGGAAGAAAATTAGAAGTTGCTTAGAGGATGTATCCTCAGATTAGAGCCCATCATCACACATCAGATTTGCTACATAACATCATCTATAGTTAACTGCATTTTCGTCCAACCTCTTCTAACAGTTCATTGATTAAAATTCTTATCTGATCCAAAGTATTTGAGCCTCTTTATAAAAAATTTATAAGGATATGCATGGGATATTATAACGGTGTATAGCTGTGGCCCAGACACAACAGCTATCAACTAGCGAAATTGTTAAGAAGACTTCAGCGGCATTAGTAAGTGTTGTGCTCTATGTAGTACTCTACGTACTAGTCTCAGCCCTCGCCCACTACCTGATGACCGGACTATTACCAAGATACGGAATAGCTGTTGCCGATTACGAGGTCTATGTACAGATCCTGCTAGCACTTGCATTCGGCTATATGATAGTAAACGGTGTAGCAACATTCTTCTACTGGTCAACAAGAGCAAAATACGATCATCCGACGGCGGCCGCTATTAGAAACGTTGTTAGAATTATTGGCGTTGGCGCAATGGTTGCAGCAATAGCTGGTGGTGTTGCCGGGGGAGCGGCTGGGGTAGCACTAGGAGGCTTCCTAGGCATGGTAATAGGCTTTGCATCTCAGCAGGTACTCGGACAAGCAATTGCAGGACTCTTCCTACTAATCTCAAGACCCTTCAGAATAGGTGATGCTGTCGTCATAGCCGGTGAAGATGGTGTAGTAGACGATGTTGCAACACTATTCACAACAGTAATCAAAGCAGATGGAACAAAGGTTCTAATACCAAACAATTCAATAGTAGGAAGCAAAATATATCTAAAGCCAAAACAACAACCAAAACAATAACAAAACATTTTTTAATCTTCTAATCCTCAAACCCATTCTCCATCAGAACAACTAAAATCCACTTCATAGAAAACACAACACTGAAATAACCCACAAAACAAGTAAAACTAGGATAAATCACTAAGGGCCCGTAGCCCAGCCAGGACAGGGTGCCGGCCTCCGGAGCCGGTGGACCCGGGTTCAAATCCCGGCGGGCCCGCTATACTCTCATAACGTTACTCATAGCTAACGTTTATGAGTATAAATTGTGAATATGAGTACAGCCGCTGTATTCAGTAACCATGACGCTGATTTGAAGTAAAAATATTTCCACTATTTATTGATATATGGGAGGTCTAGAATCATTGAAGAAGTCAACTAGAAGGCTGAGCTTCTTCTCATGAACAACGCGTCTTGCCTTTAAGTGCTGGGAAGTGCCTTTAGAATTATTGGAGTAAGGGTTTCTTCAAAGATCGTGTTAAAGTACAGTATAAGTGATACAACTTATGCTATTTGGAACTATGGTTTAACTTGTGAGAATCTTGCAAAATCGAACATGAAGTTCGCAAATCTGTGGGTTATGGTGGAAGACCATATAGTGTATCCTCTGGTTAATTTTTCTCGAACAAAATATTCACAGAAACCATCGCGAAGCCCTGTAATGTAGCTACTAAGATAAAAATAGTCACGTAGCCTAGCCTAGTATACCTTTAGTAATATATCCATTCGCATATGCAATACATGTTCCCATAATACATTTTCAATATGCGCTTGATAGCGAATAATTTAGGATTAGAATGATGATTGTAAGGGCGGAATCAGCTCACTTATGGAATAACCTTAAGCCATGGAACTCTCTTAAAGTCTTCATCTAAGGTAAGAATAGTATCTATACCATAGTGTTTACATGTTAGTACTGTTGTTGCATCACTTGGCAGAAGTCTATACCTTAATACTATTACTATCTCGTAAAGCTCCTGTCCGGTATAGATGCTTGGTATTATCCTTATATTTAACCTTCTAATTAAATTCTCTCACCGCACTGATAACTTCTTCTGGATATCCATATTTCTTTATCCACTTCTTTACTGATACTGAGTATATTCCTTTATATACCATGCTTATGCTCTAGGGAATGCATTGTTGATGTATAGATAATCTCGTTATGAATAACCATATCAATAACATAGTCTTCGTGGTTTTCTTCTAGTAAAGTTAGGACTTGGCCAGTCTTAGGAGTATTGTGGAGGATATGATAAAGTATATTAGTGTCTAAGAAAATCAAGGAAGCCATACCTCCTCTAGGTACCTCTCTAGCTCCCCCTCGCTAGATCTGCCTAAGATGCCAATAAGGTCTTTTAACTTCTCTCTAAGACTCTTTTCAATTCTTACTTGAACATCCCCCATCTTCCTTAAGCTCTTCTATAGGTTTTAAAGGCTTCAATACACCGTTCTCATTGTTGCAGATTTCAAAGTATGGTTTCATACAACAAATTAGTATGAGTTCAAGCCTTCCAAGCCGGAGAGCCGGTGATCCCAGCGGGCCTGCCAATTTTCATCAGTTGATTAAAGCTTATGTAAGCCCCTATCTTATTGTTTTTGATAAGACCTCTAGATATTGTTTTAGCGGTCTCTCCGAGTAACTGGTGTTATTCTTCAGATTTGAGCATGATAGGCACAGGATTTTAGGGTATGTTGTTAAGAAGCTAGATAGGGGTAGGGTTTGGCAGGCTCTAGGCGTTAGCATAGTGAAAGAGACACTTCCTTTACAGCGACTACAAGTAATCACTAACCTCAGGATTCGTAATTGTTAGAGCCTTATTACCCAAGCTACGTAAAACGCGCATAGTGACAGACACTGCTGCTAATGTTTGTGCAAGTAGTTGGCAACGTGGCTTCAACATGATATATTTAGCTTACTGCAGCTTTAAGTGTACTGCGCTTATTAGCTGCTGATACCTGTGCAATTATTTGAGCGCTGGTTAGGGACACTTATGTCTGAATACAAGTGGTGGTTTGAGCAAGCCTCTAAGGATCTCCGCAAAGCCGAAAATGCCATAAGTACCGAAGACTACGATGCAGCAGCCTTTTGGTCTCACCAAGCTGCTGAAAAAGCTTTGAAAGCACTGCTCTTGAGTAGAGGATACCCAGCTAGAGGACACAGCTTAATAGAGCTTGCAAGAAGGGTGCGCGAAGAGCTGGATATAGCCGTTGAGCCTATATTAGATGACCTAAGAGAGCTTAATCCACACTACATCATCTCTAGATATCCAAATGCTGCTAATGCACCACCTTATCAGCTCTACACTAGGGATAAAGCACTAGAGCTACTATCTAGGGCTAGGAGGGTCTTGGAATGGGTAAAGCAGTATCTGCAATGAAATCTCAGGAAGAAGCTCTCAGGAGAGCTAGGGAGTTTGCAGAAAAAGCTGCAACTATATGTAGGAAGTATGGCTTTGAACTTGTTGGAGCATACATTGTGGGTTCCAGAGCTCGCGGAGACTTTAGAGCAGATAGTGACATAGATGTAGTCTTGGTTGTCAGGGGAGTTGAAAACTTAAACCAGCTTGAGAGACTGAGGCTTTTCTCGGAAGCGCTCTTGGAGGTTCCTGGGGAGATAGAGTACAGAGTGTACGCTCCAAGTGAGTGGGGTAGCGAGAGGAGCTTATGGATAGCAGAGCTGAGAAAGGAAGCCTTGAGAATATACTAGCTAAGCTTAAAACCATGCTAGTTTGAATTGAGTTTAGAGAGTTCTAGTGATGTGATTAGGCTTTGCACGTAGATCCAAAGCTCTGTGTTCTGTGCCGTGGAAGAGGGTTTGCGAGCTGACCTGCTGCCCAGTAATAACTAGAGCTTGTGTCGCAGTTATCTTGGAGAAAGCGCACTCTTCGAACATTATTGAGGTTTATCATCTCCATTAGTGTTTGTTGGGAGGATGGGTTACCCTATGTTCGTGCAGGCCCTTTGTCACCTCCTGTAGTAGGTGATACAAGCATATACGACTACCTTGAGCTGTGGAGCAATACGAGAATAGAGGACATACTGAGGTACAGGTGAACGCTCATAACTGACTACCAGGTTTTCGATGTTAGAAAACCCGAAGAGCACTCTGTTCTCGAAGAAGAAGCCAAGAAGCTGGGGCCAGGTGTTGTTGGTATTGACACGATAACAGATGCATACCAACTAGTAGAAGCGGTCTACAGATTGCCCAGAAGAGCCTTGAAGTAGTACTGAAGAACGGCTTTCCCGTTAGCATTCGAACAAAGAACCCCTAGTACTCAGAGACGTAGACCTGCTCTCAAAGTACAAGAGCATGGTAGACGTGGGATTCATAATTACAACGCTTGATTACTCAGTAGCAAAGCCCATTAAGCCCTCAGCTCATCGCCAAGAGCACGTGCAGAAGCACTGCGAGGAGGCTAGGTAAGACAGGCATTAAGACATGGGTTTTCTATGATGCTAGTAATACCAGGTTTAAACGATGATAGAAGAACAGCTGAATCCACAGCTGTGCTTGCAGCGGACATGCATGGTATAGCTACAAAAATATTAAGCTCTCTATTAAAACTATATAGATTGCGTTGCATCTTATATAAACAAAGATGTAGTTTAGTTGATGTAAGATGGATAGCATAGTAGATGTTGAGTATCTAAAGAAGGAGATTCTCAAGCTTTTGAGAGAGGATGAGGAGTTTCGCTTAGCTGTTGCTGGGCTTATTGGCTATGGGGAGATTTTGAAGAGGCTTGACAGGCATGAGGAGGAGTTGAAGAGACTTAGAGAAGACTTTCTCATTTTTGTTAAGGAGCAAGAGAGGAAATGGGAGGAAAATAACAGGAGGTGGGAGGAGGCATACAAGAGATTTGAAGCAGTAGAAAACGAATTAAAGAGGCTTAGAGAGGATCTCAACAAATTCATTGAGCTAGAGGAAAAGAGGTGGGAAGAGAACAACAGAAGATGGGAAGAAAATAATAGGAGGTGGGAGGAAAATAACAGGAGGTGGGAGGAGGCATACAAGAGATTTGAAGTAATTGAGCGGAGGTTAGAAGAGCATACGAAGGTGATTATGGAGCTAGTTAGCAGAGTCGAGTCTCTAGAGCATAGAGTTAGCAATATTGAGCTTGCTTTGGGGGCTTTAACAGAGGCTTCTATTGCTAGATATCTGTACGAGGATCTGGTTGAGGAGCTTAGCGCTAGAGGAGAGAAGGTGTTGCATAGGATAAGGAATCACAGAGTTGATAACCTTGACATAGACTTGTTTATCGAGACAGATAAGACTGTCTATGTAGTAGAGGTCAAGGTTAGGCCGAGACACAGCGATGTCGGGTCGCTTATAGCTAAGGTAGACGTTGTCAAGACTAGATATCCAAACAAAAATGTTGTCGGGATTCTGGCAGCGACATTGATTGGCAGAGAAGTTGAGGAATATGCTAAGCAGAAAGGAGTAGATGTGTACAGATTCTGATACAACTACACAGATTCTGCCCCCGTTTTTATCAACACTCTTAATTTATACTAGTACTAGCCTAATCGGTTCTGTATATCGGAATATATTTGATGTTGCTTGACATATTTTAGCTTGGCAAAGCGCGACATATTTAAAGTCATAATTTAGATGCTGAATTGGTGTAAATGTTTTGACCAAGATTGTTGCATATGTGGATTTAAAAGGTTCTAGAAGTATTTGAATGCCTATCGTACTCTATAAAGGCAACTATTTTAGCTCCTAAGTTTTGGTAAGGGTTGACTACCTTTAACTATGCTGAAGTTTGTTGGCTTCACTTTAACAGGTACATACACTAATTTGTTGCCAATCTAAATTACACCTCATATCCCTAGCTTATCTCCAAGCAGTATACCCCATGTCTAAGGGTATTATGCGACCCAGCTATCCCAATTCAAGAAAATCACCCCTATAGCTCTAACACCCATAAAATCGACATCAGTTTTATTTCTATAGCCTCTGTATCGAAGCTCCGGGGTATCTGCTAATAGAGGAAATACTTTGTTCGTCATCTTAGCGATGCATAAACCAAAACCTTCATCCCTGTGTAACTCTGCGCTTGTTATTACCATTGAAGATGCATACCCATTTTGCACCTTAACAGCTGTAGTTTTGGTGATAACAACTATTTCCGTAAAAGTACTGAAGATGATGATCATTGAATATCTGGTAATCGTTTGAGTTAAAGCTACAGTGTTGCTCGATACATGTACCAATGGAAATACCGCTAACCCTATAACCAAAATCATTGCAATAAATAGTACTATAGCAAGCAAGATCATATTCACCTTTTATCACGACCAAACCACTAAAATAAGCTTCCCAAAAATATATCTACAAAGGTTGGATCCCTGAAACCATTTATCCCATGTTGTTCCTCTAGATCTATATAGATTTTTTATCTTTTGCTCTAAAGCTATATTAGCGAAGATATGTAATAGGCGGTATCTTTGAAATCAATAGAATACTTGGTTGATATGCTCGGCGATTTTATTTACGAACCTAAGCTCATATTAATTGCTGGGTACCCTGGTGCTGGTAAAACAACTTTTTGCCTTTTCGATATGTTTGTACACTATGGAGAATAACGCTAGGTGTCTCTACGTATCTTTCCAGGAAGATAAAGAGAGGTTATTTAAACAACTCGAAGGTGTTGGTATAGATTTTAGGGTTTACGACGAAAAGAAACTACTTCTATTCGTTAAGATACTTGTAGTAGCATCAAGCAACGAAATTCAGCTAATATTGAATAACCTATCCAAGCTTGTTTTAGAGTACAATCCACGGGTAGTGGTTATAGACTCTGTAACTCCTTTGCTTGAAGCTATAGAGAACAACATAGCTGCACGGGGTTACCTACAGAATTTCTTCTGTGAGTTACAGAAAACCATCAATGGAGCTGTTGTTCTAGTATCCGAAATACCTTTGGGAGAGGAATACGTTAATAAGGCTGAATAGAATTTGCTGCTGATGCAGTTCTTATACTAAAGCATAGGGTTGGGAGAGGCTTAATTGATAGAATAATGGAAGTTAGGAAGATTGGGGAAAACCATTAACGGTATCAGAGATATACTTCTCGATAATAAGTGGTAAAGGTGTAGTAATTCGAAACCTTGAAACCTATTGCTCCCCGGTATTAAGTAGGAGGATGCCTGTTTTTAGGGATAAAGACGTGTACATAGTTGAAGGAGAGTTTCTGCCAATGACCATGTATTTTGAATGTCCTTCGAAAACATCTCCTTGGCCTCCAACAGTTTTCTCCCTACTGATACACATGGTGAACAAAACCCAGCGTTCTCTTCATCGATTACAGTATCTATCCAACAAGTTTAACCGTAGGTTTGATGGAGATGCTGAAACCTATAGAGCTGATAAAGATATGAGATATTTTAAAAGGGTTGCTTTTAGAACAATTAATCCATCAACTTATAGCCCAACTGAACTCACATCATACTTAGTATCCCTAGTTGATGACATTAAACCAACAGCTCTCTACATACACAATGTCGCGGTTTCCTGGTCGACGGCTGCAGAGGATCCTAAGGGGTACATAAGAATGCTCAGTAACCTAGTTTACGAACTAAGAGGAAAAGGTGTAGATGTCTTTAGGATAGGTAGCTTCATAGATCCTTTGCTCAGCAATATAAACAAAGCTATATCTAGCCACGTTATAACCATCAAGTGCGCTGATACCGTATGTAGCAACTATATTGTAGCTATAGAAAAATTCTATACATTATCCGGGATTACGCTCAGTTTTAAGCGATTTAAAGAAAATAACGAAAAACTTATACAATTAGTTAAAGAACGAAAGCAAATAGGCAATACGTAACTTTATTTCCTGCCAATGCTGACGCTTAGGTAAGAGATTAATGTTTTGTCTTATAGAGAACATATAAATTTTGTGATCAGGTTAAATTAAATAGGAATTAAGATGAACGTAGCGGAAGGAGCTGAAGCTAGAAGATTGTTAGATAAAGCGGTAGAAGTGTATAATAGGTATAGAGCTCCAGAGGCAATAGCATCTATAGTAGGTATAGAAGGTGATTATAATATCATGAGGTTTTCAGGGCATTTTTGTGTTACATGTGGTGTTATCGACTGGATAGAAGACTATGTCTATATTCTTAGAGATATGGGGGTAAAAGCAGAGATAACCAAACTTGATTACTTTGCCGAGGATAATTTTGTGCTTGTAAAGCTAAGAATTAAATCAATCTATGCATAGAATCGGCGAATCGAATCTGAAGTGCAGCAGAGCTTTAATAAAATTCCTCTAGGTGGATAAACGCTTTATCTTTGGAGGTTAAACTATATAGGAAAGTCTATGGAAGGTATACTCAGTATACTCAGGTTAACCTACAATAGCATAAGTTTTATTAAGTATAATAAAGGTATACCTACAATCGGATGAGCAAATATGATAAAACTCAGAGTAGTAAAGGTAGTAGCTGCCCCCTATAAAGAACATGTTCAGTAGAATGGCGAAAAACAATCGGTGGAAATATTGATGGAAAAGATAAGGGATCTATAGAGGTAGCTAACATCGAAAACCTAAGGTTAAGAATATGCTATGCGTAGCAGTAATACCAGAATTATGTTGCTACGAAGTATATGAAGACGGTTACATAAAACAAGTTGCATAAACTACAAATTTTTAGGTTAGCAAATCACTTTGCTGAAGTTGTTGAAGAGAAATTCGAAAATCTATATCCATGCTGAGCCGAGATAGCATTAGCTAATATAGTTCTTCACAATTGACAGTCTTTATAGTTATGGGGTAAAACAATTAGTTCGTTGATTTTGGTTTCATCGGATTTTCCTTCATCAACATAAAGGTGGGATGTTAAGCTTCGGAAACTTAATGGGATTTACCTATTCTGCTTATTGTCCTAGCAACTAATTTTATATAAGCATTGATAATTTTTCGAGGGATTTCTTTATAGAAGTCTTTTTTATCCCCCCCCCCAATTTGTATTGTGTATCCGGGATGTCAAATGGCCACAGCCAGATATGGTAGTACTACTAGGTGGGTTTACCCTATACTGTGCTTTTTCATAACATTCTTAGGGGGTACTATCTACTCTTACAGCATTATTGGCTATGAATTGCAGAAGCAGTGGGGGGTTTCAGCAACCGAAGCTGGTATACCTTATTTTGCTTATCTATGCGCTTATGGTTATTTAATGTTATTAGGCGGAGTTCTTGAAAAAAGATTTAGATCGGAGAAAGTTCCTCTGTTTTTAGGAGCACTTTTCTTTGGATTAGGGTTGATAGGCGCAAGTTTTATTGACAAGAATGTGTCTTTGTTTTCAGCGCTATTCTTTGTTGCGGGGGTAGGAGTTGCTTTAATGGATAGCATGACTCTTCCTATAGCAGCTTCGTGGGTACCTGATAAACCTGGTTTAGCTATTGGTATAGCTAGGGCAGGTTTTGGAATAGCATCGCTTGTTGCAGCTCCGCTATTTGAGTATCTGTTTAGAGTCTACGGTTTCAGTACTGGTATAAGAATTGTTGGAATAGCATTTCTGGTAGCAGCCCTTACTTTAGCATATCTAACAAAGATGAACCCTGCTAGCAGGGAAATTCAAAAACAAGAAAATCTAGGAGAATCTCTACGTGTTGTTCTATCTAGGGGGTGTTTTTGGATAATATGGGTGTTGTACTTTGCAGGGCTTTTTACACCGTTAGCGTATGTAGGTTACGTGAAGCAAATAGGTGTAGAATTGGCTTCAATTGACCCACAGGTTATGGGATATACTATAGCTATTTTCTCTGTATTCAATGGGGTGGGTAGAGTACTCTATGGTAAGGTAATAGATTTGAAGGGATTCCTATTTGCAGCAAGCATAAACTACGCTTCAGCAATACTTGCACTCACAGCTTTATGGTTGTACCCATCTCAAGTTGTATTCCTATTAGCTTCACCAATAATATACTT
Organism: Ignisphaera sp.; assembly: GCA_038735125.1. Lineage (NCBI taxonomy): Archaea > Thermoproteati > Thermoproteota > Thermoprotei > Desulfurococcales > Desulfurococcaceae > Ignisphaera > Ignisphaera sp. The sequence continues at coordinate 180,342 of JAVYNU010000001.1, forward strand.
AAGCTTAGGGGGATGGCTGGTTATAGCACCAACAGAGGCAAGAAGAATAACTTCGCAGGAGAGGTTCTCACTAAGCTGGCCGTTGCTAATGACAGGCTATGCTACAGCAGTATTCGTAGGAACTCTAGCTACCGGTATTATCAGGGATGTTGTGGGTGGGTTTCAAGCAGTATTCCCGGTGTTTATAGCGATTACGGTTGTTATAGGGTTAATACCTACGTACACCATATATAGAAGGGCGTGCTCGATGAATCGACGCATGGGAAGCTTCAATGGGTAAATATGGGTTTACCGCTAAATAAGGGTTGCTTTTAACTATCAAAACCTATACATAGCGATGGCGTATCCAGGTTTTGAACATGGAAATGAATAAATTAATTCGATGTTAATTGCGTGCTACTCGTATTTACCACACTTTATGACAGCATCTACCGCCGCCTTGATGTTCTCTATTCTTGCTTCGTAGGGTATAGGTGCTCCTGTGCCCATGAACATAAATACCCTGGGTTCCTTAACATCGTTTAAAAGTTTGCATACCTTCTCGTAAACCTTCTCCTTAGTTCCGTGGATATATAGTGCCGGCGATATTCCGCCACCTATAGGAATGTGATCTCCTAGAATCTTTCTAACTTTTTCTAAGATCTGCTCTTTCAAACTAAGCAAATATGCTGCTCTTGGGTAGCTCGAGTAGGTAGTGAGTGAATCTCGTGAAATCGCCTTCGAAAACACTGATGGGATAGCGTTTCTATATCCATCATAACCTTGTTGAAATCGGCCATATCATATCCTAATTTTATTAGCGATGCATATGCTTCCGCCGAATTTGGTTTTGATAGCGCTTCGAACATTCTCGGAACTATAACCTCAGACATAAACCCTATAGAGTCTTCGGCAAGTATCTTATACTCTTCAACCTCCATAAACTTACCGCCGATGTACTGAGGATGTAAATCTGGATGTAGCTCTAAACCTGGCCATCTAGAAACCTTATCCCTTTAACATTAGCGCGAAAGGAGTTCGATACACTTTTGTAAATTCTTTCCAGACTACAAAAGGTAGTACGGGCATTCCAAGCATTAAACTAAATATCTCTTAGCCTGTAGTATTTTTACTTTGATCTTCCCCTTTCAACAAGCAACTCTTTTAGATTAGTCAATAATTAAATGCTTTTATAGTATATCTTTAAGCAACTTCGATGCATTATTATCTAAGGGTATTACAATCAGCATGTTCTGGATTCATAGAAAGTTTCTCTACAATTCTCACTAAACTGTCTACAACAAACCAACTGGTTCACCTCCTGAGATCCCCTGGCGATTCTCCATAATAATTATTTACCCCTTTCACAAAAAGATGTTATGGGATTGATTGTGCCAAAGTTCACTAAATTAATAAGCCTTGTCGGACTAATCATGGGAGTGACTGGGTTACTGGGTTCAGTATACCTATTTATGAAGCAGGCTGTCCTAGTATCTATGTCAAGAGATGTATTAGGCGGGTTAATTGATGATCCTGGCGACAGAGAGCTCCTAAATCAATGGCTTAACATATTAGCTGACTCATGGCGTACCCCAATAATAGGTTTTGCCGTCTATAGCCTGATACTAGTAACTCTATCACTGCTTTTATATATTACCAATAAATCTAAATGTAACTAAATGATAGTTAATCACAGTCTATGAAATACCATTTATCACAAACTCTTATTGATTTACGAAAAAGTGTAGAACAAAGTCACAAAACTAATATGGGTCTTGGTACCTTATTGCTTAGTGAAATATAAATTAATAGACATCCTAGCCATTGAAGCTGATAACTTGTATTCGGATTCCAGCTGTAATACCACATTTATTGTTGATTCGTTTCCTTAAAGGCTATAATTATCTTTGCTAAGTGGTGCTAGAGGTTACCAAGTTGGCGTGATAGTTCGATTATTTGCCTTCTTTCTAGCAATAGTAAGAGTGATACTGCTGCTAAAATAGGCTTGTTAGGTATGATCTTGTACTATGCTCCATGTACATCTTCTATATTACATTGCAGAAGTTATATTGAGTTGCTATAACTAAATAGATTGGGTTTGACAACTTTTATACTCAACAATAAGATTTGTTACCCCAAGTTCTACGTACCTTGTACCAAAAAACTAGTGCTTGAACATCGTATCTTTACACATTTACTGGACATAAGGCATGTACATGTAGCAGTCTACTTTTCAGCTAGGTGTTTAACCTTCTAGCTTCTAAGCCGATCCTTTTTATGACGAACTATAAAAATACTGTGAAGGACTTTTCTATCCAATCGTGTGTTAAGATCTCTTCCTCAACATCATTTAAGCCTTGAGTATCTGAACCTAATATACCCTTAGAAAATGTTTTGAGATCCGTTGGAGTATCTTATCGTGATGTTGTATCGGGTTTTTTCTTAAAAGAGGTTAGGTTAAATCTGTATCTAATCATGTTTAACATAATTCTCTCTTTATTAATATGAGATTATTGCGTTTGATTATCTCTAAGCTATTTTCAGTACGTATCCACCTGATTTTTCTATGTGTCGCTTGGCCTCCTCTGGTCCTAAAATATGTATCTCGAATGGGTGGTAGTATGGCAAGTTCAGTATCTCCTCTATGAAGGCTTTTAGCTTGGCTATCTCTATAGGTTTTTTCGGAGCGTATTCAGACACTATCAGTATATCTACATCGCTTCCACCAACATTATCGCCTCTAGCCACACTTCCAATGACATAGACCTCCGCATCTGGGATAACCTCCTTGACTACCCTAGCTATTCTAGAGGCCCATAACCTCCACTCGCTTACCAGTTTAGCACGTTTTGCTGAGGTATCCATAAATATGTTCATTGCCTGCCACCCAGAATCTTTTTGAGTAGAGATAGCACCTCCTCGACAAGCCTTATCATATCCTCTGCATCCTCCTTCTCATACTCTCTAATATAGTATCTAGACATCAGATATGCGTCTTCGAGAGCCAAGAGCCTGGCCCTATTTGCTACAACAAAATCTTCTAGTTCTCGAGATTTTAGAACCCTGTTTAGCTCGCCCAATAGATGTCTAATACTATGGGTTCTAGGATAATCGCCCACAAGCTCCAGCAATAAAGCCTTTAGATAGAGTTGTAGGGATTGCTCGGATAAAAAACATACTAGATCATAGAAACCTCTATCCAGAGCGTGCCTAGCCTCCTCTAGAAACATTGATGATCTCTTCTTAAGAATCTCCACCTCCAGTCTATGCATAGACTTGACCCACAAACCGCCTGTATATATAGGTAGCACTATAAGCGATGTTGATAAGTTTTCTCCTCTCAGTTTTTTAGCTGTGTAGGGCAACTTATTTTTGTGCTGTGTGATGTGGAACAGGGTTAGTGCTAGGCTTTGTATTGTTTGCAAGGGGCACAAGCTTTTGTGTGGATTGTCTAGGTGTCCTCTTCTGTCTGCTTATTCTAAGAGGGTTTCTATTGCAAAGAAGTTGGAAAGCAATATGTTGGGCGGATCCACCCCGCCGACTGCTGTTGTGGGGGAGTTTGGCTATCCGCATGTCACGGTGTATGTTGGTGTTCCACCAGATGTCTATGGGGATGAGGCCAAGTTTTATGATGACCCCCAGTCGTGGCATCTTAGGCTTGGTCTAGAGGATATTGTTGAGCTTAGAAGCGGTCTGGCTATGCTCACTTTGCCAAGGGTTTTGGTAACAGATGTTAACAGGCTTTACGATAGTGAGATAGGGCTTGCTGTAGTGTCTTCGAGGCCTGTTGATGCCGAGGCTAGGGTTAGGAAGAGGCTTAGCCCTGTTGTCAGCTTCGACTATCTCCTCCCTCCAATGGGTCCAAAGCTACAGGTGGAGACTATAAACATTGTTGGCTCTGCCAAAATGCCTAGGAAGCTAGAGGAGATTATATTCGACGATGCTAAGGCTTCAGAGGCTATCGCAGAGCTCTACAGGTCTGGGGTAGAGTTCTACACAATTGTTAGAGCACTGTCAATAGGGTTTCTAGGCAGGAAATCGTCTAGAAAGTTGGTGCCAACAAGATGGGCTATAACAGCTGTCGACACAGCTATAGGCAATATGCTGCTTGAGCGTATAAGAAGCTGCCAAACGGTGTCCGAGACCATGGTGTTTTACTCAGAGTATCTATACAACAAATACATAGTTGTTCTATCGCCAGGACCATACAAAGCACAGTGGATAGAGGTCTGGCATCCAAAAGCCGTCTACAACCCGAGCAACGCAATAGACTATCTAGAGATTAGAGAGGTTGTCCCAGGCAAGTTCACAGACATGGACGGGGGATACATAGCAGCCAGAACAAGCGTTCTAGAATATCTCCATAAAATTGGCAGACAGGCTAGAGTATCTATCCTAAGAGAGATACTACCACAATATATATACCCCGTTGGAAACTGGCAAATAAGACAAACAGTTGCACACGCCTTGAACAAAGGACCAATACTCACAAGCCCCTCAGAACAAGAGCTAAAAGAATTCATAGTAAAGAAGACCTCCATACCGCAGCCAATCATAGAAAAAGCCATAGAATTCATATACGAAAAGAAGACAAAGACCCTCGATACATGGTTCAAACACTAGGCAACAATTGCCGATGGCTGTCCTCGGCGACTCCAAGAGTTTTAATGCCTACTCAATTATATATCTCCAATACCTTTCTAACTGCTTCTCTGTGAAGAGGTGTTTGCCAAGCTACATATCTGCCAATGCCAAGCTCAAGATCCTTCTCAGGCGGTGGAGTGTCCACCCAAAACCATGGATCTCTCTTAGACAGCAGGTATACTATTAAATTCCTCTCAATAAGTTCATCAACAAGCTCTTGGGGGGTATCTGGCTCCCACAAAACATCGGGATCCTCAACCGCTTTTTCAAGTAACCTCTTCCATTTAGCCACAAAACTAGGGGTTATGTTTTTTCCCTCAACAATTTTCTCAACAACCTTATCGATAATCCAATTGGCTTTGTATAACTGCTCTAGATATCTTGGGTTTCCTCCTGTCATTCTCCAAATATATTCGAAGTCCGGTTTTGGATCTGGCAACAGGTTATAGAGCTGTTCAAAGCCGTCCCTCCCCATATTCCACATTGGTTTCAGATCTGCCCAGTCGTGTTTGCCTATCTCCCTTCTTGAAATGCCCTCGCTAGTAGCAACAACTGACACAATTCTCTCATATTCTCTAGGAGGGTGTTCAAGCAAACCGAGAAGCCCTTTTACATATGTGGCCGATTTACTTATCCCTATATCCTGAAAAATATCATCTACTAGGATAGCCATTCTCTTTGACCCATGCTCGACAGCTCTTCTGGCAAAGTCTATTACGCTCCAAGCAATATTTGCAACCATATGCTGTCTGCTAAGCTCCTCAACTAATCTCAGAAAATCCCTCTTTAGATCATGGAGCCCAAGCTCAACAAGAACATCTCTCTCAACAGGGTTAAAGTATATGACATCAAAGCCCATATCCTTTAAAAGCTCTGCTGATTGTCTAAGCCAAGCAGTTTTACCACAACCCTCGGGACCAAAAACAACTTGAACAGGGTAAGTACCCCTTTCAGCCCACTCAAAAACTCTTTTCAAAGCCGACTCCCTATCAACAAAATCGATTGTCAAGCCGGCAAAGGGAAGCTTAATCCTCCTCATGACTGCAAAACCGCTTTGCACTACTCCTATACTCCATAACTTTAAATACTACACAAATTTATAAAGTATTTCTATGGGTGCCAAGAGCCTCAAGCTCGCAGCTTCTAAGAGTAGCTCAACCTCTTCAAGAAGTTCTTTGAATAAATCAAAAGCCTTCTCACAATGCTTTGTATGTTATAGCTTATTAGCAAATAATAATCATTTAATATGTCCTACATGAACTGTGCTACTAATTTGTAGAATGGCTGGTTGTAGGCCAAGAAGTTCGAATGATTTTAGGACGTGTTCTATACATTGTGTTTCACTGCAAACGCATTTCAGTAAATGTGAAGGGGTCTTCTTATCTGTTGAACCAAAGCGTGGAACTGCAACCTGCCAGCATCCTATGTCAATGAGTGTTTCCGCGAATATTCTTTCCACATCATCCAATGTATTGGCATAGATCGTCAGAAGGGGTACTACCTCCTGCTTCGTTGTTAGGTAGTCTATGTGCCACCAGAGCCTCTTTTTATCTCTTCTAAGATGGTGCTCCAGCCTTGCTCTAATGCCTCCAGAGCCTCTGGCAGAGCCGACATATCCGTAGAGACCAGAGTCTATGCAAGGTCTGTTGAGAGACTTTATATCTAGGCAGATGCGCTTTGAGACATTGATAACTAGGATGTAGATTCCAGGAGCACTCAGATCGCTCACTATCCTCACACCAAAGATTTTGGCAATGTTGAAGCTATATTAGCAGAGAAAATGTTTTATACATATTAGATGATGAGTGACTTCAAATCGGATAGGTGAAGAGCTCCATCCCTTACTGAAAAACTTTTATACTCTGAAAACAATAATTATGGTTGCCCCGGTTGCCCGTGCAAAGCCCCCGATGTCCCGGGGATGTGATGCGCACGGAGCGGGTCACCCCCGGCATTCTACCCACAAAACTACTGCTCTAGCTCATGCCACTGTTTTGCATATTCTGATAGCATCTCTTTTTCCAATTCCAAGAACGTTCTTCGCAGATCCTTTGTTCACCGCCAGTTCGGCTAGATGAAAACTGTTTTTATATAGCACAATCTCACCCTCTTTAACTACGGAAAACACTTTCTCTACCCTAGCCTCAAATCTCCTATTACCTATGAAAATCGATACTGTGTCCCCCAAGCTTAGGCCAAGAGCCTTAGACAAGTCGTCGAAGAACGCTGACAGCATTACATTGCCAAACTTGTCTATGTATATCGCCTCCAATTCCAGGCATCTCTCATCTATTTTCTTCATTTTCATTGCTATTCCAGGTTCTTTTAAGCTATCAACTGGTTGTGGAGAGCCAAAAGAATTTGGAGGTGTGCCGCATGCTAACCATGAGGCAACGGGTGTGAATATGTCTCTTCCGTGGAATGAACTTGAAACAGGTTTTCTGAAATACAAATCGTTTTCAAGAGCAAAGACAGCCTCTATACCATCATCTCTAGCCGCTAGAACTAAAACGCCGTTGTCTGGGCCAATAAAGTAGTAGTTTCTGGTTACTATGAGTAGAGGTCTTCTGGGGCTACCAACACCCGGATCTACAACAACGACAAATATCGTTCCAGCTGGGTAATACTTGTACGCCATAAAGAGGGTTAGAGCGGCATGGTCTATGTCAAAGCTCGGAATAGAGTGTGTTATATCAACAACTCTTACATGGGGGCAAATATCTAGGGCAACGCCCTTCATAGCAGCTACATATGGATCCTCATATCCGAAGTCTGTCATCAAGACTATTACTCCACATGGCCTCCTCAATTTTATGCACCAACAAAGAGCTCTCTTTCAAGCCCCTCTATAAGCGCTGCTATAAACAATATTGCCATGGATACGGCTACTAGGAAGAGGTAGTACTTAACCCTCTCCTTATCAATATTTCTCTTGAACATGTATATCATTAGCTTTGACGAGGCTACAAACGTTATTGAATAGGATAGAAACTCGATGTATGTATGAGGAGAAATAAGGAGTATTGCAAGGGCTGTAGCAAGAGCTGTAAAGAGATCTACACCACCAATGCCCACAGTGGTTAGTTGCATCTCCACAGCTATTCTAAGAGCCCATGCAGTTGATAGCAACATCATAGGATATACAATAATGTTTAGAATAGGTATAGCAAGCATGACATTAACTTGTGCATTGTTACTAAATATAGCTAATGTGATTTCCCCCAAGCTACTAGCACTGGCTATGCCCTCCATCCTCTTTATCTCATCCCTTAGCACATCTACAAGCTGTGGAGGAACATCTATGAAGAGGACAGCTATAGAGAAGAAGATTATTGTGGTCACCAAAACCGCTCCAATTATAGGCAAGTCATTTGCAAAATGACTTAAAATACCCATGTCACACACTCATTGACTGTTAAAAGCATTCAAAAGGTTTATATGCTATCATGGCTTGCACATACAAAGAAAAGATGAGGATATTCAAGGACTTTTGCCTTAAAAACCTTGATAAGATTGGTATCGGCGAAAAGGCATTTTACTATATATGGAGATATATAGTGATAGAACTTGACAAACTAATACAGATATGCAAAATCGAAGATGATATAGCTGATAATTGTGGTAGAGAAAATTTGGCGAAGTTGCGCAAGGCAGGTAACAAACTCTTGTATGCTCAATATTCCTCTGTAAGCAATGAGGAGGTCATCGAAATTCTCCAAATTATTTGTAGATGTGTTGAAGAGTCTTGGCATAGGATAGAAGGTAAGTTAGAGATGTGCTAACTTTTCTTTCTAAATCTTGTCTGGCCTATCTCAATAGCCTTTGCAATGTCGCCACCAGCCTCAACAAGGAGTTTCCTAGCCTCCTCAGCCCCGATGCCAAGGTACTCAGCAACAAATTGAACATCTTCGCTCGAAATATTTACTATAGCTTGCTGGTTTGTGCCCTGGCCCACTACCTGGTTTGCTGCTTGTGGCAATTGCTCCTCCCTAGCCTTGCCAGCTATGTAAAACATTTTCTGTCCGCTAAACTCCATTACCATAACCTCTGGATCTTCTATAACAATCCTCTTATCCTGCAACTCTATAACAGCTCTTTGAGCATTTTGTATCTGGTCTATCTTTATACCCATTCTCTTGAGTTGCTTCAACTGCTTTTGGAGCTCCCTTGGATTGACTGGAAACATTTTTCTCTCCTCATAATACTTAAATATTGTGAGAGTAAAATAATTTTGTTTAACTGCTTTAGCCACATCTAAATCTACTGTGATGGCGGTAAGAACATCATGAGGCTAGAGCTACTGGTACTTGGGAGTGGTAGAGAGGTTGGTAGAGCTGCTATAGCTGTTAAAAGAGATTCTGACAATCAGTATCTTCTCTTTGACTATGGAATAAACTTTGATTTGGATGACAAGCCGGTTATGCCCCTGCCCATACAGCCAAATAAAATCAGGGCTATATTTATTTCGCATGCCCACCTAGACCATGTTGGTGCTGCACCAATATTCTATGTATCGTCGACTCCCGCTATCTACTCAACTCTTTTAACAGCTCTACTAAGTAAAATAATGATTGCTGATATGCTTAGGCTCTCTGGATATTATTTGCCATTCGAGTATCTGGAGCTAGATACAATGATAAACAACATAAAAAGCGTTTCCTATGGCGATACCATAGAGATAGACAGCGCCTTGGTCAAGGTCTTTAATGCTGGTCACATCCCTGGAAGTGCAATGTTTAGGGTGGAGTTCAAAGATGGGGGCTCGGTGCTGTATACAGGAGATGTTAATACAATTGACACTAGAGTGACCAAAGGTGCTCAGCTAAGTGGTTTAGAAGCTGATCTACTTATCATGGAGTCTACTTATGGTCTATACGACCATCCTTCTAGGGACAGAGTAGAGGAGCTATTCATAGAGACTGTGAAAAGTGTTGTTGAAGATGGTGGGATAGTGCTCATACCGGCATTCTCGCTTGGCAGAGCACAAGAGATTCTGGCTATTCTTGCAGATAGGATGCCACATTCAAATGTTTACTATGATGGGATGGCAAGAGATATTCTAGAGCTGTTTCTGCAATTCAAAGAGTATGTGAATCAGTATCAACTCCTAGAAAAAGCTATGAGAATATTCACAGCTGTTAAAGGTTCTGATATGAGGAAGCAGATATGCAAAGAGAATGGCAGCATAATTGTGACGCCAGCGGGGATGCTAAAGGGTGGCCCGGCACAATACTATGTTAAGAGGCTTTACAGCAATCCGAAGAACGCCATAATTCTTGTTAGCTACCAAGCACCACAAACACCTGGCAGAAAACTTTTGACGGAAGGTGTTCTCGAGGATGGGGGTCCGAGGGTAAAGGCAAAGGTTTTCTGGTTTGATTTCTCAAGCCATGCTGGGTCATCTAATCTAGTTGAGATTGTCAAGAGCATCAAGAACTTGAAGAAGGTTGTTCTGGTACATGGAGGAGAAGACTCTGCTTACACACTTGGCTATAGAATAAAGGAGGCTACTGGAATAGATTTTGAGGTGCCTAAAACAGGTGATAACCTAGTGCTCGAGCTCTAAACGCTACACAACAACGTATTCTAGACCATGGCTCTTGGCAGCAGCTATGATGGCGTTCTTCATCTCACTCCTCATCTTCTCGATAACAACAAGCTGTGCATTAGGCGTCATCTCAATAGCCATTTCCGCAACGAGTTTCAAGTCTTCTACACTAAGCTCCTTTATAGCATAATTTGGAATCATATGCCCATAACACTCGCCTTTTTCCAACGCTCTTCTGGTGAATAGTGGTGCATAGTGAGAGCCTCCAAATCCTATGGCTATTCTACATGGAGGCTTATCCTTTAAGGAATAGAACACCTTAATATTATTTCCAATAGCTTTTGCAACAATCTCCTGCGCCACAACATCTCTCCATTCATTCTCGCTACTGCCAATCTCAACAAACGTTATTGGTGTGCCTCTAACTGTTGGACCATGGTGTGTAACCTCATAGCTTACCGAGAACTTTGAGAGTGTGTTGTGGCTGTTCTTAGCTTTGTAGAGGTCTTGTAGTATAAGCCACATTAGAACTGGGTTGGAAAGCGATAGCGTCATTGGCTCACCGCCAAAATCGCTTCTCCTCCAGGGGTTTCCCGTCACATGGACAGTCAGACTTGGGATCCTGGCCTCCGATTGATGACGTGATGGAGCAATAAACATGTCGAAGCCTTTTAGACTCTCTAGACTATTTAGGTATACTATCTCATCATTGAAGCCTAGGAAAAGAGCTTCAACATTGCCTAAAACACATTGCTTAGACACTTTGGCTCCATATACCCCTCTACCAAGATCGGTACACATAGCATTTTCAATAAGCTTCTCTACTATACCGATAGCTGCTAAATCGCTGAGCGAATATATTATAGCTATTTTCATTAGCCACACACTCTATAGACAAATAGACATAGGTTTAAAAACTGATAGACTACTGTGTAAAACCTCTTGATCAGTGCTTTGAGGCTGATGCCTACTCTATGAACTATCAGGACATTGTCAGCGACTCTCTATCGATTTTATTGCGCTATGCATCAAAACTTGGAATACCGCCTGAGAGTGCCTATGTTGCAAAGGCTATGAGGATGCTTAGAGATAAGGGAGTTTCTCTAACCCATCTACTGGCCGAGATTCTGCTATGCAAATATCTTGTTGAAAAGGGTTTCTCATGTGACATAGAGTCTACTGTAGGTGATATGAAGTGCGATGTTTATGCCAAGAAAGACTCTGTTGACATATGCATAGAAATAATGTATTATACACTACCCCTAGATAGTATTGGTGAGTGGAGTAAATCAATAATCTCTTCGCATATCAGAAAAATTATTAAGATATCGAGGAATAGAATAGCATTTGCAGCATTTGCATATCCGATTGGTCTTGTACCCATGATACCGTCGGAGGTAATAGATTCCCCGACAAAAGATGCTGTCAATAGGATTCTAACCAAATATGGTCTATATGATGAAGTGCCGAATGTAAAAGACCTAGACTTTATCTCACCAATATACAAGATATATCTATTCGATTTACATACAAGAGAAGTGTATGAGCTTCTGCCAACGGCGACAAAAAATCTTCTTTTATTCTACGAGTCTATAACCGGGTTCAGTATTTGAATATAGCACCTGTATTTGCCGAGGTTACAAGCATTGAATATCTTGATAGGTAGCCACTAAGCTTCTTCTCTATGGGTCTAAATCTGGATAGTCTTTCTCTAAGCTCATCCTCTGTTATCAATAAATCTATTCTCTTGTTCTTCAAATCAATTCTTATTCTATCCCCATTCTCAACAACTCCTATGGGCCCACCCTCAGCTGCTTCTGGAGACACATGTCCGACTGCAATACCTCTTGTAGCGCCAGAGAATCTTCCATCAGTAACGAGAGCTACATCCCTGTCGAGGCCCATTCCAACAAGTACAGATGTTGCTGTTAGCATTTCTCTCATTCCAGGCCCTCCCTTTGGACCCTCATATCTGATCACAACAACATCTCCTTTAGATATATCACCATTCAATATAGCTTTAACAGCATCCTCTTCACAGTTAAACACCTTTGCAGTACCTTCAAAGAGGTAAAGATCTTCTGGCACTGCAGAGATCTTTATCACAGCACCCTTCGGCGCTAAACTGCCCTTCAATATCATTATCCCTCCTCTACTCATATACGGATTCTCAACAGGTCTCACAACATCTTCTCTTCTGTTGATGGCGGATGCTATTATTTCTCTAACCGTTTTTAAGGAAACTGTTAATCTATCTAGGTGTATGAGACCCTTCTTGGAAAGCTCCTTCATAACTACTGGAACTCCCCCAGCCTCGTGAAGATCTTGTACATGATATGGCCCTGCAGGACTTAGCTTGGCAATTGTTGGTGTTTTCTCGCTAATCTCATCAAAGTCCTCTAAAGATAGCTCAACCCCTGCCTCATTCGCTATGGCCATTAAATGCAACACAGTGTTTGTTGAGCCTCCGAGAGCCATGTCAACTACTATAGCGTCTAAGAATGCCTCTCTAGTCAATATCCTCCTCGCTGTTACCCCTCTCTTGACCAGCTCTACAATCATCATCCCAGTATATTTAGCTATTCTAATTCTCTCTGCCGAAACAGCGGGTGCTGTTCCGTTCCCTGGTAGAGATATTCCCATAGCCTCTGAGAGAATATTCAAAGTATTTGCCGTGAACATTCCAGCACAAGATCCTACCCCAGGACATGCAACATTCTCCAACTCGATAAGATCGTTATACGAGATTTTACCGCTTTTATAAGAGCCAACAGCTTCAAATACATCATGCAAATCAACATCTCTACCCCTATATCTTCCAGCAAGCATAGGGCCTCCGGAAATGAATATAGCCGGTATGTCAAGTCTGGCTGCAGCCATTAGCATACCAGGTATGATCTTGTCGCATGAAGCTATCAAGACAAGGCCATCGAATTGGTAAGCCTTTGCCATAATCTCAACAGAATCGGCTATAAGTTCTCTGGATGGGAGAGAATACTTCATACCTTCATGTCCCATTGCAATACCGTCACAAAGTCCAATAGTATTGAATTCCAGGGGTGTTCCACCAGCGATCCTAACACCAGTTTTTACAGCTTCTGCTATCTCCCTCAAGTGCTTGTGGCCCGGTATCACCTCATTCCAAGAGTTTGCAATGCCTATGATAGGTTTGGAAAGCTCCTCGTCTGTTAGCCCAAGAGCCTTGTATAAACATCTATGTGGCGTTCTTTCAATGCCTTCAACAGTTATCCTACTTCTCATGGCCAGTCCCACCTGACCACGGCTTACCATGTTTTATGGTCTTTAAAACACTATAGTATTCTATACCGTCTATAAATGCTTTTGCAATAGCGTCGAATATGTTTAGTGAAAGTGCTTGGGTAGACCATGTGTATAGACTGTTGCTAAAGTTTATTGTAACTCTAAACATTTTGTCTTGGATAAGCATGATCTCCATATTCATCCTAAGCTCATCATCTATGGCATAAATCCTCTTCAACACATCGAATAACGCGCTAACCAGAGCTTTCACAGGATCCACATCAACAGCCTTACCCACAACATTATCAACATCAGCTATGCCTATCGAGGTTCCAGCAGAGCTTGAGAATATTGTCCAACTGATTTTGTTAATACCATCGCTTTTATAGCCAAGCTCTTTAAGAGCTATTAGAAGTGCTGATGCCGATGCCTTATCGAATGTGTAGCCCTGCTTTTCAAGGTCTTTGATCCTTGTGATAATCCTCTTTATCCGTTCATCCCTCTTGTCAACCTCTATTCCAAATTCCTTAAGGAGAGCAACAATGTTGGCGGCCCCACTAAGCTCTGAAACAATAAATTTTCTTGTGTTGCCCACAAGCCCAGGATCTATGTGCTCATATGCTCTCGGGTTCTTCAAAACAGCGTCAACGTGGACCCCAGCTTTATGTGCAAATGCGAACTCCCCTACATAGGGCTGATATGGATTGGGAGAAATGCCAGTTATTCTATAGACAAGCTGAGAGAGCTCTCTAAGCCTCTTCAGGCTATCATCATTTTTAAGTATGTGTAGACCCAGCTTATATCGAATAGATGGGATTATCTGGATCAGATCTGCATTACCTGTCCTCTCTCCAATGCCGTTGATAGTGCCTTGAACATGTCTAGCACCAGCGTATACAGCTATCAGCGTATTTGCAACAGCGCACCCCGAATCGTTGTGCATATGAACACCGACAACAGTTTTCACATTTCTAATAACATGCTTTACAATGTCGTAGACATCCCACGGCATCATACCCCCATTGGTATCGGCAAGGACTAACACCCTAGCACCAGCTTCTTCAGCTACCTTAAGCACGCTCATTGCATATTCTGGATCCTCTTTGAACCCCTGGAAAAAGTGTTCAGCATCAAATATAACCTCTATTCCATGTCTCTTCAGATAGTCTATAGTATCGTAAATCATATCCAGATTCTCTTCCTTACTAGCCCTCAGAACCTCAAACACATGAAGAGTCCATGACTTGCCAAAAATGACGGCTGTATCGACATCGGCTTTTATTATAGCCTCAACACTCTTATCTTGCGAAACAGGAACATCCTTTCTACGTGTACTGCCAAAAGCTGCTATTCTAGAGTTTCTCAATCCATATTTTTTTATCTCTTTGAAGAACTCCTCATCCTTTGGATTGGAGCCTGGCCACCCACCCTCTATATAGTCAAAGCCTAGGTCATCAAGGGCTAAAGCAATTCTTATCTTATCTTCTAGCGAAATAGATACACCTGCTGCTTGAGCACCATCTCTGAGTGTTGTATCTAGTACCTCAACCTCGGATTTCTAAACCACCATTCACCCACGCTCACCATACAAAATTTTACGTTTTTTAAGTGTTTAAATAGTATGATATTATGTTAGGGGCTTTTAAACTTTTTTAAAGATCATTTTTCTTATCTCATCCCCAACTCTTTCAATTAAACTGTTTCTCAGTTCTTCAAGTTCTCTGCGAACTGTTGGCATACCCCTTTCGTATTCTTCTATCCATTCCTTTGCAAACTCCCCATTCTTTATCCTCTCAAGAGCCTTTACCATATTTGCCTTCACATGGTCGTCTATAACCATTTTGCCAACAGTTATCCCACCATACTTTGCAGTATCGGAAACAGCCTTCAGCATGTGGACTAGACCACCTTCATAAATTAGATCGACTATCAGTTTCAACTCGTTTAAAACTTCAAAATATGCTACCTCAGGTTGATAGCCGTTTTTGACTAGAGTCTCGAACGAAGCTTTTATGAGCTCTGTGATGCCTCCAACGAGGATGACCTGCTCCCCAAAGAGATCTGTTTCTGTCTCCTCGGCAAACGTCGTCTCAATTACACCTGCTCTCGTACATCCAAGTCCTTTTGCAATAGCTAGGGCTTTTTTCATAGCGTATCCGCTAACATCTTGATATACGGCTACAAGAGCTGGAACTCCATAGCCTGATTCGAAAGCTTTTCTAACCATTGGCCCAGGGGCTTTCGGAGCAATCATGTAGACATCAGAGTCTTTGGGCGGCTCAATCAGTTTATAGTGTATGTTAAACCCGTGAGCAAAGACCATGTCAGCAGACTTCTTCATATACGGCTTTACACTGTTGAGCCAAAGACTCTTCTGAACCATGTCGGGAACTAGAAACACTATAATATCGGCATCTTTGACAGCATCCCTTGTATGTATAGGTTTGAACCCATCTTCCTCAGCCTTCTTCCAGCTCTCACCCTGCCTCTCCAAACCGACGACAACATCAAGTCCAGAATCCCTTAAGTTGAGTGCCCATGCCCTCCCCTGACTCCCATAGCCAAGTATAGCAATTTTCTTGTTTTTCACATAGCTTATATCAACATTTTCATCTCGATACATTTTAGCCATTTACAACACCCCACGAATATTCTTTGACTTTTCCAGATTTTGGAACGTAAACAATAAAAGTTTTATTATCTTCATCAAGCTTTCTCTCATCATACTCTCCATCAAATACAACAACCTTTTCAATTCCAACAGTCTTGCTAAGATTTAGAATAGCTGCATAGAGATTGGGGTTCTTTCTAACCATGAGATAGATCTCATAGAGGCCCTCCTCATTTATTCTCCGCCCATAGATCCAGTCGATATCTATGAGAAGCTTTCTAAGATTCGCTACGACCCTTTCTATGAGGCTTGCATCCACGTAATACCCAACTATTTTAATTAGTTGTCTAGTCGCTTCCCCCTGGCTCATTGACTATCATCTCTCTGAAGCTACCACCTGGAGGAAGTGTTGGAAGAGCTTTTTCGTCCCTTTGAACAGGAACCCTGATAACCGCAGGCATATTCTCTCTAATAGCATTTTTCAAAGCTATCTCAAGATCTTCATATGACTGGGCATCAAAGCCTAGCGCTCCAAAGCCTTGTGCAAGCTTTACAAAATCTGTTGCAGGCCCTATGTCCACAGCTATTATCCTCTTATTGAAGAAGAGGTCTTGAACTTGTCTAACTAAGCCAAGCGTTCTATTATCGAACACAACAGCTATTACGGGTATGTTTTCGTCGACAGCTGTGCCAAGATTGTTCATCGTCATTAAGAACGAGCCATCTCCATCTAGGTCAACAACAATTTTATCCGGCCTAGCAACCTTAGCACCGATGGCTGCTGGTAAGCCGAATCCCATTGTACCCATCCCGCCAGATGTTAAGAATGTTCTCGGTTCAAATACTTCCCAGAAGACCCCGGCCCACATCTGATGAGAGCCCACACCTGTTGTGACTATGGCGTCTCTAGGCAAAATGTTTCTAATTGTCTTCATTATCTTCCATGGCTTCAAACCCTTTCCATCATCACGATAGTATATCTGCGAGTAGTACTCTTTGTATTCTATAACCTTTCTCAGCCATTCACTTCTATCTTTTTGGGAGCCCAACATGCTCACAGCTTTTATGAGTTCTCTTAGACCCTTTCTAACATCGGCTACAATATATGATTCTACAGGTAGATAGGAAGATAGCTTGTAGATGTCTGTAGGGTCGATGTTGATCAGTATCAACTTCTTTTTAGTGTCTATAACATCTCTGATATTCGGAATGGTTCTGTCGCTTAACCTAGCACCAACAACCAGAACCACATCAGCATCCATAAACGCTTTATTTGCTTCCGCCCTTCCGTAATAGCCCATCATACCTATGTACAGTGGGTAGTCATTGGGTATAGCTGATTTGCCTAGCAACGTTGAGACTATGGGCATTCTAAGCATTTCAGCCAAAGCGATTATCTCCTCTGTTGCAGGTGACCAAACGGCCCCTGCCCCAACAAGCATTAAAGGTCTTTCAGCTTCGATCAATAGCCTCGCCGCTTTTTTAACCTTTTCAGGGTCTATAACCTCTGGAAACTCTCTATAGCCGTTAAACGATGTGCCATCGAACCATTCTATTTTATTTTCATCAACCTCTTCATTAAATAGATCTCTTGGAATATCCACGACAACAGGACCTGATCTTCCGGTTAACGCTATACGGATGGCGTTTCTAACCCATTTAGGTATATCCTCAGCGTTTCTCACTTGAACAACAAACTTCGTTATATTGGCTACAACACCTGGTATATCAGCCTCTTGAAACGATAGCTTACCCAAAGCTGATCGAGGTACTTGACCAGTAATTGCAATAACTGGTGAATTATCCCAATATGCTGTTGCAAGACCTGTTACAAGATTTAACGCACCTGGACCCGATGTTGCTGTACAAAATCCTGGTCTTCCAGATGCTCTTGCAAACCCATCTGCTGCATGCGCTGCCCCCTGCTCATGCCTCATAAGAATAACTCTTATGTCATTGTTGGCCACATACTCTACCAATGCATCATAGAATGCCATATTGGATAGTCCTGGTATTCCAAAGATTACCTTTACTCCCTCTCTCTTCAGAGTCTCAGCTAGAAGCTTTGAACCCTTCATAGAAATCACCTTATTAGAATCTTGATTGAGCCTTGTCCTACTGTTAACATGCTTACTTGGAATTCTGCGTTTTTATAATATTTTTCATAAGTCTTTTCTCCACTCAGCTGACTTGGAGTTCCATCACCTTCACCTCACGCAAATTGTGTATCTAGCTATTTTTGTATGAGCAGGTTTTTAAATCTTTTAGCTACTTAAACAGGTTTAATGGTGCATAATAGCTTATATACCCTCTCATTCCTCTTTTATTATAGCTAAATAGAAATATTGGGAGGTGTGCTTATTGCTCCAACTCAAAACAGTTTAGACTACATCCGAAAAAGAGCTGAAAATAGAGTTGTTAGACTGCTAGACACCACATTGAGAGACGGAGAGCAGATGCCTGGAATTTCTCTGACAGTACATCAAAAAATTGAAATAGCTTTGGCTCTAAATGAGTTGGGTGTGGATTCGATAGAGGCAGGCTTTCCAATTACTAGCGAAGGAGAGTTCAAAGCGGTAAAGATGATAGCTAAAGAAGTTAGAGGCTCTGAGGTTATAGCACTTGCAAGAGCAAATAAGCAGGATATAGATAAGGTCATAGAGGCTGAGGCTCCGGCTGTTCACACATTCATTGCCACCTCTGATCTCCATATGAGATACAAGCTTAAGATGACCCCTGACCAGGTTATCGAGAGAGCTGTTTCAGCTGTTGAATATGCTAAGAGTCATGGACTGGTAGTAGAGTTTAGTGCTGAAGATGCGACCAGGTCCGATGTACAGTTCTTGGCGAAGGTGTTTCAAGCTGTTGTTGATGCTGGAGCGGATAGAATAGACATTGCAGACACAGTTGGCGTTGCGTATCCAAGTTATATGGCGTTTCTAGTATCATACATCAGATCTAATGTCAAGGGAAACTATATACTGAGTGTCCACTGTCATGACGATTTTGGTATGGCTGTTGCAAACAGTGTGACAGCCATTGAAAATGGGGCTGACCAGGTCCACGTCACAATGCTTGGAGTAGGTGAAAGAGCTGGAAATGCTGCATTAGAAGAGGTGGCATCTGCATTAGCATTTCTATATGGCTACAAGCTTAGAATAGACTTCAGTAAAATAAATAAGGTAGCAAAGATCGTGGCTAATCACTTTGGATTGGTTATACCGCCAAACAAAGCCATTGTAGGGGCAAACGCGTTTGCACACGAGTCGGGAATTCATGTTCATGGCGTTTTAAGCCACCCTCTAACATATGAGCCTATAGACCCCTCTGCTGTTGGTGCTGAGAGGAGAATTGTTATAGGCAAGCATAGTGGGAGACATGCGATAGAATATGTCATCAAGCAAATGGGTTTAGAGCCTAGAGAAGATGCTGTCAAAAGGATCTTGGATAGGGTGAAGAGTTTGGCAGACCAAGGAGTTAAAATCTCCTGGGATACAGTGATAAAGCTTGTAAAAGAGGAGTATGGGGTTTAACAAGTGTTTAGGGTAGCGGTTATAGAGGGAGATGGTATAGGTCCTGAGATAATCGATGCTACTTTCAAGGTCTTGGCAAAACTTGTTGCCAAATACAGACTTGAAATAGAGTTTGTAAAGGTTGAGGCAGGAGATAACGCTGTTAGAAAGTATGGGGTTGCTGTTCCGGAAGAGTCTTGGAAAACAATAAAGGGTTGTGACGCCATTTTAAAGGGTCCTGTAGGAGAGTCTGCAGGCGATGTTGTTGTCAAGATTAGAAGAGGTTTGGATCTCTACGCCAATATAAGACCTTCGAAGGCTCTACCCGGTGTAAAGGCTTTGAAACCAAATATAGATCTTGTTATAGTTAGGGAAAATACAGAAGACGTTTACGTAAGAGCCGAGTATGTATTACCAGAAGATGTCTCTATAGCCATTCGTGTTATAAGTCGAAAAGCCTCTCAGAGAATTGCTAGAAAGGCATTTGAAATAGCCAAGGGTAGGAGAAAGAAAGTTACTGTTGTCCATAAAGCAAATGTTTTAACGGTTACAGATGGCTTGTTCAAGTCAACTGTTTATGACGTTGGAAGAAGGGAGTTTCCGGATATTGAAATAGATGAGATGTATATTGATGCAGCTGTAATGGATATTGTTAGAAAACCTGAGAGATTCGATGTAATTGTAACAACAAATCTATATGGGGATATCCTAAGCGATTTAGCTGCATATGTATCTGGCAGCATCGGCCTTGCAGCATCTGCTAACATAGGAGACGAAAAAGCTATGTTCGAGCCAATACATGGCGCGGCATTCGATATAGCTGGCAAGGGAATCGCAAACCCAACTGCAATGATGTTATCTGCTGCGTGGATGCTTAAATGGCTTGGGGAAAGGAGCAATAGTAGGAGCTATGTAGAGGCTGGAAAGGCCCTCGAAAAAGCAATTGAAGCTACATTAGCTGATGGAAAAATCCTCACACCCGATCTTGGAGGTAGTGCAACAACAGCAGAATTTACAGAAGCTGTTATTTCGAGGCTTTAAACCATTCAAAGAATCTCATTGTATCTCCTATAGAAACAACTAAAATTGCCTGTATGGCACATGGGTCCCATCGGCTTCACCAATACTAGTACCGCATCTTCATCACAATCAACTTTGACGTCAACAACAATCTGGAGGTTTCCGCTGGTCTCCCCTTTCAGCCAAAGCTTTTTTCTAGAGGTTGACCATAGGTGGAGATAGCCTGTTGTAAGTGTTTTTATCAAAGCCTCTTTATTCATGAAGCCTACCGACAACACCTCCTTTGTTTTGTAATCCTGTATAACAGCTACTACAGTATTGTCCTCGTGTCTAAACCTCAGCCTGCTAGCTATCTTTTCCGCCTCTTCGGTGCTGAGCCTCACGTTCTCAACCAGTTAAACACTGTTTTGAGAAACTCAGCCCCGTTTAAATGGCTTTTCTCTGGATGGAACTGAACAGCTATTACCCTATCTTTAAGTAGCATTGACGGGATTTTGACATCGCCATACTCACTTATAAAGCATATGCTATCAACTTCATTAGTGTGAGCCATATAGCTATGCATGAAATACATGTATTTACCGTCAACACCTTGGAATAATCTACATTTATCATTTCCAACAAACCTGATCTTGTCCCACCCAATACGAGGCAACTTTAGTTTTGTGGGAACCCTATCTACATAGCCTCTGAACCATCCGAGACCTTTGCTAGGCACCCCACCCTCCATGCTATATTCAAACATTATCTGCATACCTATGCATATGCCAAGAAATGCCATGCCGCTTTTCTTCATATCGTTTAGAACATCTGAATATTTTATGATATACCTTGAAACAGCTTTGAAGTTTCCAACACCTGGAAAAACAATTAGATCAACATTTCTTCTGGGCTCTACATCCACAAATACCTCGAATCCTGTTCTCCTCAATGCATTGGAAATGCTATAGAGATTTCCAACACCGTAATTAATAACAAGAGCCTTCATTTCTTCATCCTCTTCTCAAGTTCTGCACAAACATCTTCTAGAGAGACATTGTTTACAGCCATAAGCACCATCATATGGTAGACCAAGTCAGCCAACTCCTCTACCAACCTCTTTCTATCCTCATATAAAGATGCTACTACAACCTCCACAGCCTCTTCACCAAGTTTTCTAGCCACATATCCCCTGCCCTTAGATGCAAGCTCGACTGTGTAGCTTCCCACAGGCCTCTTCTCTAACCTATCTAGCACAATCTTATATAGCCTTTCAAATGTTTCGCACATGCCTCATCACAACACTTTTTGCATGCAGTTCAAAGCCCTCATATCTAGCTAATGTTTCAACAGCCTCTAAAACATTCTTATCAATCTCCCTATCATCGAATAGAACTGCAACTGGCTTTAGAAAGTCGTAAACTGTTAGAGCTCCTCTAACCCTTGCCCATTTATTTGTCGGCAGAATGTGGTTTGGCCCAATATAATCTATTAGGGCTGGTGGTGAGTAGTTGTATGAGACTGCCCCGGCATTTCGAATTCTATTTAGAAGCTTGTCAGCGTCTCTTACATGGATTGATAGATGTTCTGGAGCAAACTCGTTAGCTATTTTCATAGCTTCATCAATTGAGTTGGCAACGTATATGTAGAAGCTGCCTTTAAGATCTCTGACCAGCTCCTCAACAGCTTGGGCAACCCTACTCGAGGTTGTCAATAGAACAACTGGACTATCCATACCATGTTCTGCCTGAGCTGCCATATCCATGGCAACCAACTTCGGGTCTGCGGACTCATCGGCAATGACAACAAGTTCTGTTGGCCCCTCAACACCATCAATCTCGACAACGTCTCTAACAAGAGCTTTTGCGGCTTGTACATATATGTTTCCAGGGCCAACAATTTTATCGACCTTCCTCACACTTTCTGTACCATATGCTAATGCCGCTATTATTTGTGCACCACCAACCCTGTATATATTCTCTACACCTATCAGCTGAGACACATATATAGTTGCAGGATCTATACAGCCGGTTTTATTTGGTGGCGACGCCACCGCTATTCTACTTACCCCTGCCACCTTTGCCGGAACACCAGCCATCAGAAGCGTTGATGGATATGACTTTCTCCCGCCTGGCACATATACACCAATGCTTTCAATTGGCTTCCATATAATACCCATTCTAACCCCGCTTAATTGTATTTGGAAATCTTTTGGCTTAAACTCTTGATAGAAACGCATGAGGAGATCATATAATGTGTCTATGGCTCTTCTGACATCATTTTTAAGTTCCTCTAGACATTTGCTTCTAAGACTGGGGGTAAGCTCTACAGTATCGATATCTATACCGTCAAACCTCTTCGTATATTCTATTAATGCTTTATCACCTCTGTTCCTAACATCATCAATTATCTGTTTAACGTAGTTCAGCACACTACTAATACTGTACTGGTTTTGCTGTGGGAGACCGTGTACAACTGTCATATTCTCACCTCAACACCTCTCTCATAGAGATATCTCTTAAGATCCATAATCCTTATAACACCATCGTGAAAAACGCCAGCGGCTAAAGCTGCATCAGCTTTGCCTGCTGTTAAAACCTCGTAGAAGTGCTCCATGCTCCCAGCCCCACCACTAGCTATGACAGGTATTGAGACGGCTTCTGAAACCCTCCTAGTCAACTCTATTTCATAGCCGATACGAGTTCCATCCCTGTCTATACTTGTTAAGAGTATTTCGCCTGCTCCAAGCCTCTCCACAGTCTTAGCCCATTCTATCGCATCTAGACCAGTATCAACGGTAGCTGACTTCACAAAAACTATATATCTGCCCCCAATCTTTTTCGCATCTATTGCTACAACAATCGACTGAGAACCGAACTCATCACTAGCCACTTTAATCAAATCCGGGTTTTCAACAGCAGCTGTATTGATACTCACCTTATCGGCACCGCTTGAGAGAGCACTTGAAATGTCGTCAAGCGATCTTATGCCTCCTCCAACTGTCAATGGTATGGATACCACGCTTGCCGTGTCTCTAACAACTCTAAACAGCGTTGCTCTATTCTCGAGAGAAGCTGAAATATCTAAGAAGACTATTTCGTCTGCACCCTCCTCCTCATATCTAGCAGCAAGCTCTACAGGATCGCCCTTATCTCTTAGATTGACGAAGTTAACTCCTTTAACAACTCTACCATTTTTAACATCTAGACATGGAATTATCCTCTTAATCACCTTAAAACACCCTTCAAACTCCTTACACCAGACCCAACAATTCTTGTCGAGTCATATAACGCCATTCCAAGACCTTTGAAAACGGCTTCAACGACGTGATGATCATTGAAACCCCTTAGCTTGACAACATGAATTGTTATACCAGCCCTCTTAGCTAGCGAATCTATAAAGTGCTGAACATTCTCAAGGGAAAGCCCGCCTATAGCCTCTCTCGAGAAGCTTAGATCTATAAATGCCCCACCCCTACCAGAGATGTCAACAGCTATAAGAACTAGTGCGTCATCCATTGGCACGATCTGGTGGGAAAACCTCTTTATACCCACTCTATCACCTAAGCACTTTTCTAGCGCACCCCCAATTACAATTGCAGAGTCCTCTACAATGTGATGATCGTCAACACTCTTCTTTTCCTCGGCATAAACCTTTGCTCTAGAGTTCATGTAGAGGAACATTGTTTCAAGCATATGGTTGAAGAATGGTATAGGTGTTGAAATCTCAATATCTCCTGGTTCATCTAGATTAAACTCAACAGCTATTTTAGTCTCTCTGGTTTCTCTATACTCTCTACACTCTCTAGACAACTTTCACACCCCATAACCTGCCATTATACAAGGCCATACCAACAATGGTATAGTCTATGCCAAAACTCTTCAGAGTCTGTAGATCGTGTATCGTTGAAACACCACCTGCATATTCCTTTAACCCCTTCACATAGCCTACAAATTCTCCTAGCCTCATATCAACACCTTTTTCACTACCCTCATTCTCTATGTATGTAAATAAAACTCCTCTAACATCATAATTCCTGATCTCGTTCAATGCATCACCTAGCTTCATAGCCTCTCTACTCCATCCACCTATTCTCACGATATAGCTGTTGTCATAATCCAAGGCTATAATCACTTTATCTCCTCCCACAGCCTCTAGTATTCTTTCAAATTCTTTTCTAGCGGTAAAGAAAATTGTTGACACAACCACAGCTGAAGCCCCATACGACAAAAGAGTTGATGCTTTATCTACAGACCTTACACCACCTCCAACCTGAATCCACTTAAAACCTATGCCACATAACCCCTTTACAATAGGTTCATTAGAGCCCGCACCTTCTGCTGCATCGAGATCAACAACATGCAGATATTCATAGCCCGCTTCATACAGCTTAGTAGCGATTTTTAATGGATCTCCAAGAAAGAGACCAGTTCCCCTAACACCTCTAACTCTTTTAACAGCACTACCACCACTCAAATCAATGCTTGGCATGACTATCATCTAATCACCTTTTCAATGTCTACTACCACTATATCCCTAGCACCAAGATCTAGCACCTTTGACACAACCTCTGGAATCTCATCCTCGTTAACAACAGTTATAACCTCCCACACATTACCCTTGCTCAACCGCGTAACAGCTGGTGCAAGCATTGCAGGCAAGACCCTCAAAACCTTGTCCAAGCTCTCATCAGGAACGTTCATGAATAGCATCTTCTTGTTCTTACCCTCTATAACCCCTCTGAACAATGTTACAACGAGTTTAATCATATCGGCATCTTTACTTGACTTCCAGTCTCTCCTAGCAATAACAACCGCCTGAGTCTCTAGAACAACATCTATAGGCTCCAAACCATGTATTCTCAATGTGGTGCCAGTACTCATAACATCTATAACAGCATCAGCAGCTCCAAGATATGGCATAACCTCTGCCGCACCACTTATTTTAACTATCCTAGCTTTCAAATTCTTTGAATTTGCATATCTTAATGCAATGTTATAGTATTTTGTCGCTATTCTAATTTCTCTACCACTTTTAACAATATCCTCCACACTCTCCACACCCCAGCTCCGTGGAACCGCAAACACTATCTTTGCTTTTCCAAAATCTAACTCTAAAACCTCATCAACTTCAACACCACTTTCAACAACATAGTCATGCCCTGTTATACCTATTGAGGCTCCGCCACCCTCGATAATGTATGGAATGTCCTCTGGTCTCACCATTATAATCTCAACGTTCTTCCAATTCGTTGGCACAATCAACGCCCTTTCATCAGCTGACAACAATTTGATTCCTGCGGCATTAAGCAATTCAATTGCAGGTTGCTGTAGCCTTCCCTTATTTGGAATGGCTATTCTCATGCAAGCTCCCTCAGCGACTCTATGAAGAGTTTAACCGAGTCTTCGTTTCCTATGCTAACTCTGTATAGGTCTTGTGCAATCCTCTTAATTGCTATGCCAAACTTTTTTAGATGGCTATCAAGCCTTCTATCATCCCTTATTAGCAGGAAGTTTGCATAGCTTCTATAAACCTTGAAGCCCATGCTCTTCAACTCCGAATACAAGTAATCTCGAAGCTGCTTAATCTTCTCAATTATTTTTAAGTGGTAATCCAAATTCTCGAGAGCTGCTATGCCAGCTGCAAGAGACGGTGTTGGTATGTCGAATGGTGTTAAAACCTTTGTAACACTATCTATAACACTCTTGTCTGCTATTATATAGCCTAGCCTGAAGCCAGCTAGGCAAAATGCTTTGCTCATGCTTCGCACAACAATAACATTTGGATACTCGTTTACATATCTAGCTACACTATATCCGCTAAACTCATAGTATGTCTCATCAACTATTACAAAACCCTTTGTGTTTAGTGCTATAGCCTCTAGGATTTTTCTATCCCCTTTTATAATAGCGCTTCCAGTTGGATTGTTTGGATCCACAAGCACAACCAGGTGTGCATTCTTTGCCAGTTCAATTAGAAGATTCATGTCGACTGTCCATTCATCATCATTTTCCTGCAGAGGTACTGTCACCATGTCTAGACCCATAAACCTGGCATAAACCTCTATCATACTGAAGGTGGGCTTAACAGAAAGTATTGTGTCGCCAGGGTCTGCAAGAGCCATGAAAAGCGTTCTCAAAGCGTTATCGGCACCTAGAAATGGATACACATTGTCAATGCTTACTTTATTGTACTCTGCTAGCAAGAGCCTAAACCGATTAAACATGTGTAAATTTGGATAGTAATTACATTGACTTAATGTAGACATAACAGCTTTTATAATGTGTTCAGGAGGATTATATAAACACTCATTTAGATGCATTCTGTAAGGCTCTCCAGCCTCCTCATATCTATAGTTTTGAGATTCTAGCACCCTCTTTTTTAGCCTTCCAATTACATCTATATATGCAATCTAAGATCCCTTCAATCAACTTTCTAACCAATAGTATTTGCCGCAATTTAAAAGCTTATCACCATATCAGTTTTGATTAGAATAAAAGTATATATTTTTAGAAAGGTTATACATTTCTGTGAGAAAATGTCTTCTAAAGAACTAACACGTGAAGAATTAATAGATATTATACTTGCTAACAACATGCTTGAACAATTTGTGGAGTGGCTTAGGCTAAGGGGTGTAGACAACGATATTATATCCCTAAGGGATATAGACCATAGATATTTATATGAATTTGCTATTGAGAAGAAACTGCTTATAGAGGGAGATGATGCTGGTCAGGATTATAAGGATGCTGATCAAGATTTTGAGGATTTGTTGAAAAAGAAGATTGCACTAAGCTTAAAGCCCAGGAAAATCAGGAGAAAAACTTGAATTATCCTCACCTCTTCTCAAGATCCTGTTTTTTAAATTATAGCTAATATTATCAAATAGTTTTATGTGCTCTTGTAGAACCTTGCATAATGTGCATATATATCACGAGGAACAATGGTAATGGCGTTTGTCGGGCATTTAACTATACATGCTCTACATCCAACACAGGCATCTGGGTTTACAGGCACAGATTTTTTGTTTATGATTGCAAATACCTTGTTGGGGCATGCCGCATAACACTGGGCACACCCAATGCATTTTGATGTGTCTACCTGTACCTTGTAGCCTGGCAACCGCCTATACCTCAACAATCTCGTATTCTATGTTTCCAAGGCCTTTTTTATAGGCAGCTTCTACTTGGATGTACGGATCTTTGCCGTGTATCACAAGGAATTTGTTGTCCCCCGGCTTTAAGCCAGCTTTCTCTCCTATTGATCCTGGTACAACAGGAGCGTTATTTATTAAATCGAGTGTTGCTTTCTCTAGTGCCACAATATCCTCTGACGCTAATATCCCTATATCTGGGACTATCGGGATATCGGACCAAGGTGCACAATCACATGTTGGCTGGACATCAAGCACATAGTTAATGTGAAAAACCTTGTTCGGTTTGTTTAAGACCACTCCATGAACTGCATCAGCTAAGCCTTCTTGGAATGCTCTGCCAATCTGATCCTCCTTCTCCAGATTGTGTATAGCCGATCTTGTGTTGGGACCTGTGCACCCCATAGCAATATTCTTTATGGCTCCTCCGTAACCAGATGATGGATGCCCCTTCGAATGTGCAAAGTTTATCAGCACATCTGCGTAGTAAACAGCTGAGCCAACCTCTATCTCTGGCACCCTCAAAGGATTTGGTACACGAACCTTTATCAGATCTGTTTCCTTTATACCGGAAACAGGCAATGCAATTGCTCCTAGAGTCTCATAGTTGTAGCCATTCTCTAGACCAACTAAGATATGCTTTAATCCCCACGTATCTGTAATGAATGGTATTCCACCAAGCTTTTTAACATAGTCAACCAATATCCTCACAAATATCGGTCTAATTGTTCTATACCCGCCATGATCCATATCACCTACATGAATCTTTATAGCTACTATGTATCCTGGTTGAATCATGTTTTTTAGTGTGCTAGCCTCTAGCAAGTTCATGAATCTATATGGCAGTGAAGCTGCTTTATCAAGTCTATCTAGCTGTGCCTTGGCAAACAATACCTTTGATCTTGCCATGATTTATCACCATAATATTGTAATTGTAATTGCTTGGAACAAACAGTTTTGGATTTGCTCTTATAAATTTTTGGTCTATGAATTTCTCTAACCTCTATTTCTCATCTTCCTCGCTTCTTCAACTATTTTCTTCCCCCATCCATCGCCAAACAGCCTAACCACAAGATGCTCTTTATTTATAACATCTTCAATATTTCTAATACCATTGTTTATCATGATCCTTGCCCTTACCCTGCCAACATATCGTATTTTGACAAGCTCTAGAGCATCTTCCTTTACGCCCTGTTCAACCCTCTCAACTAACTTGAAAAGCTCTTTCGAGTGTGATTGCATATTAAGTGTGTTCGCTATTACAGCAGCTGAGTATGTTAGCCACTCCCCATTTTCTTTAATTACCCTTAGATCCCCTGCCTCTATACCATATTTCTCGATTATCCTCCTTTCTGGAACCTCATTCACCCAATCAGTCAGTATAAGCCCTATCATAGCACCCCTCACCCAATCTATCTTACGATCTGCAAACATCTGCTCTAGCTCCTCATCAGGCAATTGCTTAGATATGGCATAGCTTTCTATCAAGTCATAGTAGGCTTTTCTTGCACCCCTTCCAACGTTAACGTCGCTAAAGTCTGGTGTCATACCAATTAGCGAGAGGTAGTAAAGCTCTGAGACCTTCTCAGCTCTTCTAAGTCCCTCAACTATTATTGCCGCTGTTAACGGGTCTATATAGAGCATTGAGGTCACAGTCCCTAACTTGGTTGCCTCATATAAGCTGGTATTTGCAATCCTTCTGCTTCTAACCATATTGAGCTCCTCTAACAACTCTAAAATCTTAGATATCTTCTTACTGAGGACATCCCTGCCCATCTTCATAGCGGCAAAGGTATTGGAGAAGAAAACCATTATGTCATTCAACGTGCTGGCCTCTCCAGAGGCTATAACAGCTAGGACATGTCTTCTCAAAGCCGATTCGCTTAGCAATGTAGAGGTTATAGGCTCTGGAACGCTTCTTATGTAGTACTCAGCCTCCCTAGCATTTCTAATATCCTTAGCCACGATAACAATTCCGTAGGGGTCGTACTGGGGCCTCCCAGCCCTCCCAGCAAGCTGTTTGTATTCTAAAACACTTATCTTCTCTCTCCCACCCCCGCTATAGTAATAGGAGTTTATTATCACAACACGTGCTGGTAGGTTAACCCCCATTGCAAGTGTTGGCGTTGCGGATAGGTACTTAATTATCCTATCTCTAAAAGCTTTCTCAATAACCCTCCTTGCCTCGGGAGTTAAACCAGCATGATGATAAGAAACGCCACATCTTATTAGATGCTCAAGCTTCTCATATTCAAAATCTGGAAGTTCCGTTCTCATTTCCTGGACTAGCAATTCCAGCCTCTTCTTATCATCATTATTCAAGCAACTGCATACAACATCCTTGTATTGTTCAGCCAACTCTTCAACACCTTTCCTCGAGTACTTGAATTCTAAAACGTTGAACCCCTCCTTAATGGCTCTCTCAATCCAATATCGCGTAACATCATCTACAATCACAGGAGATCCATTGCTGTTCAATTCCCTTGGAAAAAACATTATGAAAGAACCATCACTTGTTTTGTATGTTGGCACTTCATATAGCTTCACTGGTCTCCAAGATGATTTAACCAGCTTGGCATTTAACCATGATGCAAGCTCTTCAGGATTTCCAATAGTTGCTGAAAGCCCTATCACTTGAATACCCAGGATCTTAGCCCTAGTCGCTATCATCTCGACTATATGCCCCCTACTTTCATCACCAAGCATATGAAGCTCGTCAATGACAATCAAACCCACATTCTTTATCCAAGGCGGTCTCCTCCTCAAAATAGAGTCTAGCCTCTCATATGTCGTGACAATTATGTTGTATTGACCAAGCCTCTTCACCTCCTCTTCAGTAACCTCATAATCCCCCATCGATATAGCTACTTTTGCACCGTATTTCTCCCAGAAGGAAAACTCATTATATTTCTCGTAAGCAAGGGCCTTCAAAGGCGTTGTATATATACCTTTAAAACCATTCAAAAAGGCATTCACAAGAGCTATCTCGCCAATCAACGTCTTACCGCTTGCCGTAGGAGCACACACAACAATGTTACCTCCTCTTAGGAACCCCGTTTTCAAGGCCTCTATCTGGGGAGGTGTGAAACTTGAGTATCCCTTCTCCTTCAAACCATCAATTATAATATCCCTAAGCACAATTCTATAATCATCTAACATCGATGAACTCAAAACAAGCCCCTTTTAATGCCTATAAATATATTTTTGATAAGCTTATTAGCTGTACTCTTCAAAAGCTAGCAGAATACCAAACCATTATACCGGTGCAGGTATGGCATATGAGAACAATGTATAAGATTGTTATCGTGTTAATAGCATTGCTCGTAACATCTTTTGCACTTATGTATTTTATTTATGTAGGATATGATCAAATCGGTTCTGAAATAGCTAAGGAATGGTGTAGCGAAAGAAACTTGAATGTATCTAACGATGCTCTATGTATAGACGAGCTCAACTCAATGCATAGTATTATATCACAGAGTTTAACCTTAGCTCTATTCTTTTTAGTGATAGCATTGACTGTTATCAGTATGGAGTGGCGAACAGGAGCGGCCATACTTGCGGCCATGCCCCTGCTAATTCTTGGTATAGTCCCGCCGCAGTACCTAATAAACGCTGTTTCATGGGATCTCATACTGTTTTTGATTGGGTCTATGGTTCTAAGCGGAATTTTAAGAGAGCTTGGAGTCTTTCGATACTTGGCTCTAAGGATTGTGGAGGTCTCTAGGAGCAACACTGTTATTTTATTGGTTCTAATCTCGCTTATGGCATTCATTCTATCTGCTGTTTTAGGTGAGGTAACAAGCATAATATATGTTACCATGCTTATACTTGAAATAGGTGCGATAATCCATCTAGATGTCACACCACTAATAATACTATCTGTATTGGCTACAAACACAGGCAGTGTTGCACTACCTATAGGCAATCCTATTGGTGTTTACCTCCTATTCAGAACAGATATGAGTGTCACACAATTCATCAGAAATTCTTTTCCGCTTGCCATCATAGATCTTGTGGTGCTGTTAATAGCTATAATGCTTGTCGAAAAATCTATAGTGAGGGAATTGAGAAAGAGATTGGAGAAATCGAAACATAGAATAGAGGCTTATATAACACGCCATAGAATAGAGTTGAGTAGCAACAATGTTGCGAATCACATGCCTAAGAGGGTTCTTCTAGGTTTGATAATACTAAGTCTATTTATATTAACAGTTGCTTTAAACGATTTTATTGTTGAGGCCTTGACAAACATTTTCAAGACATATATCGAACCACATGCCTTTCTATCCTTTATTCCGTATATATACATAGTAGTAACCTTGATAACTGCTATCCCATTAAGTGAAGTTTCAAAGTTTGTTGAAAGGTCTGTCGAATGGCCTTCTCTACTCTTCTTCATATTCCTGTTTATGTTTGGCTACATGCTTACATACACTGGTGTGATGGCCAAGCTCGCCTATGCTTTCTCACGTTTAAGCACTGCCCCAATAGCGCTTTTATCCATAATGCTGTTTTCATCAAGTCTACTCAGCTCTATACTTGATAATCTGTCTGTCATAGTAGCTTTTACACCTATAGCAATGACCTTCAATAGCATAGGACTTGTCAATAGTTCAATATACTTCGCATTACTTTTTGGAGGTGTTTTCGGAGGAAACTACACACCCGTGGGATCCACAGCCAATATAATTGCTGTTTCCCTAGCCGAAAAGAGAAAAATCAAGATTTCGTGGGGAAAGTGGCTCAAGATAGCCTTGATCACAACAACACTTCAAATTTTGATTGCGCTTGCATGGCTCTATATAATTAGCTATGTGCTATAAGTGATAATCTACAGCTTTTTGCTGCGTCTGTTGCTGTTGTTGCGGTGGCTGTACTGGTGGTGGCAACCCCATTTCTCTCGAAAGTAGCGAGATTATTGGTAGGGTATAGCTGTAGACGGCCGCTATCAGCGGGTATGGTATACTGCCCTTCTGAAACTCTTCGCTGAGCATTTTAGCCTCGTCAGCATTTATAGGCGAGACCATTACAACTCCCTTCAAATCTATGGATGCTACTGGAGGGTTGCAATCGATTTTTATCACAAAGCCAAACATGTAGTTATTGTCTCTTTTCTCTGGCTTCCCAAACATTATATTCATGTTTATGTTTAGCTGTGGAACAGGCTCTAAACTGTATCTCTCTGCCCTCACACTATCTATTCTAAAACCTAGATTAGGCAATACATTCACCTCATTTACCACTAGCTACCTCCTTGTTTCTCTGGTTAATAGGTATAAATGTTATTGCATAAACATCTTCTCTCGGCGATTCAGCCCTCAAAACAATACCTTTGTTAATTTCTGTCCTTATTATTAACTCGTTCAATGTTTTCACATCATTTACCTCCACATAGCTGGGAGAGCTATTACCACATATATTGTCGAAATACTTCTTCAATTCAATGTCACTAACAATATTATTGCATCCGTTTAGGTAATTCGCTATTCTTCGCAATATCTCATTGACATTCTTCCCATAGATTACATAAGCTTGGTATCTCGAAATAACGTTATCATCAACAATCATAAACATCTCATCCTGTGAAAAACAGTTTTGTATAAAGATATAAAGCCTTTTGATAAACAAATTATATGAGACCATGTCAGATGATATAAATAAAAAGATGTTTGAAGTTCCTAGCGATATGCTGAAAGAGATTGAAGAGTACGAAGAAAGTATTCGAGGACGTAAATCCAGTAAAAAGGGAAAGTATCCAAGTAATGAAGATGTAGTGGAAGCTATAAAAACTGTGACAGGGGGTGTTATCAACAGATTCAACATTGATGCGCTCTTCGACAGCGTAAAACAGTATTTAGAGGAACATGGTTTTGACACATCTGCCTTAAATGAGTCTAGATTCTGGAGGCTTGTATCAAATTTGGTTAAGAAGAACATTTTGAGAAGCGAACTTGAGTAGGGTGTCATGCCAATTTACATAGTCGCTTTGTTGTAACACCAGATGCTACGTAGCATAAATGATTCGATAGGTGAAGAGACTTTCAGTGCCCAGCGATCTACCTAACCATGGTCTTTACTTATCAGAAGAGAGTTTCATGTGTCGAGTCATACAAACTTTTACTAAGCTTGAACTTGAAAACATCTGAAGCCTTTACAGGGTGGTGAATGAATTTGAGCATTGTGCTAGATGACTTGGATAAAGCAATTATAAATATGCTTATAGAAGATTGTAGTAGAAGTGTTAGAGATATTGCAAAAGCTGTTGGAAAATCACCATCGCTTGTTTTGAAAAGGGTTAGGAGACTCTACGATGTAGGATTGATAAAACGTTGTGAGGCTTCTATAGACTATTCAAAGCTTGGATATAATCTTATGGCGCTTATACTACTTAAAGTTGATGGAGCACACATAGAAGATGTCGAGCGTGAATTAGCCAAAGAGTCGAGGGTTAGAGGGGTCTATGACGTAACTGGAGAGTACGACATAGCCATTCTAGCATTATTCAAAGATGTTAATGATCTAAATTCATTCATTAAACGAATCTTGAAGAACCCATACATCAAAGAGAGTGTGACCAGCGTTATATTTAAAGCTATTAAAGATGAGAAAAACATAGAGTATTTTAAGTGATGAGTGTGGTGGGCTCTGATAGATGATGTCATGAATCCTCACTGATTTTCATGGTGATAATTATGAATATTATTGACAGTGAAAGATTCCTTCACGACCTTGGATATGACTACATAAAAGAGGTTGAACCTTCTCTCGAACCACCGATAACACACATAGCTTTTAAGGATGTTGTACCTGAGTTCAAAGAACATGGTATTTGGCTTGCAGATAAGCCTCTCTATGAGCATCAATATAAAGCACTAGAATCTCTAATGAGGGGAGAAAACCTAGTCCTTATTTCTGGAACAGGCTCTGGCAAGACAGAGGCATGGTTTCTATACTTCTATAAGAGATTTAAAGAGGGCAAATTCAAGACAATAGCTGTTTACCCAACACTTGCTCTTGCAAACGACCAGATCAATAGAATATCTATTTACTGCAAAGCAATTGGTGCAAAAGCGGTGCAACTTGATGCAGTTAACAGAGATGAGATGACAAAAAGATTTGGTGTTCAAGGCGTTAGAAAAGCTGTTGGCGAAGCTGATATAGTTATTACAAACCCTGCTTTTCTCTTTCATGAACTAAAAAAATATTTGGTTAGACCCCAGTCCTCACTTCTCTATAGCCTATTTAAAAAGGTTAACATGATTATATTTGATGAGCTTGATTTCTATACCCCCAGAGGTATAGCATTACTCCTTGCTCTTATTGAAATTCTTGCAGAAACAAGTGATGAAAAACCGCAGATAGTTGTTTTAACAGCCACGTTAGCTAATCCTGATGAGATGTGTACATATCTTAGGGAGAAAACCGGAAGAGTCTGTAGCATTGTAGAAGGAAAACCGTTTAGAGTTGAAAATAGACTTTACATAATCTTAGGAAAGGATCTATATAGTGCTTGGAATAAGCTAAGAGAGGTAAAAAACATTATTACGAAAAAAGAGGTTCCAGAGGATATCGTTAGGGCGTTAGAGGACTTCGATTTCTTCAAAAAGAACGCGTACAAGGTCCTTCAATTCCTTGAGGCACTTGGCATACAGACCCCCTCTATCTCTCTAAACATATATGAGATCTTATCAAAGTACTCTACAGACCATGGCGTTACACTTGTCTTCGCAAAAAGCATTGCAAGAGCAGAAGAGATAGCAAAAACCCTAAGAGAGAGCATAGGGGATAAGGTTGCGGCACACCACCACCTAATATCAAAGGATCTAAGAAAAACCATTGAAGATAAGGCAAGAAGGGGAGAGATAAAAATCGTTGTAAGCCCAAGAACACTTATGCAAGGGATAGACATAGGGACAATAGTTAGGGTTGTGCACATAGGTCTGCCAGAGAATGTCAGGGAATATCTCCAGAGAGAGGGTAGAAAAGGAAGACGCAGAGAAATACCATTTACAGAGACCATTGTAATACCATCTTCGCGATGGGACTGGGAGCTACTCTCTAAAGGATTCCAAGCATTCGAGAAATGGCTTTCACTACCCCTAGAAAAAACTGTTATAAATCCTAGAAACAAATACATCGCATTATTTAAAGGTATTGCAAAAATCCTTTCGCCTTGGTACAAATCAGAACTTACAAAAGAAGAATATGAAACCTTGGCAAGTATTGGTGTCATTAGGAAAGACAATTCTGTGAGCATTAGAAGAGCTCAATGGATTTGGGAGAGAATAAACTTCTACGAGTTTGGACCACCATATGGAATCAAAAGGTATTTGGAGCATGGAGAGGGCTCTATAAGGCCTCTCGAGCCTATAGGACATTGCGACCTTGTTGAAAGATTTCAGATAGGTTGTCTAGACCCATCTGAAGATGCTATGGTTATCAGGATTGATAGTGGTAAGAGCTCAAGGATTGTGAGAAGCGTTGTTGAAAAACCATTATCAAAGATAAACATATTTTCTCACGATGCATTAGCAGAGGCTTTTGAGGAGTACAAATATATTAAGATGAGGTGGGGAGAGGAGG
This sequence comes from Ignisphaera sp., assembly GCA_038735125.1. Lineage (NCBI taxonomy): Archaea > Thermoproteati > Thermoproteota > Thermoprotei > Desulfurococcales > Desulfurococcaceae > Ignisphaera > Ignisphaera sp. The sequence continues at coordinate 216,635 of JAVYNU010000001.1, forward strand.
CATCATTTCTAAGAGATATAGCAAGGGGTAAGCTACATAGCTATGTCCTAGCAATTGTATACACACCTAGAAGTGGGTTTGGAGAGCTGAAGAAAATTCCTAATAGGGTTCTATGGCATTTAATATCAAGTAAGCCGAGAATTGCTAGAGCAGGTGATAGATACTTTGTAACTTATGATAGGAAGGTTATATATGTTCCTGTTAGCACATTTGGAGAATATAGAGATTTCACCTATGGCATGCTCTTTGACGTTGACGACAGAGAGGATTCAACATTACTTAGAATGGGTTTAGCATTTCTCATGATAGTTCTTAGAAAAGTGTTTGGAATACCATTTGAAACTATTATGTATAGCGTTGAGAAGATTGGTGAGAAGAAATTCTTCTCTCTTCACGAGCCTGAGGCGGCCGGGCTTTTGGAAAACATTGATTGGATTGGCGTTAGGAAAGCTTTGGAGGGATACAAGCCAGATGATCTTGATATTGTACTTCTCTCACAACTAGATGAAATAGCATACAGTGATTTGATTAATCTGGGAATAGATTTTACTGTGTTAAGAGATGTTGCTATGAGGATAGTTGACTATATCACATTGAAGAATAAAATGAGGGCCATGTTTGGTGGAAGAAGGATTATTGTTTCAAAGCCAAGTAAGGCACTTAGATACATTTCTTTAGAGGCTCTCTCCCTTGTTTTAGAGGAAGAGCCATTGCCAAAGGTATTGACAGGGTTGGCATACTTTGATGGAGAAGAGGAGAATGTTGCTGCTGATATATATATAAAGTATCCATTTACCCCTCCACCTAAGTCTCTGAGGGAATTTGAAGAGAGAATTGAGGAGGCAATATACTACTCCGACTTTAAATTAATAGTCTATGATAAGGAGACTCTAAGCAATGAACTAAAGATGGCAAACTTGAAGAGGTTGGCCACCATAGTCAAGGAAAATGCTATTGAGGTGAGGCAAGAGATAACTAAGCTAGGTATTGACGCCCCATCGTTGCTGACCATAGCTGAAAGCCTTAGTATCGAAGATCCTGCTTTCCAAGATTCTACCTCAAAGTTTCTAGAGGCGTATAAAACTCTACATGAAGGGAAAGACGAGAATCTGTTAGGAATCTCTATGGATAAGTTAAAGGATTTTGTTATGGCGAGGGCAAAAATTGTTTATTTAACACATCTAGTCATCTCTTCAATTAATCCTCCCCCATTATAACTAAAATTTATTAGGCTTTACAAATAGTAGTCTTGTATATCACTATAGGTGAAGTTATTGAGTAGAACAGTCTCATTCAAGCGTCTTGACAGCTCTTCACGGCATGGAATATATCTTTACAATCCTGAAACTGAAGCATGGGAACTCCTAAGAAGTGATGGAAATGCCTTTGAACCACTTGGAAAGGGTGTATATGTTATATATTTTGACAATGCGAGATGCTCTGCATGCAAAAGATATGATGAAATTTGGTATCCATTTGTTGAAAAATGGGCCAAGGAGAAGGATAAGGACACTAAATTTGTTATAGTATTCTGTGAATGGTTTGCGAGAGAATGCAAATCCTCTGCAGCTGCTGAATCATTTAAGAAATTCGATGTTCATGCATCGCCAACAACAATTGTTCTATATGCTGACGACAGTAATGCCATTAAATATCAGGAGAAGTATGAGGGAGTAATGTATGAGTTCGAACTTAAGCTCATTCTCGAAAAATTCGTTGAAAGAGCGCTCAAGGCTATGAGAGGAGAAAAAGTATCCCCACCAATATCGAAAGAGAGTGGCAAGTCCCTAGAAGATCTCATAATGCAGATATTAAAGGCTTTGACGCTGGGCGAGAAGAAGGACTAATCTATGTAGAACCCCTTCTCTATGTCTTTTATAGTCTTCAGCACTATGGCTGGGCAAACCCTTTTCACTCCATCTAATTCTCCTATCTCTTTATGTATCTTAGCCATCTCCTCTTCATCTCTAGCCCATATAATGGTCATTAATGGGTGGTCACCTGTTGTTAGCCACAGACCCTTTACATAGTATCTACTTTTGATATTCTCGATTACACTAAACAACTTGTCAGGATCCACATCAATTCCTGTTAAAGAGATTACTCTGAACCCTAGACTTCGAGGGTCAACAACTATTGTATATCTCTTTATAACTCTATTCTCAAGCTTTTTAACCCTCTTAATAACAGCCACATCGCTTAATCCAATCTCCTTTGCAAGCTCTGTATAGGTTATCCTAGCATTTTCGGATAGCCGCTCAATTATCTTCTTATCTTTCTCATCAAGCTCCTCACCCATTTCTCTCAACACCCCTGACTTTGAATATCCCAATTCTCCGCGGCTCGTCATATTGCTCTGGCTCTAAAATTTTATCTAGATGTGCTTCTATACCCAGGTCTTTAAGCACATATGCAAAGTCCTCAATCCAGTCATTTACGCCACATGTATAGCAAAAATGACCTTCAAATGCAACCCACACCTCATCCCCTTCTATCTTCAGTACTTTAGCATTAGACTCTTTTCCTCTATAACTATTATATATCTCTATAGCTTCTTTCAGTAAATTGTCTAGATCCTTATTACCTATTCTAAATTTATTATTTTGAATCATTTTTAGCCTCCAAATATTTTTTCTTATCTTGCTTTTAGACTTTTTCAATTTGAATACATTGCCTATATTTTGTCTCAAATAAGATGCTATAAGCCAGATGTTTTGAGAAAAATTGTTTAGAGCTCTTGGGCTAGTTTTTCAACACCTTCTCTCAATCTCTCTATATTGTCTAGCAATCTACCACTTCTAAATTCTATAACATCCACTACTTTGAATCCCGCTGACTGCAGAACAGTTGCAATCTTCTTTCCTGCTACAGCCCCCCAACCATAATTAGATGCTACAAGAACTTTTTTATTCTTTGGGGTCTTGGCTATTAAAAGCTCTATTAAATACTTCGCATAGGGAAACACATCTGCATCATATGTCGCTGTAGCTAATACCACTGCTTCTGCATCCAGAAGATCCCCAAGCATATCACTTACAAGATCTCTGTGTACATCTGTGAACTTATAAATTCTAATTGTATTGAAGAGTTTTGAGGCTTCGCTAACAATAGTATCGATCATCTCTTTTATGAAGCCGTACATCGATGTGTACACAACCACAAGCTTTCCTTTAACACCTTTTCTGCTTGACCAAGATTCATATAGCTCAACTATTTTTTGAGCATTTCTCCACAAAGGTCCATGTGCTGGTGCAACAATTTTTGTCCTTTCGATAACCTCTCCAAGTTTCTGCATTGCTTTAGCGACCCAGTCTATGTAATGACCAATTATATCTGCAAAATACTTTTGTGCATACCATAAAAACCTTTCCTGCTCTTCTCTTGGCATATCATCGAAGAATATAGAGGATGGTATTCCGAATGATCCAAAAGCATCACATGTGAATAACACCTCATTGTTATATAGGCTAACTATGGTCTCGGGCCAGTGAAGCCATGGAACATGGTAAAACTTTATTGTGCTATTACCAACCTTCATCTCCGTTTCAGATGCAATGGGATAAAAGTTTACGTCGACACCATAGAAACTCTTTATCAAATCCCTTGTAAGCGGATGTCCAACGATCTTCGCTTTATTGCTTAAATGGGGTATTAATTGCTTTAGCGAGCCGCTATGATCAGGCTCCATATGATGTACAATAAGATATTCGATGTCTTTTAAATCGACAAATTTTCTTAACTCCTCTAAAAACATTTCACCATAGCTATACTTCCAGCCATCAACAAGTATTGTCGCATTTTGCTCCAATATTAGATAGGCATTGTATGTAACTCCCTCTGGTATCTCCCACAATGATTCAAAATACCATGTCTCATCATCTTGAAGTTGAAGTAAAATGATGTTGTCCTTAATCTTGTTACTGTAGATTTTAACCATGGATCTACCCCAAAGATTATTAAAAGATTTTCAGACACTAACAATTAAGCACGCCATATATAAAAATGTATCACCTAGTGCCATACTTCTCAATCTCCAACAAATTTAAATCAGATACAAGTTTATAATCCCAACAAACTATTTTGTCATAAAGGTGTACTCTGAAGAAATGCACCATATATATGCCTCATTTGTTATCAATGCTGCGACATTGATCCTAAAAGTAATTGGTTTTATTGGCACGAACTCAGCTTCCCTTATAGCTGATATAATAAATGATTGTGGCGATACAATTGGACTGGGGTTGATAATTTTTGGTGTGATTATTGCTAATAGAAAGAAAAATACTATTGCATATCCTTTTGGGATGAGCAGAGCTCTTTACGTCATTGGCTTAATATCTGTATCCATTATAGGTGGTTTTCTATTTGCAACATCATTCATAAACTCTATCTATGCTTTCACAAGCCATAGAGCAATAAATTCTAATCCCAGATCAATAACACTTGTTCTAATAGCTTTAATACTGAATAGTTCTAACATTATGTTCATATTCAAAGCAAGGAAAGGCTTTGACATTGCAACAGCCGTTACCTTACTGGATGGCTTTGCTGATATAAGTGGTAATCTGATAGCTTTCATATCCATTGCTACAGCAAATCCTATTATTGATTCAATTGGAAGCTTTATTATAACTATAATTGTTTTGATGTCCTCCATAGCGGTTGGTTATAGGTACTATCTAATGCTGATAGGTAGGGCGCCACCTAAAGAAGAGATGCTAAAAATGGTCAATGCTGCTTTATCTGTTCCAGGGGTGTTAGATGTTAATGAATTGAGAGCCGTTATGCTAACAGAAGATGAGTATCTGGTTATTCTCGAAGTTGAGGTAGGAGAAGACACCAAGATAAAGGATATAGAGGCCTTCAACAGACAAATAGAGATGAAAATTAGAAAAGCTGTTCCAAGAGCAAAACATGTAGTCATAGAATTTGTGTCCAAAAGAAAGGAGCCTCCAACATACAGAAAGATAATAGAGGAAATAAAAGGTTTGAGATAGTGCTATAGATCTAGACAAAACCCTCTATTCCATATAGAAGATTGTATATGTCATAGCTATGATCACAACAATTAAATGTAGATAAATGAGGAATAACCCCAAACAGCTCCCTATTATAACACTATTGTAACATCTTTGCGGTATCCTCTACACTTGCACCCCTATGTATAATCTCTCTAAGCGCCTTAACCAACTTCTCAGGGTCTTTCGACTTAAAGATTTTTCTACCAAATGCTATCCCAGACAACCCAGCTTCCACAGCTATTTTCGCCAACCTTAAAACATCAATTGGAGATGCTGCTTCTCCTCCGGCTAAGACAATAGGGGTATTTGCCGATGCCCTAACCACTTCCATCATAAACTTTGTGTCTGGAGGCAGATACGCTTTAACCATATCAGCACCAAGTTCTATAGCAATTCTCACAGCCCTTAGCACACCCTCTGGATCATCAAAACTCTTGAACCTATCTAAAGATGGAAAAACTTCTACCACACATGGGATCCCACATCTATCAGCTGAGTCACAAATCCTGCTCACAGCCTCAATGCTTGTTGACTCATATTTTCCACCAACATATAAGGATGCTATAACAGCATCAGCACCAAAAGAAGCAGCTGTTTCAACGCCATAGGTATGTGCTTCGATTAGCCCCCTATCCCTATTAAATAGTGAAAGAGCTGTAACCCTAGCTATAATCCCTACCCTGCCAGCAATTTCCTTATAGACCCTTTTGATGATACCCAGTTGAAGAATTAGTGCATCGGCACCCCCTCTAACAACTGCTTTCACAATACCAAAAATATCCTCAAGCCCCTCAACCATTCCATAGCCTCCATGATCAAGCGCCACTATAAGAGCTTTTTCTGTATCAGGATTCAATATCCTATGCAACCTTATGTATTTGCCCACATACATGTTTAAGCCCTTTAGCATGCTACAAAAGATCGAAACTAGTTTAGATCCGAAATATGGATATGCCAGCAACTGAATATATAAATTAATAATTTGGCGCCGCGGCCGGGATTTGAACCCGGGTCACGGGCTTTCTATATGTCCCCTCCCCGCCTTGTTTTCTAAATCTAAATTTTTTCTTACAGCGCTTATAAATGTTTCTATCTTGCTTCTAATATCCTTGTCATTTATCCTTATCTGACAAATTCCGAATATATTTCTACGTCTTATCTTTTTCACCTTTCTCCTATATGGATATATCTTGATATGATCATAATCAACACCTATTTTTCTATGCCAGAATTCCACTATATCAGGAACGGCGATTTGAGCTACTTCGAGGTTGAACGTTATATAAATAAATCTTATTACGCGGTATCCCTAACTCGTTTATAAGAAAATCGTAAACTATCTTGATTATCTGTGGATCAGTATTGGTGAACGTAAACCTACCTTGATTTTTATACTTTTGTTTACCAAAACTCCCTTCAGCTACTATAAGTCCAGCAACAAATAATGAAGAGGGCGGCGGGGAGGGGGCATATGACAGGCCCGCATAATAGCCGGGCTATACTACCGCGGCACTAACTTTATTGTTATTGTTTTAAGCTTAAAAGTTTTTATTGAAAAGATTTTGAATTAAAGCCGTCTTTGGTTAAGGTCTATGAGTGTTATTGTAGTTTCTGACTGGGATGCTGATGGGATTGTGTCTGCAGCTGAGATAATTTATTCCCAGGAAACAGCTGGTCTCTATCCTATTAAGTCCAAGGCAAAGGTATACACATATCCATCAACACCAAAAACGATTCTTTCTCTCCTAAGTAATATGGGTAGCTTTAAATCTCAAAACAAAAACTATGTGGTTATTCTCGATATAGCCTTTAACGTAAATGTTGATAAGTTCTTAGCACATTTAAAGAATTTGAATAGTTACGTTGTTTATGTTGATCATCACCTATCTACACATATCCACTATAAGGACATTGAAAAAAAGGTTAACGAACTTATTGTTGGAAAATCGCCAGTAGCACTAATTGTCTACACATTTCTGAGATCTATTGGGGTCAGGCTTACACCAAGAATAGAAAGCTTTGTCAATGTCGTTTCCGTCATTGAGGGTGGCAAAAGATATGAGAACAAGAAGTTGATTAAATTGCTTGTCGAGATAACAAAGTATATATCGGCTACCAGAAACAAGGATTTGTGGGAAAAGTTTGTTAGATGGATTAGTTCGCCTCTACCCTATGTGGCGATACCTTTCCAGATAAATGATTACATAAATGCCTATATAGATAAAAGTAAGCCTCTATGCAATGAGAAGGAAATTGCTGAAGAGCTTGCTGTAGGCTCTAGTAGGGTATTTAATTATCGAGTTGCAAGAATAAAGTCTCTGCCAAGGCAATGCAGATTCTCAGCTATAGTATCATCATTATACCGACTATTGAAAAGCCCAACAATTGTTTATAATGAAGAGAAAAAGTTGGTGGCAATAAAGACTAGAGACGATAAGGCATTTGCAATATCGATGAGCCTATATAAACAGGGCTATGCCGAAGACGTCACAGGACATGAAAGACTGGCAATAGCTAGGCTAAGAAACGATATCGACTACAACTCGCTTCTAACAATTCTTAGAAAAATCCTAATGGAAGTTGGATAGTTTTAATGGGCCCGCCGGGATTCGAACCCGGGACCACGGGGATCTCCGCCTATAGGTCCCGAGTCGGGCACGGATAGTTCCGTGTACCCCGCATCCTAGCCAAGCTAGACTACGGGCCCAACTATATTATATTAAAATGGCAATAAAAGTGTTTTCATCATAAACGCACTAACGCTACCTAGATGTATGCCAACACCTCGGCTTTTGTTAATATCGATAATCTATGTATCATTAAAATATAAATATTGTTTTACCTCTATTAGCTACTTAACTGAGAATTGGAGGATGAGACAATTGGCAAAAAGGAGAAGCAAATGGCGTAGAACAACTGCGGTCATGAAAAAGCTCATGCAAGAAGCTAGGAAGACTAGGGCTTATCAAAGTCTACAGCAATGCCCTGTGTGTGGAGATCCGCACGGCCTCTCAATAGAGATTAAGCAAGATAAAAGTAGTGGAAGGAAAAGTGCCTATGTAAGATGTTCATCATGTAGGTTTGAGTATCAGTTTGATACAATACCATCTATAGCCGATGAATTCTGGATTTATTCAAAACTGCTAGACATGGTCTACTCAGGAACAATCAAACCTGCCCAACCTAAACCAGCAGAAGCTGCTGAAGTCTCTGAACCCGTTGCTGAGGAGATTCACATGGAGGTTGAAGAAGTTGAAGAAGATGAGGAATCATCAAATATCGAGGTAGTTGAGGAGGAGTAGAGCGTTAGCAGTTCCAAATAATTTGTGCCAAATAAAGAATCAAATACCTTTAAAGCTGCTCTTACGGCTGACCACACATTTATTTTGTGAAGAGCGCTAATCTCAATCACTCTGCTATACCCCATGTCCTCTATAATCTTTCTACGCTTCTCCAATAACTGTTTATCAACCTTATCAATTTTGTTAAATACAACAATTATCCTATCCTTCCCAACCAAACTTTCAATAGTGGTCAAGACTGTTAATTGCTGTTCAAAAGTGTAATAAGAGTCTAGAGAGGGATCCATAAAGTATAGTACAACAGCTTTTAGATTCCTTAACGCTGCCACAGCTCTCTTCTCAATTTCGTTCATCTCCTCCAAAGGTCTATCTAAAATGCCTGGCGTGTCCATAACTTGTATAACCAGCTCCCCGAGCTTTATATGACCCATTATAACGTTTTTTGTTGTGAAGGGATATGGCGAAATAAGAGGCTTTGCTGTGGAGACAACATTGACAAAGGTTGATTTCCCGACTTGCGGCATTCCAGCAACTATTATTAGGGGTTTACTGAAGTCTATGCAAGGGGTGTTTCTGGCAACATAGGATATGCCTTTTGTTATGTTAATCAACCTGAATTTTCTCTTTATAACAGAGATAACCCTACCGACAAACTCTTGCGATATTTTCTTTGCGTTTGAGCCACTGTTCAAAATCTTTTCACGGTAATCCTTCCACATACTAGAGATTATTTTTACGGTGACTGAAGCCTGTTTTCTCAATTCATCGTAGTGTCCTTGTGTAGCTATATCAAGTAACTCGGCATAGAAAGGATCGAGGCTCTCTTTTGGAGGTAGCCTAGCTATTTTGCCAAGCGTTGTTGCCGCAAATTGAAAAACTCTCTCAGACTTTAGCATGTATCGGAATGCCCTTCTTTTCTCTGGCGATATCATTGCAATGGATCTTGGTATGGTAACATCCTCTACATAGATTTCTAAAATCCTCTTCTTAATTGAATCAAGCGACAATGGTTCAATGCGTATATAGTCTGATAAACACCTTAAAGCTTCATTCTCCATTTCTCCTTAGCACCATGATCAGAGGTCGTGGTTATGTCACTAAATCCTCTCCGCGGAGCTCTTTCATCATCGGCTCCTCTTCTATATGTATAGGTTATATGCCCTGAAAAGCTAAATTAGTTTATTGCTTGCATTTCGAGAATATAATGTTTGTTGAGTTAAGTGGAGAATATCCCGCTTCGCCAGACAAGTCAACCAGAACCTTGTAGAGACACCACCCAGCTTTATTAGCTAGTCTCACCAATTCATCAAGACTATAAACATGTAGCTCAAAATGGGAGTTCCCCAAGAATACGAGATTGTTTCCATCTCTTCTATAGAAATCTTGCTTTATAAGAACATTACCTGTTGCAGGGTTATACAAAGTCTTTTCAATCACCACAATATTGTCGTACTCCAAAGCTCTTTTTGCAATTCCAAGGACATATTGAGATATGGACAAGTACTCCTTGTTTATAGCATCAGCAATTATAAGCACTGCTTTATCTGACGACACTTCGTACGTCATTGAAAATATTCTAGCATCTGTTTCCTCGTCATAGTATCCTAATACTGAGGACCACACAAATATTATTGATGCGAATGGTTTATATTTCCCCACGCATTTGCTAAGCTCCCTAGCATCACAAAGCAAAAAAATCGCCTTGTCTTTTAAGCCCTTTTCACTAGCTCTTTTATTAGCTATATCAACATATACAGGTGATATATCAATGCCGATTACATCAAAGCCCATTTCAGCAAGTGGAAGAGATATTCTGCCTGTTCCACAGCCTACATCAAGTATCTTACCCTTGTCAAAACCAAGCATATACAGCTGTTTAGCTATGCCCTTAGCTATTCTCCTACCCCTCAGCATCATCGGCCTCGAATCCATTACAAGTCTAAAAAGCTCTCCCTTCTCAACGAAATACTTGTATATCATCTCGTCACTGTTTAATCTCAATGAGTTCTACCCAATAGTTAATGCTAGATTTAAAAGCCTAATAAAAGTATGTATTTAGCGAGAATCGTAAAGGAGCCAAGCTGGGTATACATTATCAGCATTATAGAAAGCCTAAAAGATGGTGAACTATGGGAAGGAGAATTTTTTGGCCAAAAACCAAAAAATTTTATTGGTGTCCCAACTGTAATGTGCCTCTTCTAGAGCCTGTCTGTCCCATATGCAAGTCAAGAGCTATAAGAATATCTCTTTCAGATCCTGGAGATGCGAGACTGGCATTCGATAGAGACTATATATTGCTTCGGAAAGCCTATAAAAATGAATTCCATACTGAAAAAGGAATTGAAATTCTCCTAGGAAACTCTATTATGTTGTTGAACAAGGCCCCATATTATGATGAGATGAAGGAGGTTTATGTTGATGGTGTTCAAATAGGTCGACTCTATTTTGAACCGTTTCTTCGAACATGGAGATTCAGACTTTCCAAGGTAGGTGCACTGCGAGTTCTAGACAGAGATTCCGATATCGTTGAAAAAGTTGTTGTAGATAAGGCGAGGTATAATCCCTTAGATGTTATTCGCATTGATAAGGATATCGAGAAATACAAACAGGTCTTGCTGATGAGAAGAAACGGCGATGTAGTGGGGTTGGGCTATTCTAAGGGGAAAGGAAAGCTGATAGTACATAGTTGGTGGGGGGAGGGAAAGGTATTCAATGGCTTTGAGGCAAAGTCCACCCTAAATGATGTTATGAAGGTAAATGAAGAACATCTAAACATAGTTGAGGCTCGATCTAAAAAAGTCATTGCATTAATTGTCGAAAAAATGGGCAAACCTGTTGTAGCTTCTTTTAGCGGTGGAAAGGATAGCATGGTAGCATTACATTTGACTGTAAGCCTTGGACTCGAACCTATTGTATTGTTTAACAATACTGGAATTGAACTTCCAGAAACATATGAAACAGTACATAGAGTTGCTGAAGACCTTGGCCTAAAATTAGTTGAGGCAACAGCAGAGAACAAGTTTTGGAGCGCTGTATACAATTTTGGTGTTCCGGGACGTGATTATAGATGGTGTTGCAAAATATGCAAGCTTGCACCACTTGCCAGGGTAGTCAAAAGTTTTTGGTCTAGTGGAGCCCTAAACATTGTTGGTCAAAGAGCTTTTGAATCCATTGATAGGGCACGAAGTCCAATGCTATGGAGACTGAGATGGGCACCGCAAATGCTCAACTTATCACCTATAAATGACTGGTCTCAGTTTGAGGTCTGGCTCTATATTTACAGAAAGAAGCTCTATGCCAATCCACTCTACTTCATGGGATATGAAAGAATAGGGTGCTTTATGTGTCCTGCATCAACACTAGCTGAACTAGAGCTTGTTTCCCAGACCCATCCAGATCTTTGGACGAAATGGCTTGAGGTATTGGAGTATTGGAGACGGAGGCTAGATTTACCAAAGGAGTGGATAGAGTATGGATTGTGGAGATGGAACGCACCCGCAAGATATAGAACCCTAATGGCTAAGAGATTAAAGGTAGAAGATAGAATAGATAATTGGAGGAGGTCTTTTAACAACATGTTAAACCCGAGAATATCCAACATTAAAAGAGATGAAAACAAAATAGTAATAAGCTTTGACGAGTCCATAGATAGTCGTTCTATTGAGTATCAATACACAGTGATAAATCCAGTAAATGTTTATACTGATAAAGATGGTATAACTATTGAATGGCTTGATGGAAAGACCAAGGTTTATAATAACAAGATTATATTTGAATTCAGCAATGAGAAAAGCATAGAGAAGCTCATAGATTTGCTGAAGCTATTGTATAGATGGAGGATTTGTGCAGGATGCAGATCTTGTGAAGCTAATTGCCCTACCCATGCAATACAAGTAATAGAAATGGATGGCAGACCCGCCCCAGTGGTCAAAAACAAGAACAAGTGCATAAGATGTAAACTCTGTTTGTATAACTGCCCCGTTGCAGAGGTTTTTGTTGAACATGTTGTTGCGCCTCTAATATTTAATGATGCCGAGGCTTGGAGAAGATCAAGCAGAGAACATCACAATGTGGTACTCAAAAAGATTAAGAGTTTCGTTAAGACAGGCCTAAATGCCTCATCAATGTCTATGTCAAGCAATATCAACAAGAATAGACAGGATTATGCCCTACCAACTTCACTACAAGAGTTTTTCTCATAGGATACAAGGTAAGATCCTATGAGACCATCTCAAAAATTTTTGGAGGAGGCGAGCAAGAGGGTAGAACCCTTATATGCTCAAGGATTTTTTTATGTATCTCTCAATTACATATCCTACTACATTGTATTTGACTATAACGATCCTCTGGGATACTACGACACTATAGTGAAAAGCCAAGAGCTCTTTGACGAAGAGATTACAAAGCTTTTAACGAATATGCAGCAGTTTCTAGATGCTGAGACTGTTAAGGTAAATAATGTGAAGGTTTCCCCAAGGGTTATTATGATAGATATTGGGTTTAGGAAGAATAGGAAAAACCCATACATAGTTTTCTTGGTAAGGTTTCGAGCTCCTATAAGAAAAGGGTTGAACATATATGAAAATATATATGAAAGTGAAACAGCAGAGTATGACTACGTGGCTTACTGGGTTTTTCCACCAAGTTCAAAGATTCTGAAAGTAAGATTTGGAGAAGGAGGAGAGAAGTGGGATATTGTAGGAGACAATGTCTTAGTTATATATGGTTGGAAAGGAATGAAAACTAGTGGCTATGAGTACATAGAGTTCGAACTTACGGATTAGCGAGATGGTGTTGATGAACTCAATTCAATCTGAGGTTGTAAGAAAAATCCTACACACAATATTTACACTTTTGTTGTTGTTACCTCTTTCTACTCCTTATAAGAGTCTAGTTAGCAACATGTTTTGCGGTGTAGATCCAACACTATTAACATATTCTATACTTCTTTTTGTATCAGCGTTCATCAATACTATTCAAATAAAAATGCCTTATATACGTATGATATTGCTCAATATGTTTAGGGACTATAGAAAAAAGATTTTAGAATATATATCCTCATCGCAAGCAAACACCCCATTGAGTGAGCTTGCCAAAGAGTTAGATGGGATTTTTAGTAGATATGAAGATCATTTGATCAGTTTTATTGACAAAATTGAAAGAGATTATGAAAAAAGATATGGCTATGTTAGCATAACATTTGCTTTGTTGTCAATATTTCTAAGTTATGTTCTATGGGGAGTCGATGTCTATATAGGGATACTGGCATTAGCAATAACAGATAGCATTACCTCTATTGTAACAATACTTGACAGAAGGGGCAGAAAATTGTTTAAGCATAGTATAAAGTCCTATGCTATAGCATTTCTCGTATTTGCCTCCATCTTGGTTCTCTTAACAAGAAATGCTTTCATATCGATTCTGATTTCTGCAATATCTGTAGTTATAGAAATGCTTAGCCCCGAGGATAATCTGACTATCCCATTGGTAACAACACTTGCATTCTCCGCTTTAAAAGGATTTTTCTTGACCTAAGTTTTTAAATCTCCTTTAGCTAATATCGAAATGTGTGAAGAGTTATGAGCGATAAAACATCTTCACAACAGGAACTAGTTGATATAGAATATTTCAAGAAAATCGATCTTAGAGTAGGTGTTGTGAAGTATGCAGAGAAAGTACCTGGAGCTAAGAAGTTACTAAGACTATTGGTCGACATAGGTTCAGAAACCCGGCAGATAATCGCTGGCTTAGCTGAGTGGTATAAACCAGAGGATCTCATAGGGAAACAAGTAATTATTGTGGTTAATCTAAAGCCAAAGAAGATCATGAATTATGAGAGCCAAGGAATGTTGCTAGCTACATGTGATGGAGATAAACCACTGCTGGCTACCGTAGATGGTGTTGCGAAGCCTGGTTCAAGGCTTTGCTAACATTCAATGCAATGCTTAAAATTTATATTATTCAACCTATTTTAAAGAGTCTATCTCTTAGTCTATGCGGGGGTGGTAACATTATCTAGCACACCATCTATTAAGGGCAGATACGAACCTTCAAAAGTTGAACAGTGGGTTTTAGAGTTTTGGAAACTAAATAGAATCTATGATAAGGTTAAGAATGAGGGTTGTTCTCAGAACACACAGCTATTTAGATTTCTAGAGGGGCCGCCAACAGCCAATGGCTTTATGCATGTTGGTCATGCAAGAGGAAGGACATTCAAGGATGTGGTATTGAGATATAGCAGAATGCGTGGATATTGTGTATGGGATCAAGCTGGCTGGGATACACAAGGATTGCCTGTAGAGCTTGAGGTTGAGAAAAACCTCAGGTTTAAGTCAAAGAAAGACATAGAGATGTACGGCATAGACAAGTTTATTCACGAGTGTCAAAAACTTGTTGACTACTATATTAGTCATTGGCGCAAAGCCAGCGAACGCCTAGGACTCTGGCTCGATTACGATAAAGCCTATGAGACTAGGCATCCAAAATATGTAGAAACTGTATGGAGACTACTCAAACATAGTTGGGAGAGAGGACTTCTCTATGAGGACTATAGAGTAATACCTGTGTGCCCAAGATGTGAAACAGCTTTGAGTTCACATGAGGTTGCATTGGGTTATAAGCTTGTCAAGGATCCCAGCCTCTATTTTAAGGTTAGACTAGTTGATGATGATGTATACCTCGTTGCGTGGACGACCACACCATGGACCATAATAGCCAACGAAGCCTTAGCTGTTCATCCAAATGAGAAGTACGTTAAAATTAGGATTGGCAATGAGTATTGGATAGTTGCAGAAAAAAGATTAAAGCCGTTTATCGACGAGGTTAAGATAAGCGACTTTGAAGTTATTGAAACATTTCCTGGGTCAATGCTATTCAATAAGAAGTATGTTCACCCATTGTTAGAGGAGGTGCCCACACATAAACTCCATGAGCCCTCAAATCACAGAATCTTAGTGGCTGAATGGGTTAGCATGGAAGATGGTACAGGGATAGTCCACATAGCACCTGCTCATGGTCCAGAAGATTATGAGCTCAGTAAAAAATATGGCCTCATTGTTTTCAAACCAATTCAAAAGAACGGTTTGTTCACTGAGGAAGCTGGGAAATATAGTGGGAAATGGTTCAAGGATGTGAATAAAGATGTTATAGAGGATCTCAGAAGGAAAGGCCTTCTTGTTTACGCTGGTGAGATAGAACATGAATATCCACATTGCTGGCGATGTGAAACACCACTAATGTACTATGCTGATAGACAGTGGTTCCTAAGAATAGACCCTATAAAGAATGCGATGATAGAGGAAAACCGAAAGATTGTGTGGCACCCAGACTGGGCTGGGAAGAGATTTGAGGATTGGATAACCAATGCAAGAGACTGGTGTATATCGAGAGAGAGATATTGGGGGACTCCCCTACCAATATGGACATGTTCAAAATGTGGCTATAGAATAGCCGTGGGAAGTATTGAGGAGCTAGAGAAACTCAGTGAAACCAAGGTCATAGATGTTCACAGACCTTGGATAGACAAAATTGTTTTGAGGTGCCCTAAATGTGGAGCAGAGATGTATAGAGAGCCTTTTGTCGTTGACGTCTGGATGGATAGTGGGATGGCTCACACGGCAGCGCTTAATCAAATAGGTAAGTATGATATGTTTGAAAAGCTGTTCCCGTATGACTGGATCACAGAAGCAATTGACCAAACAAGAGGTTGGTTCTACACACTTTTATTCACATCTGTTTCGCTATATGGTGTAGCACCCTATAAAAAGGTTCTATGTCAGGGACACGTCCTAGATAAGTATGGTAAGAAGATGAGTAAGAGCAGAGGAAATGTAATTTGGGCTCTAGATTTTATGGAAAAGAAAGGAGCTGATATATTAAGACTTTATCTAACATCGAAAGCCGCTCCATGGGATAACATTAATTTTGATCCCGATGAAGCTGAAGACATAAGATCGTCACTGAATATACTATGGAATGCAACTAACTTTGCTGATACGTATATGTCACTAGATAAGTGGAATGCTGATAACATCTACGAAGATATTAAATATCTTATGCCCGAAGACCATTGGGTACTATACGAAACAAGTAATCTAATAAATTTGGTAGAGAAAGCTATTGAAGAGAACGATTTACACATTGCTTCAAGAACTATTCTGAACTTCATCACAGAAACGCTTAGCCACCGCTATATAACTATTATAAGACCTAGGGTATGGATCGAGGGGGAGGCAAAAGAGAAGAGAGCAGCATATGCAACACTATTCTTAGTGCTCTCAACTCTCTACAAGATCCTAGCGCCTTTTGCTCCATTCATCTCAGAATACCTATACCAAGCATTTACAAGGAAATATGACAACAGAATTTCTAAGGAGAGTGTCCACCTAGAGAAATGGCCTAAACTGAATATTGAAATAGATAAGGGTTTGTGGGGTGCAGTCAACAACATGTTTGTAATAGCTGATGAGATTCTAACATTGCGTGCCACACATAATGTAAAGAGAAGATGGCCTTTAAAGAAGGTTTGGATAAGGATAAATAGCGATGAAGAATATGTTATAGTGAATAAAGTGAAGCATATCATCCAGATATACGCAAATATAAAAGATGTTGAAGTTGGAAACAACACACTTTATATTGATCCAAAAGCTGTCAAGGTGTGTGAAAAGCCTTACGAAACGTTTGTAGATATCACATTAGATGAAGACACGGTTCTCGAGGGTCTGGCTAGAGACTTCATTAGAAGGGTACAGATGTATAGAAAAGAGCTTAATTTACCTGTAGACCATGTAATACAAGAAATTGTTGTCTATTCCCCATCAGAGCTGGTTGCCAAGGCCATAGAAAGACATAGCAAATATATAGCAAATGAGGTAAGAGCTGCTAAATTAATAGTATCATCAACTAAACCTGAAGGTGCAATTCATTGGAGTATAGAAGAAAATGATGTGTATGTTCTAGTAAAGACCTAGACCCGGTGATACTCCAGACAATGAAGCTTTATAGAATGCCTGATGAATTAAGAAAAAGGCTTTCAGCACCTCAATTATTTAACAAAAATTTAATATTATTAAAGGGACCTAGAGAATATGTGGCTACCATACTTAAATCTATTTTCTATGACAAACTACAAGATGTTTATGTAGTGGGAGACTATACTTGTGAGACATTCTTGCTTCATGTAGGCACGCCAAGAATGTGTATAATAGACGGAAATATTATGAGAAAGCCGCATAAGTCAGAACACATGTTAAATTATTTTGAGTACGTAGCTAGGTGCTGCAATCCAAGAGGTTCAATATCAGTTGATTGCATGACTGTTATCAGAGATTCTATGGAAAGGCCAAAAAGCCTCGTAATAGTGGATGGCGAAGAAGATTTGCTTGCCTTGGCTTTACAAACAACCCTTCTAAGAGGTTATGTAGTCTATGGTCTACCTAATGAAGGTGTTGCCATAGCTGATGTCACACACTCTAATATTGAAGCAATAAATATATTCTCCGAATTTCAGCTTTACGAGACATACAGTTTTTGTGTAGAGAGGACAAAAACTTATGGTAAATTATAATGATGTTGTAATAGGTTTTATAGAGAGATTTAAAATAAATGCGAGTAACATTGATGAACTTTGCTATGAATTCTATGCACTATTCAAAGACGATGCTATTTCAGTTGCCATAGAGAGGCCTAGCTGCTCAAGAATTGTCATAATAGGGAAGGATTTTGAGGTAAGGGTGTATATATCACCAAATGGCGAAGGAACTTTAGCAACATTTATAAACACCAAAAACAATATTCAAACCGTTGCAGGTAACTTTAAAAGGTTCTTGATATCCTTAAATAAGATCCTACTATCTTTAGCAAATATTGTAGAAGAGCCAACAATTATACTTCGAATGATTATAGCGCCAAAATTGGAGTCTGCAGCTCATGTACTACAAGCTTTCAGGGATTTGGGCATGGTTGTAGAAACCATTGATAAAAAATTCATAAATGATTTTAATGTGACAATTATTAAAGGTTTCTACATAGGAAAGAATCTGAGGAAACATCAAACAACAGTTTCTATGATAACAAATGAGAGAACCGAAATTGGCATAACTATAGAATCAAAAGTACATCTAGAGACTCTATATAGAGATAATGTGCTCCACGAATTAATTGTAGAGCTATATAACGTGTTAACATATTTTGAGAAATCGTTAACAAGCAAAGAATAATTTCTCAGTAGGTTCTTTTCTATAGATACCTCTAATGAAAATCAAATCTAAAAGGCTTCACACTGATAAGTTTGCGTTAGCCATTTTACTAAGCATTGTTTGAATTCATTGTAAAAATGTTTATAAATTTCTTCCTTAATCATCAAAGAAGTGGAGCTCAGAGGTTTTATATGTGAAAGGAAATGCATGAATGGGCTTTGGCAGAATCCATTATTTTAACAATTACAGAGAAAGCTAAAAGCGAGAACAAGAATGTCATTGATAGTGTTGAGATAGTTGTTGGAGAGCTGCAGGGGATAGATATTGAAGTTTTTGAGTTTGCGCTCAATGAATTGAGGAATCTTGCAAAAGAGGAGAACAACGTTATTATAAAGAATTTTAGAATTGTTGAGGAAAAGGCAAGTTTTAGATGCAATAGATGTGGCTATGTCTGGAGGCTAGATGACACAAGCCTAAGTGCTGAGGCTAGAGAATCCATACATTTTATACCCGAGGCTGCGCATGGGTTTATACAATGTCCTAAATGCGGTTCTCATGATTTTGAAATAGTTAGTGGCAGAGGGGTTTATATAAGGTTGTGAGCTGTGGTTGATATGACAATAGACCCTAGGACAGCTGCTATAAAGAAGAATTTAGAGAAATTTGATGCATTTGTTGCTGTAATGAGCTCTAAGGGTGGAGTTGGAAAAACATTTTCAGTAGCTGTACTAGCCTACATACTAGCAAATAATTATGATGTTACTGTCTCTCTGTTGGACATGGATTTAACAAATCCAACTCTTCACATGGTTCTAGGTCTAGATATGAAAAGTATTAAAATAGAGGAAGAGAAGGGTATAAAACCATTCAAAGTTTCTGCAAAAACAGAGTTGATGACCATGGCATACTTTGTACAAGAATCTTCTATACCTCTTAGAGGAAAAGAGATTGAGAATGCTGTTAGAGAGATCCTCTCCATAACTAAATGGAATGGCGACATACTTTTCATTGACATGCCACCAGGGTTCTCAGATTCCCATCTCGAATTCCTCCGATTGTTTACATTATCTAAGACACTGATAATCCTGATTACAACACCCCAGCTGTTAGCACTCAAATCTGTAGAAAAACTTGCAAACAGTCTACTACAAGAGAGGGCTCCTATTACTGGCATCATGGGTAATATGTGCATGGATATGTCCGAGACCGAGAAAATACGTAAAATGGCGACACAACTCAACTTAGATTATCTTGGTTGCATACCATATATAGCCGATATTGAGAACTACTACGGATCTAGGCTGGCTGAAATAATACATCGTATTGAGCCATCAATTAAAAGAGCTGTAGAGGTTATTGCTAAGCGTGGTAAAAGATGATAAAAAAGCTTAGTGTTAAAGATGCTTGTGAGTTTCTACGCAATATAATATCATCTAAGTATTTGATGGTGTGCATAGGCACATTTCTAAGAGGAGACGACAGGGCTTGTTTAGAGTTTTGCAACCTTCTCAAAAAATACAATATCTATGATAACATTGTTGAATGCGAATTTGGCTTAGAGAATTGCGTATATGAAGTTAAGGAGAGGAACTCTAATAATATTGCTATTTGCGATGCTGCAATCTCAAATTCTATTGAACCCGGCTTTATTGTTTCACTCGATTTGGAGGATGTTAATGAGGATGTCGTTTTTACATCAACGCATTCAATCCCATTAACACTCTCAATAAAATTACTTAGAGAAAACATTTCTAAGGGCGACATCAAGCTCTTTGGCATTGTTGTAGAGAACCTCGATTTTGGAACAGAGCTAAGCCCTGTGGTTTCAAAAACAATCAATGAAATTATAGATTGCTTAATGAAATCCTAGGTAATTTACACTAATATTCAAATAACTTGTATAGTTCTAGCAAAATGTTTGCCAACACCTTTTCATGTTTATCGAAATACTCTAGATTTTTTGCCTCGAATTCAATAGTTCGATGCCTTGTCAATAGACTTATAATACGACCGTATATTGAATTGGAAATGGTTTCCCATAAAAGCTTCTTTATGTAGTATTGTTTTCTAAGCTCTTTAGCCATGTTGTATAAACTATTCACAGCTTTTCTATCCTCTCTAATGATCAAATCTGATAACATTTTTGATGTAGAAGATATTGCATATAGACCTCCCCCACTAATGCTCTTTACCATAGCCACTGCATCTCCTATACAAATACTTTTACCTTTTTTACTAAAGAATTCAATGGGATAGCCTATTAGTACATTACCTCCATAGAAACTGCTGACATGCTCTTTTACATCAACCCCAACTGTGTTGCTGAAGAATTTGACAACCTTTGTGTATATAGCTAATGATGGAAACCCCTCACCAGCATAGCCTATAACAGCCTTTCCATCGCCGAATGGCACAAGCCATGCAAACCCATAGCCAAATATATGCGGATCTATGTAAATATATAGAGTGTGTTCATCGAGCAAAGCTCCTCTTATAACATAATCCCTTTGAATTGCATGCAAGGAAGTAGAAAAGGATTTGCATCCAATTTTTGCTGAAAGCGTACCAGGGTAGCCTTCAGCCACAACAACTTTGTCAAAGAGTTGTCTTTTAGTCGTAGCATTATTTCGATCATAAATCTCCACCTCGGTGCCGGCAGATTCTTCATTAATTTCCAAGACTGTTGACATGGGATTTATTGGCACGCCCAACTCTTTTACATGTTGAATCAATGCAATTTCATGTGCATATCTATCGATTTTATAAGCAACAAATCCTCTAAAACGAATATTGATTTGCGAAATCTTTCCATGTATACTGAGATAGAAAGCGACTTTATTGTATCTGCTAACAACAAAGTTGTTTGCATATGGCATATTCTCCAATGTAGACCTTGATACAATACCTGTACAATGCGCTCTTGGAAAGCTATCTCTTCTTTCAAATATGGTGACATTAACACCTTTTGTTATTAAATGATATGCTGAGAGCAAACCTGAGATTCCTGCTCCAATAACAGCCACATCCATTAAAATCATCTCTGTCAACAACTTCCGTTGTAAACCAGAGATAAGAGGTTAAGAGATTTAGCTTTATTCTATTGTAACCCCAATTGATTTAATAGCAACAATTATATTGCAGATTAAAGCAACTTTCATTACAATATTTCAAGCAATAAATAAACCATATTATGTAATGTCTAAAAACCGCACTCGAGGGATTAGCATATGAAGATAATCGATATGGCGTCAACCCTAGCTGGTAATTTTTCCATTATCGAAATGAAAGAGATTGTAACTACGTTAGCTAAGTTCCACAGGATACAGGGATCTGATGAGCTTAGATACGCTGCAGAGTATATCTATAGCACCTTGAGGCAGCTCAGCACATTTGATGTAAAAAGACATGTTTTTTCATATGGAGAATCCTATGGTTTACACGATCCAGTTGTAGGGTGGAATTTAAGTAAATGCGAAGCTGAAGTTGTGGAACCTACACATATACTTCTCTCATCATCTCTCTACACCAAAAATTGTGCTGTTGCCCATTCCCCGCCAGGCACTGTGGAAGGCGAAGTAATCTACGTGGGCAAGGGCGATAATGAATCTCTATTGAATGAGGATAAAGTAAGAAACAAGATTGTTCTAAGCTATGGTAATCCATATATTGTCTACACAAGATTTTCAAAAGCTGGTGCCATAGGGTTCTTATTCTATAAGAAGGGTATCAACGACTCGGCTACTCCATACCTAACACTTTTTCTTACACCAGCTGAGGCATCAAATTATACAGCCCCTGCTGCTGCCATACCGAGAAAAAACGTCAACAAGATTCTGTCTTATTTAGAGAGAGGAGAGAAAGTTGTTGCGAGAATAGATGTTGAATCCAAGTTTGTGGCAAATGCTGACATAGTTGTGGTAGAGGCATCACTCAACGATAATGATTACAACGAGGAGATGCATATATTTGCTCATTATTGTCACCCCAGCCATGAGATAAATGACAATGTAAGTGGAGCAGCAACATTAATGGAAACAGTTTTATCTTTAGACCGGCTGATTTCCAAGGGCCACATAAAGCACATTGCTAAAAAAGGCATATCTTTTTTATGGTTCCCAGAATACTATGGTACACTACCATTTCTTATGAAGAGGGTTCTTGATGAGGAAAAACACATCTCTTTTGGAATAAATCTAGATATGATTGGCGAAAAACAAGAAATAACTAAATCGACTCTAAATCTCATACTTCCACCCTACTTCATCTCGAATCCTATATATGAATCACTCATAACAAAGATACTAATCGATGTACTATCAACGAGCAACCCATCTTTCAACAAAGTGGCTAATATCATTAGATATAGATTCGATGTACTACCATACGAAGGTGGTAGCGACCATGACATATACCTGCAATTCTCAATACCATCAGTAATGCTGAACCAATGGCCTGACATATATTATCATACAGACGAAGACGATATACACAAATTTGATTTTGAAATTGCTAAAGCAATTGGAACTTCGATAGGTGTTTTCTCGTGGATAGTACTAGCTGATTTGCCAAAAGAATCTTTTCTTGATGTGTATAAAGGTTTCAGAAATGGGTATAGCAGACTCAAGCTATGTGACACAAATAGCAATTTGCAAGTCGAAAGCTTTGGGAACAATCATAATGAAAAATATGTGTATGTAGGACCTAAGGGTGTCCTAAGCCTAAGATATATAATGCGAAGACTTCACAACAAGCTTGAAGAAATAATGAAGCTGACAGAAGACGATTTTACAAACTTCTTGCTCACAAGATACATACCGTTACTACTTATGATCAAACCACGTACTATAGATGAAATAAGAGAAGGTATTTGGAATGAATACTGCAAAGACGTTGACCCTAGAACACTATGGAAGATAATCAATATATTAAAAGAGTTGAATCTTGTGAAGCCTATTTGATATGTGAAGGATTGTTGCAGATCATTTTCTCTTTAATTTTCAAGATGAATTAGAGGCAAACACCTTAATTAAGATGTTGCTCTTCATTGTAATCTGATACCACTAGCTCTAGGAAATGCTGCCACATACAGGGCAACGTGGATTGCGCTTGATTTCTATGCTTCTAAACTCCATTGAGTAGAGATCTACTATCAGAAGTCTGCCGTAGAGAGGGTGACCAGTATTTGTAATGAGTTTTATTGCTTCGGCTGCTTGTAGAACTCCTAAAGCACCTGGTGTAACACCTATAACGGGCAGAGGATTTCTAACATCGCTTCTTCTGGTTTGTCTTAGAGGTCTTATGCAGTGTAGACACGGTGTTTTGCCTGGTATTATTGTTGTGATTTGTCCATACCATCCCTCTACACCTGCATGAATCAATGGTTTTCTGTACTTGACACAAAGCTCATTTAAGAGAAGTCTGTCATCCCAGTTATCCAATGCATCTACAACAACATCGGCTATTTTCACAATTTCCTCTCCGAATTCTCTGTCAAATGCTCTATTGTAACACTCCACTCGTATTCTAGGATAGATTTCTTTAATTTTCTCACACACCACCTCAGCCTTGGGTTTTCCAATATCAGAATCTTTATATAGAATCTGCCTATTGAGATTGGACAACTCTACATACTCCTTGTCAACAACTATTAATCTACCAACACCTGCATAAGCTAGATATGTTAGCACCACTGAGCCAAGTCCACCAGCACCAACAACTAGAACAGTTGCATTTTTCAGCTTCTCCTGCCCCTCTACACCAAACAGTCTTATCTGCCTATCATATCTAGAAATCTCGTATCCATCTAACATATTTCCACAGCCCGTTGTCCACAAAACCTTTTTTACAGGGGTATTTGGTTTGTTATTCATCATAGCTTAAATTTTTATTACGTTTCAACAAAAATTGAAATGTTGTATCTATGTGATAGTACATGATTTTTGTTGGGACGCTTGAAATAGTATTTAATAAACCTTTAAGTAATGAGATGGCCAAGGATGTTAAAAATCTAGTTGAATTTCTCAATAGAGACTATCTTAAGAGGGGGGCCAAGAGGCCAGAAGATGCTGCAACAATAAAAGAGTATAGCATATCATCAAATATTATATCAATGAGGATAGAGACGGGCAGTAGGGTTAGACCAGACGAGGCCTCGCTTCGTATAAAAAATGCTTTTGCAAATAATCTAGGGCCTAAGTACAAGATCGGCGTTCGTGACATTATTTTAAAGGATGTTAAAATAGTTATAGAAGGTAAGATTAGCATATCATTGAGGCTACCATTTATTCGGAACATTAGCGTAGAAGGAGACAAGAGTGTAATTGAGCTCTCAGAGCTTCATGAAGAAGATTTGAAGAAGCCTCTATTTCTGCGCCTAATCAGATTAATAGAGGAGAAGGAGAAGAGAGTAAAATGGGGTGGAAAAGCTGAGCACTGGATTCTTATAAAAAGCAGTGGTACCAAGATTGAAAAGCCTATAGCTGAGGATCCAAATAAGATCCTAGAGGATATCGGATGGATAAAGAGGATGAGCATAGGACAGTGGCTCTATACACCACCAATAACACATCTTCTAAATGCTCTCAAAAAACTGTTTTTAGATGAGGTTGTAAAACCACTAGGCTTTCAGGAAGCCATATTCCCAAAGATGTATCCACTTGAAGTTGGCTTGAAAACAGGCCATTTAAGGGGCGTTATAAACTCCATGGTATTTGCTTCACTGCCAAGAAGCTATGATATTTCAGAATACGAAGAGCTTATAGATAATATGTATGTAATGGATGAAATTGATCCTCAAGAGCTCCAAAAATATTTGAGATCTCCATCCTATTTTCTATGTTTTGCTCAATGCGAGCCCTTCTACTGGTTTTTTGAGAACGAAATAGTCGACGACTCTACCCTGCCAATAAAATGGTTTGATATGAGTGGCCCATCATTTAGATGGGAATCTGGAGGAATACACGGTATTGAGAGGGTTATAGAGTTTCATAGAATAGAGGTTGTGTGGTTGGGCAAACCAGAACAAGTCATAGATATTAGGAATAAGCTTTTAGAAAACTATGAGAGGCTCATGGACAAGGTTCTAGATCTAGAATGGAGAATGGCGTGGGTAACACCATGGTTCTATGAGCAAAGCGGTCTTGTAGAAGAAGAGAAGAGAGAGATAAACATCAATGTGCCAGGAACAATTGACTTTGAGGCGTGGCTTCCATATAAAGGGCCTAGAGAAGATAATAAAAACTGGCTTGAAATAGGAAATATCTCTATTCATGGCACAAAATTCACAGAACCTTTTAGAATAAGGCACAACAAAGGCGAGACTCTTTGGACTGGTTGTTCTGGTTTTGGAAGTGAAAGATGGCTATTAGCCTTGCTTGCACAAAAGGGTTTTGACATTGATAACTGGCCTAAGAAATTTGTAGAATATGTTAAAGAGACCCCATTCCCGCAATCAATATCCACGGTGAGTTATCCAAAAACAAAAGAAGGAAAGTTGCTTCTAGAAAAGATAATGTCTCGATTCAAATGGTGAATAGAACATGGGTTTACTGTATCAAGAAGCTGTAAAAAGACCATTACTACAGGTAGCACTGGATCTCATAGATTTGAATGCGGCCATAGATGTTGCCATAAAGTCTGTGAATGCTGATGTTGATATCGTAGAGATTGGGACTCCACTAGTAAAATCCTTTGGATTGCATGCACTACGAGAAATAAGGAAGATTGCAAGAGAAAAAATTGTTTTAGCAGATCTGAAAACAGTTGATGCCATGGCCCTTGAATTCAATCCGTATGCAAATGAAGGTGCCAACGCTGTTACAATTCTTGGAATTGTAGAAGATGATATAATCAAAGATGCTGTAGAGCTTTGTAGGAGCCTTGGGGTAGACCTAGTCGTTGATTTAATATACGTTCAAAATCCTATTGACAGAGCATTTAGGCTGGCTAGCTACGGGGTGAATATAGTTAATCTACATATAGGTGTTGATGTACAGAGAAAAAGAGGTTTATCAGCAAAGCAATTACTACGTGAAGTAGAAGAGATATCGCAGAGCGATATTTTAGTGTCTGTAGCGGGCGGTATAAAACATGCTGATATAGATACATTCATTCAGAGTGGTGCAAAAATAATAGTGATGGGCTCTGCAATAACGAAAAGCCCTGATCCATATGAGGCTACTAAGAAAGCTGTTGAAATAATTAGAAAACAATATACATAGCGTTATAATGGTTAAAGTATTAACCCGATAAAGTCTCTAACTATCATTTTATAGGTGGGAAATTGCCGATGAACTCAGATGAAATGAAAAAGAAGGTAATAGATGTTTTGAGGAATGTTTATGACCCGGAGATACCAATTAATGTTTACGACCTTGGGCTAGTCTATTCGATAAACATTGATGGGAATAGAATAGATGTTACAGTAGGTCTAACATCTCCGTTTTGCCCAGTAGCGCATCTTGTTGCTAAACAAGCTGAAGATGCTTTAAAGAACGCATTTCCAGATAAAGAAGTCCATGTTAAATTGGATCTTGAAAAGGTCTGGAATCCATCAATGATGACTGAAGAAGGGAAGAAATTGTTTAAGATACTGTATGGTTACGACCCTTCCGAGCTCATTCAAAGGTAGCATTAACATTTTTATTAGAGCTATAGCTATAGAGATTCTTGTGCAAGGTGCTAAAACATGTCATATGAAAGATTAGTAACAGGTGCGACAGCTGTTGGCATTAAGACTGATTCTGGTGTGGTTCTAGGAGCTGAAAGAAGGATTAGTTATGGAGGGTACATTGTTAGCAGAGCAGGTAAAAAAGTCTTTAGGGTAGGGGATAGAATGGCCATGGCTGCTGCAGGGCTCGTTGGTGATATGCAGACATTGCATAGAATACTAAATGCTGAAATAATGTACAGAGAGCTGGTTACATCATCGAAAATAAGTGTTAGAGCAGCTGCTAAACTGCTTTCAGCGATTCTATATAGCTATAAGCTAATGCCATTTATATCTGAAATAATTTTTGGGGGATATGATGAAAATGGTTATCACCTCTATGTTCTAGATCCCGTAGGCTCTGTAATTGAGGATGACTATGCTGCTGTGGGAACAGGTGCACCAATATCGATAGGTATAATAGAAGCTGAATATAAGAAAGAGCTGGACCTAGAGAATGCAATGGAGCTCGCAATTAGAGCTATAAGAGCTGCTATATCAAGAGATGCTGTCTCTGGTGACGGTATTGATGTTATTGCCGTAACAAAGAATGGTGTAGTGGAGAAGAGCATAACTCTATAGCGCTGAGAACAGTAATGAAATTCCTAATAGAAAGCGCGAAAAAGGCACAGACATTTCTAAGTTCGCGTATCCTTATAGCCTCTCTGGGTATCGATATAAATAATATAAATGTTGTTGGAGGGGCTGACGTTAGCTACAAAAAAGATTGGGGCTGCGCAACAGTCGTGGCATATAACATTAAAAGTGATAGCATATTATCTTATGCAACATATTGCGACAAGGTTTCTGTACCCTATATACCAGGTTTCCTAGCTTTTAGAGAAGCCCCTTTGATAATCAAGGCCCTAAATAAATTGCTAAACAAAGTTCGCATAGAGGTTTTGTTCGTTAATGGTCATGGCCTTGCCCATCCAAGAAGATTTGGCATAGCCTCTCATATAGGCCTAGTATTTAACATGCCTTCAATTGGTATAGCAAAGAAATTGCTCTATGGAGACATAGTTTTACGCGATGGCAGAGAAGCTATAGTTGTCGAAAATAGTGTTGTTGGCTATGTTCTCACCAACAATTCGCATAGGATATATGTAACCATCGGCCATAGAATAACAGCTGATGAAGCAGCAAGCCTTGCTATGAGGACATGGAAAAAGGTTTATGCGCTACCCGAACCAATAAGACTGGCGGATGAAATATCGCGAAAAGAGGTTAGAAGATTAGCAACAGATCTTTGAACCCATATTTTCGGCTGCCTCATAACCTTTAAAACTATTTACAAGATCCCTTGCCTCTGAGCTGGCTAGAGCCTCAATGAATTTCTGTATAAACCTCTTTTCCAAGCTTCTAGCATTTATTGCGAAGTCATAGAGCTCCCAAGTCAGCGGTATGTAGTCCAGGCCATAGCTTTCAGCTGCATACTCGCTACAAATACCAACATCAGCCCTATTCTGGGCAATTGCAGCCGCCACACCACTATGTGTAGAAACCTCATACCAATACCCATTAACCCTTCTAGTTAAATCATTGAAGCCCAGCCCAAGTTGCTTGGAAAGATCCATAAACAGTTTGTCGATATATGCTCTTGTTCCAGAGCCCCTATTCCTGTTGACAAACCTTATATCATCTCTTAGCACATCATCAAATCCCTTAATGTTTTTGGGATTGCCCTTTCTAAACGCCAACACCAATCTTCTTTTATAACCTCTTACCAGAACTACGCTACTCTTTAATTTTTCATCGCTTTTTATGAATGGCATATTGTATTCGCCGGAAACATGATCAAAGAGATGAATTGGTGCAATATCTATGTAACCTTTCCTGAGAAGCTCAAGCCCCTTATAAGATCCTATAAAACTCAGAGAAGTTTTCTGAATTAAATTGAATTTAGATAGCAATACTGTTAACAATATATCGTGGCTTCCAGCTATCACAGCCTCTTTATCTCTTTCTCCAACTGGTATAATCTCTACCTCTTCTCCTTCTTCAATATAGTCCTTTTCCTCCCTCAGCACGGCTATGCCATCTGCTTTCAACAATGATGAGACGCTACCTGACGGAGCCGATAACAGGATCGCGTATCTTCTTCCACCAACAAAACTTAGAATTACTGGGACGTACCATGTTCTCCCAATGTCTTTTCTCACCTTGAATGTTGTTAAGGCCTTTATGAATTTAATTGACGGTTCCAAACCTTCAAGCCTTTCCAAGATAGGTCTGAGAAATGTTGCCGCAACTGTGAGTGCCGAAAGTGGGAAACCTGGTAAGCCAAACAAGAACTTACCCTCTCTTGTTACAGCTACAACCGTTGGTTTTCCAGGTTTTACCTTAAGTCCATGAACAATTATCTCCCCTAGCCTCTCAAATACCCTATAGGTCACATCTTCTTCGCCTGCTGAGGTTCCCCCTGATGTGACAATAACATCGTATTTACCTACCAAATCGCTTAGCACTGCATATACATGGTCTTCATTATCAGGTAATATGCCATAGTATTCAGCTTCGATACCAATAGACCTCAGATAAGATGTTACTGCATAGCCATTACTATCATAGATTTTTCCTACAGCCAGGTCCTTTCCAGGTGATTCCAATTCATTGCCAATAGATACAACCACGACTCTAGGCTTTCTATACACCTTGACATACTTGATTCCCAAAGCGGCTAAAACCCCTATCTCTAGATATGAGAGTCTAGAGCCTCTATGTAACACTATTTCGCCAAGTGCTATATCGCTTCCTGCATATGATATGTTCTCCCCCGGGAAAACACCCCTGTATATGGTTACCTCATCGTTTTCCCTATCAACGTACTCCTCCATTACAATACCGTCTGCACCCCTAGGCACAATCGCGCCAGTATCTATGGCAGCCGCAACCCCCTCGCCAATTTCGATTGAGGGGACATCGCCTATCGAGATTTTGCCTATTACCTTCAACTTCGCTGGATGGAGCTCATCAACACCCTCTACAGATTTAATGGAGACTGCATATCCGTCAACCTCAGATCTATCAAAAGGTGGATAGTCTATTGGAGCAAAAATATCTTCAGCCAAAACTCTGTTATAAGCATGGGATATATCTACAGTCTCTACACCAAGAGGTTTCAACAAATTTAGTTCTTCAAGTCTTGAAATAGCATCCTCGATGGATAGCAACGTATGGAATATCTTTCTTTTTTTATAATTCTTCACAATATTTTCACCCATATCCTATCACCCTTGTCAAAACCTTCAACATTTCTGGGAACAACAAGCAACGCATTTGAAATAAGTAGCGATTTTAATACTCCAGAGCCGTGGAGAAGCACAGGTTCAACGCATAATTCATCTCCACATTTCGATATCCTTGCTCTAACAAATGTATCGTATCCTATGGAGCCACTCACCTTCTTTGTTGCTGAGGCTGGAACCTCGACAAACATGTCATCAAGTATTCCTAGCGCTTTAAATAGAAAGTTGAGTACTATGACATTCAAAGCTATATATGCAGCTACGGGAAAGCCTGAAAGAAGGAAGATAGGTTTATTCTCTACAACAACTATAGATGTTGGCCTACCAGGCTTTATAGCAAGACCTCTTGTAATTATTATCGGATTTTTGCCGACATTAATAACAGCATTAAAGGTTTTATCTTGGTCACTAGGACCTGTGCCACCAGTAATCACCAAGGCTTGGTTTTCGTTAAGGGCCTTTAGTATTACATCCCCTATCTGCTTTTCATCATCTTTGATAATACCATACCATTTAGTGTTTATAAAATGATATTTTGAGAGGGTGGTTCGTACAAGTACTGAGGTTGAGTCAAGTATCAAGCCTTCTTCGTATGCTCTAATACCGTATGCTGGTTCCACAACCTCGGAGCCTGTTGCAATAACTCCTATAGAGACCTTTTCGAAAACCTTTATCTTTGTTATTCCAAGGGCCGAGAATATCGCTACATGCACGGGTTTTATTATTTCCCCTTTTGACGCTATCTTCTCTCCTGCTTTAATGTCTTCTCCTCTTCTAGAAACGTTGGCATATTTTGATAGTGGTCTTGTCACATAAATTGTGTTGTTATCCCTTGTAACATCCTCTATCATTACCACGGCATCGGCTCCTACAGGCATTTTCTGTCCTGTAACAACGGGTATTGCTTCATCACACGAGTTTAGTGTATCGCTAAACTGTATCTTCAATGGTATTGGATTGTGTGGAGAAGCTGATGACACAGCCTCACTACATATTGCATAACCGTCAACAGCGCTTCTATCAAATGGTGGAAGGTCTATAGGCGCATAAATATCTTCGGCTAGCACCATACCAACGGCATTATCTAATTCAACTTCTGTAAATCCTGGCTCTAACTTAACATGCTGTAATAGCAATTTCAAGGCTTCTTCAACGGACTTATACTGGTATGACATACCATCATTCCAGAGAGACTATGATCAAATCAAAACAGCTTCTTGTGCAACCAATATAAATTTATTTTTGGATAAACTTGGATTATATAGTTAAATGATGATGTAGCTGAGCTCTGAATAGTGATGTACCCGGATTGTCTGATACATTCATTTACCCAAATCAGCTTTTTTGTAGTAACTGCATAAATCTCTTAGCGCACACTCATTACATAGAGGTTTCCTAGCCCTACAGACTTTCCTTCCATGCTCTATCAACAAAATGTGCAATTTCATCAAAACATCAACATCATTATGAGTTTCTGAGACAACCCTCTTTCTTATATTCTCATAACCCTCATTTTCAAGTGCTAAACCCATTCTTGTTAAAACTCTTCTGATGTGAGCATCTATGGGAAATGTCGGTTTTCTTAGCACAGCTAATAGATACACATCAGCTGTTTTAGGCCCTACACCGCGTATTTGCATCAGAATTTTTCGTGCTTCATCAACATCTAGCATGGGGAGCTTGCTAACAATATCTTCATTGCTCTTGAACCACTTAGCTAATTCATATATTGTTTCTGCCCTTCTCTTGGCAATCCCAGCAACCCTAATAGCATTTATAATAGTCTCAACTGGAGTTCGAAGAACCCTTTCCGGTTCTATTATGCCATCAAGATCTCTTCTCAAATTGTTTAAAGCGCGCATAGCATTTCTATCACTTGTATTCTGGCTCAAAACAATCCCAATCAAAATCTCAAAGTGATTTATCTGATTATCTTTGGAAATCATATGCAAAACAATATATTCATCCTTATTCGGTCTATAGACGCTCTCTAATCTTTTTAAAATCTCGTATAAATTCATGTCCTAGACACAAAACCTTTCAGTAGTTAAATGATATAAATATGTTATATGCTATAATATTATAGAAATTAGCTGGGTACGTATTAGAAGCTAATTATTTTATTCATTTTTATTATACAAGCATAAAACAGATATATTTTTAGCGTGGAAACTCGATATATGAGGATAGAAATATGTCTAGGCAAATGATGTCAGTAGCAATAGTGGTTCCAACCTATAACGAAGTCGAAAATATAGGCATTCTGCTTGGAGAGATAAACAAGAATATTCCCACAGACGTTGATTATGAAATAGTGGTTGTCGATGATAATAGCCCTGATGGTACCTGGAAAAAGGCTATTGAGCTACTCAGAAACAACATGATTGTTGTTAGAAGAGTTGGGTTAAAAGGTCTTTCAACAGCTGTTATAGATGGCATAATTTTTTCTTCTAAGGAATATGCACTTGTGCTTGATGCTGATTTACAGCATCCGCCAGAATACATAAAAGATATGATTTCCGAGGCAAGAAAAACCGATGCCGATGTAGTAATTGGCTCGAGATATATGAAAGGTGGGGGTGTTGCTGGGTGGTCAAAAACAAGGCTACTAATATCTAAGACGGCAACACTTATAGCGAAGCTGTTTCTGCCATCGGTACGAAGGATATCTGACCCGATGTCAGGTTTCTTCATGGTTAAGAGGAGAATTGTTTTAGAGAATCTATCGAAGTTAAACCCATACGGCTTCAAAATACTTCTAGAGATTCTAGAACGATGCAACCCAAAAATTGTTGCTGAGGTGCCATACATCTTTAGACCACGAATCTATGGAAAAAGTAAACTTGGAACAAAAACTATAATTCAATACATTCTCCATGTAATGAAATTGAGTGGGTGGAGGCCATTCAAATTTGTGTTAGTTGGTCTAGCAGGGACAGTTGTTAACCTAGGTGTGCTACAGCTAATTGGCTTCCTATCCCCGCCACTCATAAACCAGCTATTTGCTGTAGGAAGCGCAATATCAATAGAAATTAGTATTATATTCAATTTTGTGCTCCATGAAATGTGGACTTTTAGAGATAGACGCTCGGGCAAAGCCATGACCCGCCTTGCTCTATTTCATATATCATCTGCCCCAAGCGCTATTGTACAATATCTTTCAGCTGTATCGATAAAATATGGCCTATCTATGAATCCTATTATAGCTCAGCTCATAGGGATTTTAATTGGATTTCCATTCAATTATATATTTAGTGAGCTTGGCATATGGAAAAGAAAATCGGTTTAGCCTAGTGACCTTCGCAAAAACTTGGATACCGTTGCCTAATAAGGTTCTCACATTCTTCCAAATCCTTTATGGTGTCTATAGACTTCCAAAGCACATCTCTATACACAAGCCCTTTTAATCGGCCTTCTTTAGCCAAAAGTGGGAATGCTGTTGTCTCAATATCGCCCTTTTCAGGCAGAAAATCGAGTATCTCAGGCTTCATCACATAAACTCCACCGTTTATTGTATACTCTATAATTGGCTTTTCGATAAATTCCTTAACATAGTTATTAACAACCTTTACAATACCATACGGACTTCTCATGTGAACTAGAGCTATACCAGCTACAGCTTTATCATCTTTCACTACATCATTTATTAATGGTGTTGGATCCAGATCTGTGATTATATCGCCATTTATCACGAGAAACCATTCCTCATTTCTCAGAACAGACTCTGCATTCTTTATTGCACCACCCGTGCCAAGAGGTTCGTCCTCCATGACATAAGCCACGTTAATCCCATATTTTTTACCACTTCCTATAACCTCTACAACCTTTTCCTTGGCATGTCCAAGAAGCAACACAAAATCTTTAAACCCGTATTTGCTCAGCCATTTAATATGCCACTCAAGAATAGGCCTTTTACATACCTCAACAAGTATTTTAGGTCTATCCTCTGTCAATGGCCTTAATCTCTTTCCAAGGCCTCCTGCAAGTACTACTACTTTCAAGCTGTTTGCACCTCAAATCAATTTATAAGTTTTCAAAAAATAAACTTTATTGATGTGCTCACGCTGGGTTAGCTGATCGTCAATGATGATTTCACGGACCGTGTGAACAACCTTGCAAAAGAATCATAATATCAAAACGTATTGTGTTATATGTGGAAGAGAAATAGGGAGCGATGAAAAAAGTGTGAAATGTAGTGTATGTGGAGGTTTGATGCATGAGGATTGTGTTGATAGGGAGATTCTAGAGGATTCGGAGGGGAATATCATGTGTCCTTACGATGCTGCTCTAGCCGCTTTAGACTGGTTTGACGCTATTGTAACTGAGTACCATGATTCTTTGAAGAGCGACAAAGATAAGTTGCGTGACATTGTTGAAAGGCTGAAGAGCTATATATCACTATTGGAGAGTTAAAAGAATGCCATATTTTAAACTTCCTTTAGAATGCCATCGATTAGAACGAATCTCCTATTCGTGTATTCTAGAACTCGTGCATCGTGGGAGACTATTAGGATTGTTGTTTGGAAATCTCTATTGATTTTTGTGAAGAGCTCTAGAACCTTCTTGGCGTTTTCCCAATCTAGATTAGCTGTCGGTTCATCTGCTAGTAAAAGCGATGGCGTTACAACAAGAGCTCTTGCGATGGCAACTCTCTGCTTCTCACCACCGCTCAAGAACTTGACTCTAGTTTTTATCTTATCGGTTAAACCCATGTAATTGAGGATATCGTTAATCAAAGCCTTTCTCTCTTCTTCTGGTACACCAGATACCAAGAGGGGTAGCTCAATATTTTCATAAACTGTGAACTCCTCTATCAAACCATAATCTTGTGGAATAAAGCTGACAACACCTGTTCTAAGCTCTGCTAACCCCTCATCATCTAACATACTCAAGTTATAGCCCTCTATTATAACCTCTCCCATATCCGGCCTATCCAAGCCTGCCAAAATTTTTAGAAGTGTTGTTTTGCCTGCACCGCTAGGCCCATGTATGCCACCTACATCACCTCTATACAGCGACATGTTAACTCCTTTGAGTATTGGTATTCTATTACCCATATAATTGTAGTATTTCCACAGGTTTCTCACTATGACTACAAGATCCTTCACATTTACCACCACTAGTAAATCGAAAATAGGATAAATATGGTGATAATAACTGAAGTTATGAACAGTACTGTCAAAGCTGTTGCATCTCTAGCTAAGATGCCATATACAATCATAAGTATAGATGTTCTCAAAGCTATAAATACCCAAATTGTAAACGCTATTCCACTCTTTCTCAAACCAACTATGCGAAAAGCTGTAATGAGTTGTGCAATATTTCCCTTGTCAGATAATAATGTAGCTAATATTGCTAGAGATGAAAGCACAATTGAAACCGTTCTTGATATTACATCGCTATAAAACAGGAGATAGAATACCAAGGTAAAGCTGTAAAGAAGAAGATATTTAAATCCATTACATATATAGGAGTATTTCACTCCTATCAACATTATTCTGTGATGCATTTTGTGAACACCCCTTGAATCTTTGACAAAGCCATTAGAACAAGCTTTGCTTGTTCACGACCACTTAGCTCTTCTAAACTCCAGACATCGGCTAATAGATTGTAATTCCAAAGACTGTTGATCTTCTCTCCATATATTTCAATGTTAACTATGGATGACAAGCCCTTTTTGTATATAAGCTCAATACGCATTTCAATCATGTTGTTGGTATCCTCTAAAACTTCGAACTCTGATAGCATAAAGAAGTCGTCTAAGGAAAAATCTTTTTCAAGCTCATTTCTAAACATATTTACATCTATCTTGGCAGTATGATTTAAAACTATTGAAGGTTTTGGCAAGACCTTGCTTCCTCTAACCTTGAGACCGGCGGAAGCTCTATACACAATAACCATGATTGATATGGTAGCAGATAGTAAATATGATGTAGATGCCACACCAAAGATATTCTCTACACCGCTTAAGAAAGCTACTATCAGAAGTGGGATGTAGAAAACTAGGAGTATTGCAATCATAACTATAGCCAAAGAAGATGATAACATACCATATGTGACGCCAGATAGAGCCAGTCTCTGAGAAATAAGTTTAATCCTCTCCGCCAAACCACCTGAAACAGTTATTGAGAAGACTAGGGAGAAAAGTGCTGAAAGAGCCAAGCCAATGAAGGTTCTTGACGATGGAACTAGATTAGGGCTATAGATATGTATCTTACCATTGGTTCTTACAGCAACCAAGTCAAAGTGTTTTAAAAGCCTTGCGACGTCTACATAGCTTAAATTCCTTGCTAGAAAAATTGTTTTTGCATTACAGTCGGTGTTGCATAAAGCCTCAACAACTTTTTCATTCTCTGGAAGTATGATGATGTCTGTTGGTGTAGCTACGAGTGGGGTACCCCCTATAGCACCTAGAGAATGAACTAAATAAATACTTGGAAGAATCTCTACTCTAACAAAATTAGATAAATCCTCCTTTACCACGAAAAACCTCTGGCCATCTATAGAAATAGTGTTCAAGCCAATAGCTTTTTTATTATCAATAATAGCTATATTGCCTTGTGATACGAGCTTACAAATCTTGTCTATGTCTCCAACATAGATTTTTACATGTGGGCTACAGTTAATGACTAATGGCAATAGATAAATACTTTTATTGTCCTGTTCTATAAATACACCATTGTATATTTGCACTATTTTAACCGATTCTACTGGAACCTCTTTAACATACCCTGCACCTCGTTCATAGCTGTTAGAGATCATTAGAATATCGTAGGTGTATGGTATGGAAGATGCATCTATCTCAGATGAAGAGTACAGATATGTTGATGCATAGGCTATTGAAAATGATGTTAAAAGCAAGGAAATTATTATTAGAGCTAATTCAATGCTTCTAATAATGTTGTAAAACATTATCTTGATTATTTTATAAGCTGGAGACACTAGTCTAGGTACTACCAGCTCTTCTTCCTCTGAAACACCCTTTCTACTGACTAAATATAGAGAAATCCCCCAAAGAATTAGTATTGAAGCAAACAAGATCATTGTTATGGTGTCTAATGTTAATGTCACGGAGATACAACACCTAGACTTACCAATATAATATTTGCAATGAGTGCTACCGCACAGCCCAACATAAATATTGTGGCTCCTACAATTAGCCTTTCATGAAATGTGGGGCCAAATCTTACTACAAGGCTTTTTGCTATGTATGCTAACAGTATTTGGAATCCTATGTCTGGTGGCAATGTTATCCCAACTAGGAATGGAAATAGGGCTAATCCGATAAATCTATTGAATAAGATTATCAGGATAGAGACCAGCGATGCAAATAAGATTGTGTTTAGCGACTGCATTGCTAGCTTGCCTTGGTATACAGCCGCCATCCACACTGTTGTTGGTATCCACTTTGATAAAGGCATTTGAGGAGAGTTGAAGCCGTATATGCCTACAAGAAGGTTCCCATACGTGTATGTTATGAAGCTCCCTATGGCGACTCCTAAGCAAAAGTATTTTAGGGTTTCCATAGCATTTACTTTATTTAGTCTTGAGTATCTAAGCAAATTCATTGTTGTTGCAGCTATTGTTTGGGGCATTGGAATGCCTGTGTAAGGATCTAGAACAGCATATAGCATGGTGTTACGCACACCAAGTAAATACATCACCATTGTTACAAGGGGGAAAAGTGCTTGAGATCCTGTACCAGATTCTCCAACAACTCTGAGATTACCTATAATTAATATTAGGTGGAGAAACAAGGCCAAGGCTATTGCCAGAAAAACTATGTTATTAATGGGTTTAAGATAGACTGCAAAAACTGTTGCGACAATTCCGAGGAATGCAATGTATGATAGTCCTACAGCAAATGCAACTCTTTCGGCACCGAATTTTAGGATTACTGAAAAACTCATAGCCAATTGGGTCCAATACTTAATTAGATAATATAATAGAAAGGTTATAACAAATCCAACATTAATGCTTAAAACGATAGGGGAAATGCTAAATAGCATATCATCATATGTTTGAGAGGGGATTAGCGGAATAGAGAATAGTTTTATCGCCATTGGTATAAAAATAAGATATGTTAGAAAAGATCCTATGAAGAAAGACCTTAGTGATGAAAGTGGAAGCAGAAGAAATAATGCGAATACTATTGGGGTAAACGAGATTGCGAAGACAGAGCCTGGCAGAAACATTGATGTAACTGGCGTTAAATCTATGCTAAGTCCGGCGATAAAAAACGCCATTTGGGTTATGAAACCAAATGCAAAGATCAGTAGAAAGAAGTTTCTGCCCACCTTAAACTCCTTCATCAGATTGGTGATAACAGCTGAAGCAGCGGCTATAGGATATTTTAGCCTTTCTTTATCTAGGAAATGGCTTCTCAGCGAATATGCTATAAAGGCTCCTCCAAGTGTTGATATAGTGAGTGTTATGTATATAGGAAGAGCATTCAAATCTATAAAGCTTTTGCCATAATTAAAGAGATATTTGGGCACATCAACATCGAATCCGAATGGCTTGAGTCTGAAGGCAACATTTTTTAGAAACCCATATGTTATATACATTCCAGATGTAAGTGTTGTTGTAATATCAATGCCTATGGCTATTGCAGAAGATATTACAATGTCTCTTACATCGTAATTCATGTTAAGTAATTTAAATATAAACAAGGATAGTATTGGAATCCACACCACTGATATCTCAGATGTTGTATACCCTGATACAGCATATGAATAGCTATTAATAAAGCTCGTGAAAGCCCCTATCAAGATGCCGACTAAGGCTGGATGTATTTTCCTCATGTTATCGCCGAAACATAGGCGTTTTAGGCTATAGAGGATTTGTGAACGAATCACTTGGCTCTTTAAGATGATATTTTAATGATATTGTTTTGCGTAAAGATTATATATCTTTATGCATCAAGAAATGGTTGTACTGTGATCGACAATGACCCAGCAAATAGATAGAGATACCATAGTTAAGAGAGCTACGGAGCTACTTAGAGGTGGCGCTACTATGCTAGCTGAAGTATGCCCCTTATGCAACTCACCATTATTCAAGCTTCCAAGTGGTGAGGTTGTGTGTCCTATACATGGCAGGGTTATGCTTGTTAAAACTGAGGAGGAGGTTTCCGAAGCCAACGTACTGTCAACATTAACAGAGCTCGAAAAAAGTATTACAAATAAGTTGAATATGTATGTCAATAAATTGAAGAATAGTGAGACAGAATTTGAGGATGCTAGAAATGTTATTGCGTGGCTAGATGCTCTAGAAAGAATTGAAAAAATAAAAAGATTGCTCAGCAAAACAAAACACTTTGAAACAGCGCAAACTCATCCTAGCGCCAGAAAAACAAGTAAGAAATGATACAACACCATTACCTCCTCATATCCAAATTCCTATAAACTCTGATATCGGCTTCTTTAAAAAGCGAACCTCATTCACTCATAATCTAGTAGATTAGGTAAAAAGATTAGTGGCGATAGCAATAAGCATCAAAAATATTATTGGAAGCAGAGCTTGGCGGTGCCATTATGACACTCTACTTCGGTATCTACATCATCTGCTACTGCATTGTATACATCTTCAGGTAGCTTTGCAACACCTATGATATTGCATAGTATCATTCCAGTTACAACAACAGGATCTGGATCGACCATTAATATTGCCTTTGGGGCTAGCCCTTTTTTACAAAGTGAGTATAGGACATAGACCCCCACGGTGCTTCCACGAAACCTTTTTACAATCAATATGGTGTTAGCAAGGCTCTTTCCTTTTGCTTTCAAATCTTGTGCTATTATCTTGCCACTTTCTCTATCAACATCTCCAAGAAATGATAGTGTATCTAATTTGATTGTCCTGCCAAACGCGTTGCCTTTCCCAATGATTATAACATTACTTAGCTCTATACACCTATTATGCATGGCTTTGCACCTGACAGGTTGTACAGATAGTGTATTGCTTTGCCATGGGGTGTATAAACCGATGCCATATTTAACAGCCTCAAGTTTGAGACAACAGCACAGCTGCCAGGCATAATCTCTACATTTATTTTGTGGCGCTCTCTAATCTTATTGATTATGTTGCTGATTTCGACGCTCCTTATATTGAGGTTTGCTCCTACAGTTACAATTATTTTGCTTATTCCATGCTTTTTAAAAATGTCTATATATTCATCTCTAAGTAGCATCAGCATCTCCTCTTGGGTTAGATGAGGACATCCAAGAAGCAGTGCATCGCTTTTGCACAACATGTTGTCAATGCTTTGGTAAAGCTCTTTTTCATCTATATGAATCCTTTCAATGCTAGAATCGATGATATAGGTATTTGGAGGTGTTATACCATCTAGTATAGCCATTGAAGCTGACGAGGTTGATGCAATTGATGCAAGCATATTTTTTAGAAGCAGATTAAACATAGCCTCTTTTTCTACAGAGTATTTTGCTTTTATGTATGGAACACCTCTTGTTAATCTGCCAATGTGAAGACCTAGAAGACTTGCAAGGAGAATTGAATTAATGTTGAATTCGATGATGATCTCTTCTGATGCAGTTCTATTTTCAATTCGATGCATACCAGAATCATATGTTTTGCCTATTAAAGCCGCCATCAGAGCTGTTATGCCGCCTTCTCTATTTGTGAATGCGCCTAAAACGGAGTTGGCATATATTACAGCGCTTGATTCAGCCCAAGCAAGATGTTCTCCTATAGCTGGTTTTCTAAGTGCGTATGGTATACATGTAAAGCTGTTTGGATCAATTCCTATTTTTATAAGTGCTTCTATTATTTGTATTTGCTTTCTATTCAATTCTTCATTATTATATAGGGATAGCCCAGCAAATGAGTAGGGATTGGCAGTTGTATATACTCTGGTTTTAGCACCTTTTTGACTCAAATCCGTTAGAAACTCTAGGCCTTCATCCCCTATATTGAAGTATGAAACGCCTGAGATGTGAGCGTGTGCAATGTCTATTAGTCTTTCTGCCCCAAAAACTTCGCCAACTTTGACTATGATTTCCATAGCCTTCTTAGTGACTTCCCCAAATTCTCCGCTAAGCATCTTCTCCTCGATTCTACTCAGATACATTTCTTCTTTCACTCAATTTTTACATATTCAAATTGTTTCTTATTTGCTGATACAGGTAGTGTAAGGTCTAGTCCAAGCTTGTCACATATACCGTCTGGGGAAGACGGATCTAGTGTGGAGCACCTGCTTTTCTCGACAATTACCATGCTTTCTTTTCCTCTAAACCTTGTTGCCAAAGCCCATACAAGTTTGTCGAGGGAATCCACATCAACATCATTATCTATAGCTATTGCTATCTTGGCGCTTGGATGGCCTGAAAAAGCGGCTAGGATGGCGTTTTTAGCATCTCCATCGGTGTTCTTAGCTATGGACAGCACTATTATAAGCCATGAGCCAGCCGATTCTAACAACCTCACCCTATACACTCTGGGAACAACATTGCTTACAGTTTGCCATATCATAGCCTCTCTATGGAAACTCTGCAACAGTTTGTGCTCCTTACCGGCAGGCAGTATCACATGGAAATACTCTTCAAGATTAACATACATACCATCAATTGCTATCAACGGTTCTTTTCTTCTAGCGTCATACAGATGCAAAAGATCGACGAATGGCCCCTCCTCAACAAACTGTGTTATTGACACTCTTCCTTCTAGGACTAGAGCGGCTGAAGCAGGTACTGGAATTCCATACTTGGGTGTGTATACTATTGAAAAATCGTTTAAAATATTGGGGACTAGATCCAGCTCAAAAACTCCGAAAGGTGGGGAAGATGCGGCCATCAATTCGACAGCTGGATGTACGCCAACAACAATGGCTACAGGCATTTCTTTTCCGCTTTTCCTATATTGATCATATATATATCTTAAATGGCGGGGAACAATTCTGGCGACTACGCTATTCTTTGTTACCAGCATTGTTCTGTGGATAGAGGCGTTGCAGACATTGTCTAGACAGGCTATGTATATTGCTGATGATAGGTATCTACCGCCATCCCCGGGATAGAACTTTATGAATGGTATCGAGGTTAAATCGACCTCTTTTACTGTTGAGTAATAGTTGTGGAAGTCCTTCTCCAAGGGTTTCACAGGTCTTGACAAAGCCTCAACAAGTTTCTTGTAAGCAGCCTCATCATTTTCAACATTTAGAACCTTTCTATAGAGCCTTGCTCTGCTGTTCAGTACATTGCCAACACATATATGTTTAGATGACCTCACCTTGAATAGTGCTACCTTTTCAGAGGGGTCCAACCGAGCAAGAAGCTTTGTAGGCTCTAACTCAAAGTCCATTTCTTTAGATGTGTGATCCTCTAACTCACTCTCATCAAGTCCTTTTATGAACGACTTCAACGACATTATTTTCTGCCTCAAATAAACTCTGAACGTGTTTATAGTTATAGGTATTAATGAAGAGACTTAAACATATTGATATTCATAATCCCATATTCTGGATAATGATCTTTCTGAAACTGTTAACGGATTGAAAATAATGCTGATACTAACTAGGTAATCATATAACACATTTGACTATCTTTCCTTTGTCTGCAAATTCCTCGTTTAGTATAATCCTCCCTACAACAATCCCTCTAACATCTCCATCATACTCTGTTAAAATGCAAAACTCTTTTTTGGCAAGATCAACCGAATCTATTACCCCCATGCCCACCTCTTCCATATTTTCGTTTAGAAGTGCTACCAGCGCCCCTTTTGCAAAAGAAGGTTTAATTACGTAGATATTTTCATGGCCCAATTGCAGAGTATCTATTTTTGCATCGCTTTGCAATGCCAAGACGAGCAGATCTTCATATTTGCTTGCCATAATAATGTCTATTCCAATCTTGCTTTTCAGTGCCTCAATCCCTTCCTGATATGAGGCTCCATTAAATAGACAAGAGTCTAGAATGGCTATATCATTAATGTTAAAGCATCTTTTCTTTGCATTTCGAAGATATTGAACGTAGTTTACTCTCCTTAGTTGTCTCCTATCATCCCTACTCCTACTCTTCACCACAGCTGGAGATGGAACACAGTAGACCTTTGTTACTGAAAACTTCGAAAATGTATCTGCCAAGGGTCTGCAAAAAGCATCGCTGCCCATTATCGCTATTGACGTGGGCTTCACACTCTTTATTAGCTGGGTTTTAAACTGTATTGATGCTAAATCGCCGAACCATCCATCAGTATTTACGATTATCAGATTGGATCCTTTCTCTTCAGCAATGTTTATAAGCTCAACTACAGATGCTATGATCCTAGCCATTGCTATGCCATAAGATGGTGTTATAAATCCTATAAAACGTTTTACGTCACCTGTTACTTCTCTTAACCAAAGTATCTTTCTATCCATAATTTTCATTGCTATAAATCCTGGAGGAGCTAAATCACACTGCCCAACATCAGCATCTATTATTGCGCTTTTCAGCCCATGCTCTATTCCTAGATTTGATAAGAGTGTGGCAAATGATGTTTTGCCACTTTCAACAGGCCCTAAAACAATTAC
Organism: Ignisphaera sp.; assembly: GCA_038735125.1. Classification (NCBI taxonomy): domain Archaea; kingdom Thermoproteati; phylum Thermoproteota; class Thermoprotei; order Desulfurococcales; family Desulfurococcaceae; genus Ignisphaera; species Ignisphaera sp. The sequence goes on from JAVYNU010000001.1 coordinate 260,640, forward strand.
TCTCCCACCCTTATCAACAATCTCCTTGCCTATAGTCTCCCATACATCAATTGGTTCTTCGCCAGGTAGTGGCTCCTCTATACCGCCACCCTCTCCGATAAAGATACTTAGATTAGCGGCCTCAATTGCTTTGATTCCATAACTTCTGTATCTACTTATCCAAACTTCTTGACCCTTGCACAAAACTATTCCAAGTAATCTAATGCATCCATCTTCTACATGAATCCTTGCCGGGCCTAGAATCCTCAAAATCTTGTCCTTATCCAACGTGATTCTAGCCCGCACATTGTGAGGTACCATTAGCGAAGATGAAGCCATATGCTGTCGCCTCCGATGTTGTATTATGAGTGTGATCTTTTCTATGAGTTAATGTTTTTGGAAAGCCTTTAAAGCTATGTTTATAGCTGCAATAGAGTCTTCATCTAAGTTGTCATCAACAATTATTGAATGTCTTGAGGTTTTATGCTCGTGAACTAATTCAATTAGAATATCTCTTGGCAACTCCTTGAGCAAATTATCTATGAATTTAGCAAGCCTTGATTGAATAAGTTTGCTTGGTATACCAATTCTAATTATTTTTTTCTTGGCGGGGATGCTTTCAAAGAATATTTTCAGCATATTGATGACCATTTCATCGCTTCTATAGCTTTTAGCAAAGATCAGCTCGGAATCGGCAAATAAGGCCAAGCCTATGTTGAGACCATAATCTATGCCCGCTATTAAAACTTCTATTACTCTCCTATCTATTCTAGATAGTGCCAATGCTAATATAACGTTTTTTTCTATTGTAGATTCGTCAATTCGTATTATAATGCCATTCAAGGCGCAATTAATAGATTTTAGGTAGCTTATGCCATAGTCATCGACAAGAATTATATAGTCAGCTAGATCACTCTCAACACAGCTGCTATCATAGATGCCAGAATATGTAATGTCAAATACTCTTAACAAATCTATGACTTTGTACAGGATTTTTGAATTGTATATTGAAAGTACAATGCCCCTCTTCTGTTTCCCAACCGCTATTACCACCCCCAGTTAACAAGATGTCAGCAATTTTATTAACATCACCACCATCAGTTCCCGGATTCCTCTTCATCAATAGTAGTTTTAAGCTTTTGGGAAAATATGCTTTATGCTGAAAATTGTTTGAGGTGGACAACAATGTTAGGTATGCTGAGAACTCGTGTTTCAAAAGTTGTTAACTCCATAGCTGGCCACATTAATGTTGATCCAAATGCTATAACATTTTCAGGATTGGCAGCATCCTTTACTTCATTAGTATTTGCAGCAACGGGCTCATACATATTTGTAATCCCTGTCCTTGTAGTGGTATCTGGGGTAACAGATGTGCTTGACGGTGCTGTAGCCAGAGTTAAAAGAAAGGCTTCCACATGGGGATCTATATTCGATTCTTTTTGCGATAGAGTCATCGAAGCAAATTACTTCATATCATTAATGTTACTAGAGGTAAATCATCTTCTTATTTCCCTAGCCATTGTAGTATCTTTCCTCATCAGTTATCTGAGGGCTTTGGGAGAGTGGAGAGGGGTCAAATTAGAGGGCGTAGGAATTCTTGAACATGGAGAACGGATGATAATAATATTCCTTTCTTCTCTTGTCATAGCCATTGATCCTAAAAAAGGTGTGCAATGGGCAAACATTTTAACAGGTGCACTTGTATTACTTGGCATTATATCTTCTCTGCAGAGACTTCTTACGATATATAGTAAATTGCATGCACATTGATTTCTATAGTTTTGTAGCCTTCTTCCTCTCGTCCTCTGCTCTAACCTTTATGATTCCATAGAATATCGCGCAGTTAATGCAATAACACTTTGTCACAGGATATCTCATTATTATTGCACCTTTCTTCTCTAGTTCGCTAGCAAGCTGTGGATCCACAGGAGAATACATTCTTGTAACACATACTGCCTTATCTTCTGGTATTAAGGCGCCACAATTATCGCAGTGTATCCTAGATACAGATCCTTTATCTCCCTTTCTTCTTCCTCTATTCTCTCTTTTCTTGGGCACCACAAGCCACCGTTCAGTATAGGTATTCATATCAAAGCTTAAAAATGATAATTAAATCGTTGGTATTTCTAGTATTTTTTGGCTATACCTATAAATGTTCTTGCCGGCCTATTACAGAATGCGCAACCTCTATATCCATTGACCTTCTCATTAATTCTAAGCATATTTAATGAGTCTTTATAGATCTCTCCTAGTGCACTTATACCTTCCAAACCTTCTAACTTGCTATACACACATTTCTCATCTCCACACCATGGGAGTATTGCCACACCACCCTCTTCTTTTATAAAGTTTACCGCCTCATCAAAATTGCCAAATAGTTTTATATTAGATAGAAACTCTTTCCACGCTCTGTTACTCAAATTCTGGAATATGTCATTTAGCAATAATTTGATCTTCTCAGTCAATTGATCGACTGCAATAACATCTCTTTTCATGGTGTCGCGTCTAAAGATTGTCACAACATTGTTTGAAAGCTCTTTTAGACCTACTTCAATTCTTATAGGCACACCTTTTAACTCCCATTCAAAGAATTTGTCCACAGGTCTTAAATCATCTCTATAGTCTTCGTATACCCTGATCCCACTTTCTCTAAGCATCTTTGCTATTTTTCTGCAATACTCCATTATCTTCTCCTTTGACTCTTGATGATATATAGGCACTATTACTGCTTGGTATGGCGCTATATTGGGGGGTAGGATAAGACCCCTGTCATCGCTGTGAAACGCTATTACGGACGCTATAACCCTTTCGGAAATTCCGTAGCTGGTTTGCCAGGCATAATCAATTGTCTCATCTCTTTTCTGGATCTTTACATCAAAGACTCTTGTAAATGTCTGACCCAGATTGTGCACAGTCCCAATTTGCACAGCTCTCTTATCGGGGAATATGGTGTCAAAGGCGATCGTGTATAGAGCCCCGGCAAACTTGTCCCACTGGGGCCTTCTTGAAATTATATAGGGTATTCCTAGAGAATCAAAAAACTTCCTGTATATCTCGATAGCTTCAGCAATCTGCCTTTCGCTATCCTCAAAATCTTCGTGAACTGTGTGAGCCTCTTTAAATGTTGTAATCTCCCTTACCCTAATCATCGGCTTCGTCATCTTAGTTTCGCATCTAAACACACTCACAATTTGATAATATTTTTTGGGGAGTTGCCTATAGCTCTTGATCCACAAACTCTCCATGTAGCCTATTGCTGTTTCGCTTGTTGGCCTCAAAGCTAGTTTAACATCCATGTTTTCTAGACCTGCTTTGGTAACCCAAAATACCTCTCCCTCGAAACCTCTAACATGCTCGCTCTCTTTTCTAAACAAAGTCTCTGGTATTAACAAAGGCAAGAGTATTTCTTCGTGACCCTTCTCATCAAGCAAATTACGAATTATTTCTATAACCCTCTTTCTAATCTGAAACCCATAGGGTAGCCAAACACCCATACCCTTTACCGGATATCTTCCATAGTCATAAATCTCCGCCTCAGATATTATCCAGTCAAACCACTCGCTGAAACCCTCTCCATATTTTTTTGGATACTGCTTAGAGGTTGCCACGAAGCCAGCACCTACCTATGCTATGATGTACACTAAAACTAGCTGCTTTTAACTATTTTTCTTGCAAACACTATGAAACCTGTATGGCCAACCATGTAGGTAGAGGGCCTTATAGCTACTCTCGATAACTCGAATTCTCTTAGCATTATCTCAAAAGCTCTAATATCTATGAAGCCACCGAAATCCTCTAAAGCATTGTACAGTTTTATAAGCTGCTGTATCGATGGTATGAAGAATGCTATTGGTGCAGATGGCTTTAGAGAGATATGCAGAGCTTCTAGAGCTTCCCAAGGATCCGGCATGTCAATAACCGCTGCATCGAAACCTGTTTCGTCTATGCCTTTTCTCACATCAGCAAGTTTCAAGGTAACATATTTATCTAGTCCCAGCTTTTCGAGGTTCTCCTTAGCCACTTTCAGAAACTCTTCTCTAATATCATAGCCGTATACATGGCCATCAGGTTTAACAATATATGCTAATAAGGCAGTTGTATTGCCAGATCCAACCCCCGCTTCCAACACCTTGGCGCCAGGTCCTAGACCAAGCATTAGTATTATGAAGCCCAAGTCCTTTGGATAAATTACCTGTGTAACTCTTTTCAAACCCTTGTCGATATAGTCCATGATGAGTGGTTTTAAGGCCCATGCTCTAATGTTTAACGAGGTTTTTATTTGGGATCCCTTCTCTTTTCCAACAATGTCATCGGCTATTATAATGCCCTTGTCTGACGATATTTTCTCTCCTTGTTTGAGTCTTGTGAGAATTTTTCTCCTCTTATCAATGTATATTAACACATAATCGCCATAGTTAAATACCTCATTTTGGCTCAGAACTGGTGTCATATATCACCACTCAGTAATACCAACCATCATCATCACCACTATAGAATATAAACTCGTTTGGGTGGTAAATAAGATTAGAATAAAATTTGTGTGGTAAGGGGATAAAACTATATCTCTTCTATTACTTCGATAACCTTAGACCTACCACCCTTCTTTCTAGGCTTCTCCAAACTATAACCATTCTCCCATAGCTCTTTCTTCAACAGCTCTCTAATTGCTGTTCTTATAACCTCACTTCTTGATGTGTACCTCCCCATTTTCACTAACTCATCAATTGCTTCAAGATAAGATTCTGGCATTTTTACTGTTACAATACGCATCTGTTTTAGCACCACCTACCTATCTAAATGATGATGATAATTTATAAGTAAGAGAGCGGTTTAAATAATGAGGGAATATCTTATATAAACTGGGGCTGCATCGATGGGCACTAAAGGAGGCAAGCCATTATCAACTCTAGAGAAAAGACAAAGAAAGCTCGCTAAAAAGGAAGAGGCAAAGAAGCCTGCAAAAGAAGAGAGAAAAATTGCGGTACCTAGTGCAGAGACTATAGATCAAAACCTTATTTCAAAAACACTAGATGAAATCAACAATAGTGGTCATGTTACTACCTTCACACTTTCACAAAAACTTGGTATAAAGTATAGTCTAGCAAAGAAAATACTGCGTGAGCTAATTAAAAGAAACGCTGTAAATCTGGTAGTAAAGAATAGACGAGTCATTTTAGTTAGTAAAAAATAGCGACATGAAGAAGACAACACTTAGAGACTTAGAGACATAGTTAAAGAATATAGATGTGCTAACAGTTCATACAGCCTCATGTATTTTGACTTGAAAATTTTTTGCTGTGCAACATTTTTTTCAGCTCCTTTATGATTTTGAATCTCGCATTAACGTTGACTCTATCTACATGTTTTGTAGAAACACTCATAGCAACAACTTTTTCATCCATGTCAATTCTTTCAATCTCTTCACCATTTTCATCGATAACAATTGTTGGCACCGTAGCTAATACATCCTGTTTATACTCAAATATTCCGCCAACCATTAAACCCATGCTACCAGACTCTATAGTTCTTACAACAGTTGCCTGTTGTTGCCTATAAATGTCTTGGTTTATACTAGGATAAATCACTATAATATCTATATTCAAGATGGAAAAGGTGAATGATATTTCTGGATAGAAAAGATCGTCAGCTATTAAAAATCCTATTCTGGCATTGCCCAACACCATGTATGGAACTTGCGAATACCCACTAAACTTATTGTTTGGTGCAACCTGTCTAATAACCTTTTTTACATCCCCATCTTTACCTATGCATACTACAGATCTATACAACCTAGAGCCTCTGCGCTCTATCAATGGTCCGACGACTAGGTTTACACCATAGTTCCTGGCCAACTTACCCATTTCATCTGTTGTTGGCCCAGGTATTGTTTCACTCGATATTTTGAGTGTTTTTTTGAATTCTATCTCATATATTGGAACCCCATTAACCATCTGAGGCAGTATCACAATATCAACGTATCTCTGGTGTTTCAGCAACTTTTCTAGTAAGTCTTTAATCTTGGCTATGTTCCTCTTTCTAGTTCCTAATTCTATGCTTGTATGAATTACAGCCACATCTATGTTAATACTATTCAGCTGCATATGCTCTTCACTTTGTCTAAATCTGTTTCGTAGATCTTTGGAACAACTTTGCTGCAAACCTCATTGAAAAGCTCATTTATTACCAAGGTATAATCTATTTCACCTTTTTCTATCTTTTCCATTTTTTCGTATAACAGTTTTGTTCTACTGGTTGAAACCATTTCTGCTATATCTGTTACAGCCTTCTCTATCGATGTTCTAATTACCTTCTCTACATCCTCTTCTTTAACATCTCTAAACAGGAATGGGTATCTATGGATAAACTTTTGGATAAATGCTACTATATCGTGTTTGCTCTCAGGAAAGTTGTTTCCAGCAAGCAGGCTATATATTAGTATGCCTGTTAGCGATGGTATTAGATACTGGTTTTTGCCTATGACATAAACATATCTTCTCCTCTGTATCGTGTCTATGATTTTTGCGTATGTGCTTGGCCTTCCGATACCAACGTTCTTCATCCATCTCACTATATCTCCTTGTGTCGGCAGCTTTACATCACTTAGCTCAACTGATTTGACTTTGCTTGGCCTTAGCACTACATCGCTTCTTGGAAGTGGCACGATAGATATGGTAGAGTAGTACAGGAGGAATCCGGGTTCAATGATATTAGTTGGAACCTCTATTACTGTCTCCCATATTTTATTCTCCTTGTACAGTATCTCTACGGTATATAGCGACTTTTCCAGTACTGCAGGCTTCATCTGGCTTGCGATAAATCTTCTGAATATCAGGTCATAGAGTTTATAGTGCTTGTTTGTCAGGGGTGTTGGGGTCTCTATCACCCCTTCGATTATGAGCTCTCTTAGCCTAGTAGCATCAACGGGTCTCGTTGGTCTTATCGCTTCGTGGGCTCCGCCCTCTCCCCAGCTTCTCGGTGCAAATACCTCGCTAATTTTGTCGCCGAATTGTGTGGTCAGGTATTCTCTGGCAACCCCTATACCTGTTGTAGAAACTCTTGTACTATCGGTTCTGTGATATGTTATGAAGCCTAGCTCGAAAAGGTTTTGGGCTATCTGCATGGCTTCAACAGAATTCATTCGTAGGATTCTTTGGGCCTCGGCCAGCATTTCATCTGTTGTGAATGGTGGGGGTGGGTATATTATATCCTGGTGAGAGTATTTATAGTGAAAAACAACATTGATGTCGGATGCTCTTACGGTTTGATCTATATTCAATTTTTTGAATGCTTCTAGTGGTATTTCGAATTGTAGATTAGAAACGCTTATAATTTTGCTATGTCTAAGAGTGTTCAATCTGTTTATTGCTGTTTCTATTATTCTTCCAAGCACAGGTGTTTGGACTCTTCCAGCACTATACCTCTTATCTAATGCCATAGCCTTGCTTATAGAGCTATAGAGCTTTGTGACGTATTCTGATAGGGAGAAGCCTAGCCATCTATCCTCAATTCTCCTAGCTATCTGGGCCTCGACAAGAGCTAGGTTTATCCCCCTCAAATTTTCGAGTGCTTGTAGAACAGCTCTCCTCGTCACCTCATGGAACTCAGCCCTCTTAATGGTTTTTGCGTAAGGTGCTAATGCTACTGCAATGTCATATGCTATTTTCTCACCCTCGGAATCAGGATCTGTGGCTATGATGACCTCGTCAACCTCTAGAGCAATTCTCTGAAGAGCCTCCACAACATCTTTAGATGATTTGAATTCAGAAGATCCGCAAACAGGGCATTTATCCCCTTTAACAAACTGGGTTCCGCACACCAAACACCTTTTTATGTAGTCGTATCTGGGGACAAAGAACTTTGTTCCTCCCTGCGCCCTTTTCTCAACTCCGTATATAGAATCTTGCGATAGCTCTTCTTCAACAAGTTCGAAGATGTGTCCCCCAGATGCTGTTATAAGAAGATGCAGCTTGCCAACATCAACTTCATAAACTCTAAGAACGCCGTAGTCTCTGGCTGTCGGTTTACCGAAGAATGATGCAATGGTTCTGGCCTTGTTTGGCGATTCAACTATGAATAGCACTGTCTTTGTCAGTTCCTCTACCTTTGTTAGTAGGTTGCTGGGTATACCCCCGCTTTTTATCATTTTAACTATTCTTCTATCTTCATCAATTCTCTGCATCTCTTTTTCGATATCTACCTCGTTGATTGGGTAGAACTTGAAGTCGTCTATGTAGAATCTAAGCCTTTTCTCCAATCCATTGACTAGCCTAGGATCGTCGGATATCACTATGGATAATCCTCTTGTTATACCGCCTATGTACAGCCTTGATGTTCTTCCACTGGCTTGGATATATGTTGGCGCATCTGGTAATAGCATATAGAGTTGTGCCTCCTCTTCATATATCACAATCGAGGGGTTGTTCTTCAGTCTTTCAATTATCTCGCTTTGTTTCAGTAACGATGACACATAATCGTGGGTCTCGAGCAACGTTTTTACAAGCTCGCTTCTCTTCTCGTTGTGCATACCCTTCTCAATGGATTCGATAACCTCTTTAAGAATGATTGGAGATACTCTTCTTACAATTCTTCTCAACACTATTATCCTGTTCATTACATTGTTCCTCTCCCTCTCATCGACAACCTCAAGCAGAACAGACAATACCCTCAGCAGTGTTGCGGGATTGTACTCGATTCTGGACAGGGAGATTTTGTGTCTTGGAATACCGAAGAATATGGCATATCTTATAACCTCTGGCAAGTCAATGCCTCTGACAAGAAGGCCATAGTATGTTGCTACACCTACAACAACATCTAGATTGCCTTCAATGAACTCCTTTAGGCTCTTGCTCTTCTTGCTGACAACAACATCGGCTTTTACTCCCCTGTTAACCAGTTCCTGGGCTAGTCTCTGGGCCTCTTCAATGCCTTTGTCTAGGGGTACGAAGACTAGTCCTCCGGGGCCAAGCCTCTTAATCGTGTTTGCCAATACCTCGACTGCCTGTTCATAGCTGCTTACACTGACATAAACATCGGCGATATTTCTGTATAGCTCGACACTAGAGCCTATGGTGAAGCCTAGAAGCTCTTTGAATAGTCTTATCCTCCTTCCTCTAGCTCTTCCAGTAGCCGAGCTTACTACCAGGATGCCTACCTGCCTTCTCTTAGACGCTATATGTGCTTGGTATTTCTTCACTAGCTCGTCTACTGGCACACCATCTTCTCTGCATTCTTCAGCCTTTTCCTTTTGCGATAGACAGCGCATCTGCCTTATTCTCAAGGTTGATAGCTTGTACCCTATCTGCATATCCTCTTGGGAAAAGCCTAGAAGCATCAAGACATATTCTATGGCTTTGCTACCCTTCATAATGGCATCCACATCGTCAACGAATATGAAATTGAATGCAAAGCCTTTATCAACTAGAGGCTTGAAGACCCTATCGAAGTTTCTCTGCAGATAGTTAGACGTTGTTATGAGTATATCGAAGTTACCATCCTTTATAATCTCCTCCAGCTCTGCTTTTCTCTTTGGAGAAACCTTTGAGTGCATAGCTGCAATTGCAACAACAATACCCAGATTGTTTGCCAGTTCCTGAAGCCTCTTATAATAGTGTTCAACTAGAATAGATGTTGGGACAATGATATAAGCCTTCTTATTGTGTTTATATGCGAGAAATAGAGCCATAACCAAGCCAAATGTTGTTTTCCCCACACCAGTAGGGGCAATCATCGCAAAACTGCTTTTCTGGGCAATTCTAAAAGCCCAGCTTACCTGGAGATTCCAAGGATTGTTGCCAACAGCCTTTCTGAAAAAATCTATGAAGCTATTTACAAACTCCTCCATCTCTACAAGCTCCAACACCTTTTTAGAAGGGGAATGCAGATATTTGAGCAGCTCCTTGAATGAGGTCACCTTAACAATGCTACTAGTATTCATGCACTTCTCACATGCATTTCTATTCAAAATCCTGACATCGTCTATGGGACCAGAACAGTTGATGCACAAACTCATATACCTTGTATGTGGCAGAAAATGGGTTTGTGAGAAGCCCTGCCTATACTCGATACGAACATTGCCAATAAAACTCATTCAACCACCTTACATAATCGGAATCCGCTCACCAAGTTATTAATTTTTGATAACCGAATCTGCCATTGACAATCTCAGCGAAGAGAAGTCTCATCATATTTCAGGAGACCGTCGTATCATCACAAAAACATATATGCTTACCATCTCGCTATCTATATCATGGGGAATAAAAGACTTATAAGATATGATGACCCCAGCGAACCTGAGACAATGATGACACCTGTCTCACCTGAAACACAAATTATAAGTATTGATTAAGAATAATACAGCCCACCACTCTCTAGAGTTGGAGATGTCGCTAAGTTACGGCCTTTGGGAAAGAGGGTGTAATGCATGACTCAATATGTTTAGCATTTAATAAGAGGGGTTGTGGAGCTCTCATAACATGTGATAAGGATCCCCTCAACAAGACAAAAATTCTGGCTCATTGACAGTAAATCTTTATAGCTATTCACCTGGCTGACCAGCAATGCCAATTTTAGCAATTTCTCTATGAATGTTAAAGTGCTGTTATTATAATGCTCATATCCTCTCCCACACCTTCCAGAAACTTTATGAGTGCAACATCCAATGTTAGAAGCTGCAGTTTATTTTCATAGGCTATAGCATATAGTAGCAGATCTATTAGATCGTTGAATCCCTTTTTCCTAAGCTCCAGCGCTTTGGCTATTGATGTATATGTTAGAGGAGCTTTAATGAAGTTTCTCTCGATGCTCATCAGCCCCTTCATAACAATGTCTGGCTCGTAGCGAGTTTTACTCAGTTTCCACGCTATTTCTAGAAGATTCAGCTCTGTGTAGTAGACTTCAACCTCACCTCTTCTATACATAGTCCACAAACCCTCCAACAGTTTTTCAACACCCTTAACCCTAATCCCAACTATGGGTAGCAAAAAGGATGTGTCAAGAAGTATTCTCATCTTCAAGTCTCCTCTGCTCCTCCTCGCTAATACTCTCAACCTCTTCAACTGTTGTCTCAGCGAATTTGGGCCCTTTCAGTGCAAGCCAGAATGGATCTGGTATTGGAGTTGCGACAAGCTTGCCACCCTCAACCCTAAGCTCCAGATAAGCTCCCTCGCCAATCCCAAGCCTCTCCTCAACATCCTCAACATACTTCTCGAGAAGCTCCCTGACAACCTCACTAATATTAATATTTAATCTCTCAAGCCTCTCCTTCAACTCTCTTGGAATCCTAACAGAGATTACCACACTAGACAATGTCAACCCCGTAATACAAATATGTAATACAAGATTATAAACCCTAATGAAGAGGCTCAATGAATTATATTTTTGCCATTTTTGCTTAGTATTAAGGTGCAATGTTTTTGTTGCTTAACCATAAACAAATAGACTTCTATCAAGCATTATTGTTGAACTAATCTCTGCGACTCATAGGTCTATTCTGAGTGCATTACTAACTACCTTAACATTTATCCACAGAGGATTCCTATAAATGGATTTATAAATGGATTAAGGGAAGAAGAATTGTGTTTGTGTTTATTTACGAAAATTATTTAGCTTGGAATTCTTTAAAGATAAATTAGATAAATGTTTAGTGATGTCAACCTAGCCTTATGGTAGACACTTTATCTTGGTTATATTGCCTACCTCAATCTTATCGAGTTTCAGGGTATATTTGCCCCTACCTGTTCTCTTGGTTTTGCGCCCTCGCAACATAAATGAAGAGTGGGGATGAAGGCTCTAAGTCGCTTGCGAATCGATGGTGAAAAGCTTATGTGAGTAGCTTCTCGATTAAGGCATAGTATATCTTAGCCATTTTCTCAAATTCGCTTATGGACAGGTATTCGTCTGCTGCATGGGCAGCGCCAATCGCTCCCGGCCCGTAAGCAACTACTGGTATGTTTGCCTCTGTGTAGAACCTCATATCCAGTCCTCCTAGACACACTGTTAACCTGGGCTTTTTACCCAGAACCTTCTCCCCTGTTTCTTGCACCGTCTTGACGAAGCTGGAGTTGGGATCTGTTATTGCCGGAGGTTGCTTGTTGACTATCTTAACCTCTACCCTAACATCTCTGAGATCCATCGACGCCTTTTTGATGAAATCGACCATCTCTTTTTCGACATTCTCTAACCTCTCCTCGGGGACAACCCTTCTATCTATTGAGAAGACAGAATATCCTGGAACAACATTGATCTTTGTACCGCCTTTAACCTCTCCCCCAATCGTTACTGTGGGTCTGGCCCCTCTCGGATCATCGTATTCGTATACACTTTTCCTCGATTTTAGATACTCTTCATATTCGGTCATAAACCTATACGCTATTTTAACCATGTATTCAAACGCGTTAACACCCAACCACGGAGTTGCTCCATGAGCCTGCCTCCCATATACCTCTACCAATGCCCAGACAGCTCCTTTATGCCCTATCCATATTGATTCGCTACCACTAGGCTCGCCTATAACCACATAATCTGGTCTAACACCAACTTTTCTCACCAAAAACCCAGTTCCTGACTCACCTCCTATTTCTTCATCCGGAACTAGAGCAACTTCAATACCACCCCCTAGCTTCTTACCCGAGTCAATAACGGATTTCAGTGCGACGAGAAACGATGCTATACCTCCTTTCATGTCTGTCGATCCCCTCCCATATAGCTTCCCACCCTCAACAACCGGGTCAAACGGCTTCCTAGTCCAGCCACTCCCAGCAGGCACCACATCATAGTGCCCGTTGAAGTGAAGAACAGGTTTGCCCTCACCATATTTAGCATACACTATGTAGCGTGAATATGTTGCATAATCTGGATAGTACTCTCTAACATATTCAGCTGGAACCTCAACAACCCTTACCTCAACACCCAAAGACTCTAGCACCTCTCTAGCATACTTGACAAAATCCCAATAATGCTCACCCGGAGGATTGGTAGTTGGGATAGCTACCATGTCTTTAAGTATCTTTAGACCCCACCCAACGTTTCTAGCCACATAATCCACAGACATAAAACACCATTTCCTCTACTTTGCACATCGACTTAGAGACTATTAAAAGTTATCGACAGGCTGAGCATCAACACCATATGATTGAGTATGTCCCTGAATAGTTCGACCACACGAAGGCTGTTAACACACCAACGATCAACCCTGTTACAAGCCACAATAAGGCATCTCTCCCACTATTCAATTCCATCTCCATCCAGGGCTACCTACCGCCAAACCTATTGTCTATAAGTGCTATAGTCACTTGTCTTCCTCCAAGCTCTTCAACAATTTCACACCCCAAGGGTCGCCAATCCCCTACATCCTAGAAACGTATGAGTTTTGTAATGATGATGTTTATCCCTAGTCGTTTATCTCAAACGCTTTGATAGCTTGTTCCAAAATTTTCTTTCTAAATGCTATCATGGTTTCTCTCGTGCCAAATAGGTAGTATCTTAGAATGTCTTTATGGCTAAGCTTTATTACGGGGGCTTTATACAAGTTTATTGATATTCCATATCTCATAGAAATTCTCTTCTTGAGCTTTACACCATCATATACGGCTTTTAGATATGTTTTAGGTAGACCATGTCTGATAGCTGTTCTTCCCACAATTGATTTTATTCTATATAGCATTGCATATGTTTTGTATCTGGTATTGGATAATAGAACCGTTGTCACCCCATTTCTTAGTATTAGATATGGGCCTAAACTACTCATACGCCTAAATGTTGAGCTTCTTTTGTGCAGAGCTACTGGATGCGGTATAGAGATTTGCTTGTATCCACAGCCCCACATCTGCAGCCCTATTATGCTGTCGTCTCCATAGGCAAAGAAGCTCTCTACAAACATCTTATCCCCGATTTTCTCCCCAATGCACTTGGCTATTGCCTCAATTGAGTAGAGGACATATGCACCATCGGCGTAGGATATGTAGAAAGGTTTTCTGATTATCCACGGATAAACTTCTTTGGATCCTGATGCATATGATATCAGTAGCTCATCAACGAAATCTCCAGCAGTGTCAATGCGCTTTCCATCGTAATCCAGTATAACCCCGTTGAGACCTCCCACACCATCGAATTTCTCTGCATACTCCACCAGAGTTTTCAGACTATTTTGCAGTGGTATAGCATCGTTGTTCACTAGCAAAACATATTTTGATTCCCTGTCTCTTGCTCTATAACCTATGTTGCTGCCTCCGGTGAAGCCTAAGTTCTTCTCCAACCTAATGATCTTCTTCCTCAGGCTACTCTTTTTATCGAGGAACTCCCTAATCCTCTCGAAGCTTCCGTCAGTAGACCCATTGTCGACAACTATGAGCTCATACCTATCGCCCGGGTAGTCTAGATCAGCTATAGCCTCAAGTGACTTGAGAACGAGGTCTATGATCTTCATAGAGTTGTGGTTAAGCCAGATAACCGATACCTTTGGCCACACCTTACACACCTAGACATGTGGTCTTGGCTATATTGGGTATTCGAAGTTTGTTTCTGCATCTTTTAGTGGTGGGCATTTCGAATCTTTCTCACTGAGTATGACACCCTCTCTCAAAGGCCATGGAATTCCTATCTCCGGGTCGTCCCATCTTATGCATCTCTCTAGCTGGGGGCTATACTCCTTGGTCACTAAATACAGAAAGTATGTATCCTCGAGAGCCTGGAAACCATGGGCAAAGCCAGGTGGGATCCAAAGCGCTTTGCCAGGCTCTAGAACAACGCCAACGTATTTTCCGAACCATGGAGAGCCCCTCCTTATATCAACAGCAACGTCATACACCCTACCACTAACAACATAGACAAGCTTACCCTGCTCAGCTGGTTTGAGTTGGTAGTGAAGACCTCTAACAACATTCTTTTTAGAGAAGCTCAGATTAACTTGGACAAAATCGTAGGGAATGCCACTAGACAGAAAATCTGTTCTCTTGTAAAGTTCGGCAAAGAAACCTCTATGATTTGAGAACGAAGCGTATTCAACTAGTACAACATCTGGTATCTCTAAACGCTTAAATGTTTTGAATGGCATTTCCTCACCTCTTAACCTCCTTTAGATATGTATTAATAAAATGTTTAATGCACTCTTCCTGAGGGGGCATTTCAAGGCCAATACTTTTTGCATATGATGTGTCTAAGCTAGAGTCTTTGGGTCTTTTAGCGGCAAATTCGAATTGTTTTATCGATGCGGGTTTTATAAGTTTCTCCTTAGCCCCCAAAACCTTTGCTAATAGTGTTGCAAACTCTAGTCTACTCATTCTCTGTCCAGCGATGTGGATAACACCATAAACTTTCTTCTCAATGGCTTTGGCTATTCTCTCCGACAGAAAATATACATATGTAGGCGATAGATGCTGATCGGCAAAAGCCATGACCTCCTCCCCTCGCAAAAGCTTTTCTAGAGCATTGACACCAAAATTCTTCTTCCCCGTGGGGCTATAGCCATAGAGTCCACTGACCCTGACCACAAGATATTGTTTTTCGTCAAGGGCTGAAGCCACAGCTATTTCTCCAAGAAGCTTTGTGAGGCCGTAGTAGTTAATGGGGTTGGGAATATCATCTTCTTTATAAAGTCCTTTTTCACCATCAAATACATAGTCTGTGGAGATGTAAATCAAAAACATATTGTGCTTGGCTACGTAATGCGCTAAAACTCTTGTAGCAATATAGTTCACATTGAAGGCCCTCTCTTTGTTTATCTCACAGCCATCTACATCGGTATAAGCAGCTGTGTGGACAACGACATCGGGTTTCGCTAAATTCAGCACATTTGCTATTTCACTAGCGTTTTCAAGATTCATTTTAAGCCATTTAACATTGTCTATCATAGGCGGCTCATGGCCATAGTAAGTGGCGTAGACAGCATAGTTTAGAGAGTTAAGCACCCTAACAAGATTGTAGCCTAGAAGCCCTGTCCCACCAGTTACAAGAACTCTCATTGCTCACCACGGGGTATCGGCTAAAACATATTTCTCGTCAAGTAGTTGTTCCCACCACCATCTATTCTCAAGATACCACCTAACAGTTATTTCAAGTCCCTGGTCAAGCGACATCTGAGGCTCCCAGCCAAGCCCTCTAATTTTATCGCATTTCATAGCATATCTCCTATCCTCACCTGGCCTAGGCTTTGCATAGACAATAAAGTTTTCGGGTATGTTCATAATCCTCAGTATCTTGGTGACAACTTCTTTCACAGATGCAAACATGTTTCCACAGATGTTGTAGATCTCATAGTCAGAGCCTTTTTCAAGAACCGTGAGAATGGCCTTTGCAGTATCCTCTACATAGATCCAGTCCCTGATCTGAGAGCCATCACCATATATTATAGCGGGCTTGCCGTGGATAAGCCTGATGATTGTTCTTGGAATTAGCTTCTCTGGGTGTTGGTAAGGCCCATAGTTGTTACACGGCCTTACAATTCTGTATCTAATCCCATATGTCCTGCCATAGGCTTTTATCAAGAGGTCTCCAGACGCTTTTGAAGCTGAGTAGGGGCTGGAGGGGTTTAGAGGATCCCCTCCGAAGCATGTTTATCTGTGCCCCAGAGATCGCCGTAGACCTCGTCTGTAGATACATGGAGGAAGAGAACATTGTGTTTAAGAGACCTCAACACCTCTAGAATTGTAAAAACACCCAATATGTTTGTCCGAATGAATGGTGCAGGCTCATTTATAGATCTATCAACATGTGTTTCCGCAGCAAAGTTCACTATGGCATCTGGTTGAAACTCCTCCGCAACCTTCTTAAACGTCTCTTCATCAGCTATATCGCCACGAATAAATGTAATTTCATTGAGGATTCCATGTAGATTTTCGAGTCTACCAGCATAGGTTAGCTTATCGTATACCAAAACCTTCCAGCGAAGATTTTTAACTATATATCTAACAAAGTTGCTGCCAATAAAACCGGCTCCCCCAGCTACTATAAGTCTCAGCTTACCCACCTCAAAGCGCTATAAAGCTATAGTCTGAGATGATAAGCCTAATATCTCCGTAAACCTCCTTGGAGCATTTGACAATGCTTCTAGAGCCGACAACGCTATCCACAAGCCTTGCTTTGTTCAAATCTATTTCGCTATAATCTAAGATGGTGGATCTTGTGATGCTTCCAGACAGTATTCTGGAGCCCTGCTCTATAGATACATAGTGTTCTATAGCAGCATTTTTCTCAACGACAACCCCGCGACCTATGTATGCAGGCCCGTGGATAGAGCCTCTAACAACAGCTTCTTTTTCAATAACTACACGTCCTCTAATCTCGCCCTCAACCTCGCCCTCCACCCTGGGCTCAACCCTGTCTAGAAGCAGGTATACAGCATCTAGAAGACCCTCGTATGTTCCAACATCTTTCCACCAGCCAGAAACAATTGAATATGTAACCTTGTATCCGTTGTCTATGAACCACTGTATAAGCTCTGTGATCTCGTATTCACCTCTCCACGAAGGCTTCAAGGCCCTGAAAGCCTTTGCAACAAGATCTGGATCTCTAAACATGTAGACCCCTACTACAGCAAGATCAGATATAAACTCCTTGGGCTTCTCAACAAGCTTCACAATCCTCCCATCCCTGAGGACAGCAACACCAAAGTGCTTGGGGTCTTTGACCTTAGCTAAGAGGATATGCACATCACCACTGTTTTCAAGCCAGGCTTTAACATGTTGCTTAATTCCATCGCTTAAAATGTTGTCACCTAGATAGACAATAAATTCTCTATCGAGAAAACCCTCCTCAACAGCTCTGTAAATAGCATGTGCAATACCAAGCCTGCGCTCCTGAACAATATACACAAACCTAGCGTCGAACCCAGAGCCATCACCAAGAGCCCCCCTAATCATATCACCAAAGTAGCCAACAACAATACCTATGTCTTTAACCCCAACAGAGACAAGATCCTCAACACCATACAGAATCATTGGCTTGCCAAGAATAGGAATCATGTGTTTAGGTCTAGAAAATGTGAATGGCCTAAGCCTAGAGCCCTCGCCAGCAGCCAGAACAAGACCCTTCATAAAAACAACCAACATAACATCTCTTACATAGCATCTGAGCCAAGTCCACTATTTAAGGTTTGCGTCTGCATTATCACCATAGCTAGGGGATCGTCGCCGTTAGATTCTCTAGCTCCACCATATACACATTAATGCCATCTTCTCTAAGCCTCTCCAACCTGATCTGACTTGCTATAGTGGTGTTTGCATTGCGCAACACCTCAAGCTCTTTTGACATATTTGTAGACGTTATGGCTATGGCTTTCTTTATTCCAAGATTTTTCATCGTGTTTACAGCTGGGAAGAGGCTAACCCGCTGCAACACTATAATGTTTGTCGGATTTCTTACGAATATGTGTAGCGCTGGATAGAGGTTGGATGGGGCTAGCGCTGGCATAGACCTATTTGCCTCTACAAACTTTGCAACAAGTTTCACTTCTGAAATGTTTTCAATTGCTGGTGTTAGACTCCATGGATATCCGGCTGCAGGGGGTATTGATGCGGAGGCCCATATTCTGAAAAAGTAGTAGCCTTGGGACGTAAATGGGTAAGCAGCTCCAATAAGCACTAAAAGAAGTGTTGCTATTGCAGCAACTCTCTTGCTTATTTTTGTGAAGGCTGCTACTGCATATGGCGTTAGAATTGTTAGTAGCATTAGGTACCATCTATGCTGATCTGTAACACCAATTGTTAAAATTACTGGTGTTAGAAATATCGCTAAGAGGATTGCTATAGATGCTTTTGCAGCTTTTCCAATCCCTCTCCATATCTTGTATATGACTATGTATGGAGCTAATAGGAGGAGACATGTTATGGTGTAACGCAGTATATCCCACATCCAGTATCTGACACTGCCAGCAACGTAAATGCCCGTTGGGGTGATGGATGCGGGAGGCCTTGCTGGAAAGCCTATGTAGTAAAGAAGCATTGTCAATGATATGATGGCTGGCAACACAAATCTCTTGTTTTTTGACCAGAGAAGCTCTAGAATAGATATCATGAGGGCAATAACAGCTGCAGGCTCATAGCTTATAGAAAGCAGCATTAGAACAGCAATCTTTGAGCCTATGCCTCTTCCAGCCTGGTCCAGATATAGGTATAGCAGTAGGAGTGAGAGGCCTAACATGTGTCTTTGCCACTGCTGGCTTTGCCCAAGTATCCACGGGTTAAAGGCAACGGCAAGCACTGTGAGAATTCCTGCCAGTCTCGAGCCTGAAACTCTATAAGCTATTGCACATGCTGTAAGGGTTACAAAACCGAAGATTGTGGGTGGGTAGAGTTTGTAGAATATAAATGGGTTTGAAACCATCGCGAAGAGCCCTGAAACCCATGTGAGTAGAGGTGGCAGGTTCCTGTACCCGCCAAGCCAAATATATGTTGTGATTAGCTGTGGGCTTTGGGCGAAGTCCAAAGAATTAGCGATATACTCTAGAGTGTCCCAGCCTATGGGGAGGCTGTACCTCGTCTCCGGGTAAACACTAACGAGAAAGCCTATGAGAAAGGCAACGAGATAGAGAATTGCATTAGGTGTTGTAGCCAACCTACTAGCAGCGCATTCTATAACCTCGCTCAAAGTTGGCGATGACTTGAAAATCTTTGGGCCTTTGAAGATGTGCCAAGTTGTTGCAACAAAAACGAGATAGGCTCCACAAAAAGTAGCATAGGACATGTATATAGATGTTAAATCTATGAGACTGCCCCCAACAGGCTGAATAGAGAAATCTGATATGAAAAGACTGTATATCGCAGAGCCGAGCCTGCCAACAGCCAGTAGGATAAGCCCAGCCAAAGAGATGATATATGTTGAGTAAATCGGGAGACTCCTCCAATAAAGCCAAACATCCAGAAAACCAGCAGCAAAAGAAAGAATAAACAGTAGCCAAAAATCATAGTCGACGAGCTCACGCCTAACAACATCCCCCGGATTCAGCAAGGCTACAGCCACATAAAAAAGCAGGAAGAGTGCTATAGAAGATGCGGAAAGCAAAAACCTATAGCGACTCAAATAATAAAAATCCATATTCTGACAACCCTCAGCAACACGCCTATGCCATGGAATCCTTTATAAATATTCTTAGCAATAACCAAGTTAAAGTGTCTTTAAAAAATTCGCAAACGCATAGAAGCTCTAACTCCTCCCCACCATAAAAGTGCGAGGCTTTCAGTTGTAAAGAGGCTTTCGAAAAACAATGTTCTAAGCCATGCCTTTAACAAACACGTTCAACACCATGAAGATATATAGAGGAGAGAATATTGTTTTGTGGGAGCCGGCTCTTTAAGGAAGAACTTCTATCCCCCTCTCTGTGGCCCTTTTCTTAAGTTTTTTATCAAATGTTGCTAAAGCTAAGCTGTAGTAAATGGCTGTTGAGAGAATTATGTAGTCGTTTATCTCCTTAACGTTCTCCTTATCCTCTTCAAGCATCTTAAGTGCTTCAATCAATACCTTCTCAGGTTCTAGTATGTATCTTGTTCTAGGATCCTCTAGATATTCCCTCACCTTCAAGAGGGTGAAGTTAATGGGGGTTTGAATAAGCCTGAGCATAACCCATATGAATTCGTGAACCACGATAGAGGGAATGTATATCTCTTTAGCTCTATCAATTATTTCTGTGGCCTCACCATGATGTTCACTGTCTTCAACTGTATCGTAGACTAAAACATTTGTATCAAGAAGTAGCTTCAAACATAATCTCCTCAATAGCTTCCTCTATCTCTTCAACGCTAATCCTCCTACCAGCCCTTATCGTTAGCCTCTTCCTCTTCAATGGAGTTATTTTAATGACATTCTCCTTTTCGTCGTAAACAATTTTAACGAGGTCTCCCTCCCTAATCTCTACTTTTTCTCTAATACTAGCAGGAATTGTCACCTGGTAGTTGCGTGTAACCTTAACTATTTCCTCCAAGGGTAATCCCTAGTAAAAATAGTTGTCTACTAGTATATAAGCATTTCTAGTAGAAAAGAAACCTAAGCACCTTTCAATCTATTCATGTTTCTCCCCACCACCATCTTTCACAGAGAAGTTACAGTAGTAAAACTTGTGAGGAACTAGGTCTAGAGATAGACCTTGTGAAAGGCGGGCTGAGACCCATGAAACCCAGAGTACATCGAATGCTTTTTGCAAACTTCTACCATTCATATACTTGCGACAGTTCCTCAAACACTCCTCAGCAATGCACATCTTATGCTTGATCTCTTTCAAAAGCTCTTCACCAAGCCCATACATTGTCTACGCCTTATGAATATGGGGTGCTATCTCTTTGACGGGCCCCTGCCCTCAATCTCTATCTATATGACCCAGTATATGATGCTGCTTAGTGAAATGGATATCTTGTTTAAGAATTCTAAAGATTTATATAGAATGTTTCGGTATGTTCTATACTGGTGGTAGGTACTGAATAAAGTAAAAACAAGTATATATGTTGATAAAGATCTTTGGGAAGAATTCAAAAAACTGGCTCAGAGAAAAGGTGTTGAGCCAAGTAAGTTACTAGAGGAGTTAATACGTGAGGAATTATTTGAGAAAATGTTAGACGAGTTTATGCAGGAACTCGGTATTGGAAATGACTATGAAATCGATTTTGAGCCAGTTAAACCACGTAAAGACTTGGTAAGTGATCTTGTTAGGTCTATGCGTGATGAAAGAAGAGATAGTTTACCTAGATAGTAGTGCTATTATTAAGAGGTATATCGAGGAGCCTGGTAGTTTGGAGATAAGAAGTCTCTATAAGAAGGCCTATGCAGGGGAGATAGTAGTATCTTATAGTCTGTGGAATGTGGGAGAAGTATTGGTAGCTTTTGATCGTGCTAGAAGGCTTGAGAGAATCACTGAAGATGATTATCGTACTGTTAAGAGAAGGTTTCTAAACGAGATTAAACGTATGTTGAAATTGGGAGTAATGGTCTTAGTCCCTATAACCCTTAGAGTTTTACGCGAAAGCTGGAAGCTCTTAGAGAAATACCACATATACGTCGCAGATGCTTTACAAATAGCATCAGCTAGAAACATTGATGCAGAACTCTTCTTAACAGGTGATAAGAGGTTATACGAAATAGCATTAAGAGAAAATATCAAGAGCAAGTACATAGGCTAGATTTAACGAATATTATTAGAATAGAGACACTCGAAGACCTATTAATGTAGAGCCATAGAAAAAGATTAAGAACCAATCTCAACTTTGCTTAGATCCTTATGTTTATCTTCTCAATTCTCTACATAGCTGTCCCCAAAGCCTCTTTTGGCATGGACTTTCCCGTTATTGGAGCACCTTTGATGTGTTTTAAATCGATATACTCTATCTTCAAGTCCTCGACCAATACTCTATAGCAAATGAATGTCTATATTCTCTTATGTCCTATGCCCATAGAAAACCCTTTACTGAATTCGACTACAGATGGCGATAGATTTAAAGAGCTAAAATTCAACTCTAAGTTTCACCTAGTCACTAATCTTTCTGCGACTCAGAATAGGTGCGGGCGATGAAGATCGTATATCGGATTGTATATCGGGAAGACGATGCGTTTATGCGTAAACCCGATTCTTGTACACAATATAAGACGATTCTTCGAATTTCTGCAATTTCTACATCTTATTGTATTTACGGCAAAATCTAAATTGATTTAGCCATTATGTAATAGTGTTTTATTTTTGCGATCCCTGGGACTTGTGTGTAGTAGAAGAGGTGGGAGGTCCATGGAATTACAACAAATCTAAATCCTAGTTGCTTTAACTCGTAGAGAGACTTGAATAGCAAAACCGTTCCAATACCTAACCTCCTCTTGTTCGGATCTACACCTACAGGACCAAATTCGTTTCTGCCCATTCGGCGATAAACAGCAAAGCCTGCTAGCTCATTATTTTGCTCTGCTAACCATATCGATGGAGGCTTGCATCTAAATGCATACAAGGCTTCTAAACGCCAAATAGGACTGAATTTCTCTCCAACCCATTTCCCAACTTTCTCAGCTTCATCTTCTCTAGCCTTTCTAATCAAAAAACCTTGTGACGTCAGATCATTCTCGATTTTCAGAACTCTTCTTGGGTAATAGAAACGCTCTAAATCAACCTCATAACTCACAGTCTCCTCTTTCTTGACATACCCAAAATACTCGAAAAGCTCTACATAGTCTTCTTATAATATGTTTATACCTGGCATGAAATAGTATGGAGCATATGCATAGAGAACAACACTCTTCTTATCTCGTGCCTTAGCCACATTCTCAAACTCTTTGAGTAGAGTAGATAGAACATCTCTCCGCAAATCCGCTGGGAGATGAGGGTCTACAACAACATCCTTCTCAAACAACACATCCCTAAATTTCTCAATGGCTTCTCTAGGCTCTTTAACAACCTCAACACCTGCAAGAAAACCTAGAACCCTGTCTCCATCACCAACAGCAAAATATGTTATATCCTCATCAAAATTAGGGTCGCTCAGAATAAACGATGCGAATGTCTCGCAATCAACGTTGTCATATGGAAAAGATATGTTGTGCAATTTACATGCAGCCTCCAAATAAACAGCATCTCTCAAATCTCTATATGTATATAATCTGATCATAGATGTCTCCCAACCAAATTATCTAGATGCCCAAATATTTTATTTTTGCTGCTTAACCATAGAGATTGCATTTACTTTCAGATATCGAAAAGTCTTAAGCACAGACATTATCGTCATTAGAGCAACTTCTATTCCACATTTTTTCGCAATTAACACGCCCATGCGAAAGCCTGTCTAGGTCTATCAACATCGATAAGCTACTTCATCACCTGGCACAAGTCATTCTACAAAAGCCAAGTTACAACTAGGAGACCTCGCCCTTAAGGGGAGGAGAAGAGGTCAGTTTGGAGTGTAACTGCGGACAAGGTGGGATCCCAGACGTTCGTTTTAACCACCATATATGAGTTGGTCAACGCACCTAGGGAGAAATAGCTTATCCATGTGTTTTGCCGGGGAAGTAGCATAGCTCGATTCTTCAGCATACCATATTTATTCAGCGAGTGGGCAAGACATTGGGTTTTTAGAGCTGGTAGACTTTTAAGGTTTATCATAAGTTTAAATGTTTGGGTTTACCAATATATAAACTATGGTGGTTGAGTAGTGAGTGTTTTCAGCATAAAGCTTAGGAGGGAGATCAAGGAGAAGATGGATAAGTACAGGGATCGGGTGAACTGGGCCGAGGAGGTGAGGAGGTTTATCGAGAGCAGGTTGAGAATGCTCGAGGCTGAGGAAAACATCAAGAATATAGTCAAGACACTTTCACAACTACCACTAGAGTCTCCCAGGGGATCATCGGCTACTTCTGTGAGGGAGGACCGTGATAGTCATTGACGCATCCCTGCTAGCAGCCTTCATTCGCAAGGAGCCCGGCTGGGAAAGGCTTGCCGAATACTTGAAGTTGTGCGTGACTATTGACTTAGCGTTGAAGGAGGTGTTGAATGCTGTGTGGAAAGATGTTGCAGTCAGGAAAACCATGGGCATTGATATAGCGGCTCAGTTAATGGAAATACTGTTCTCAATGGTAGGAGTCAACATAGATGTTGAGCCCGAGATCAAGTATTTGCCGAAAGCGTTCGAAATAGCTCTTAAAACAGGTGTGACAGTGTATGACGCTCTATACATTGCACTAGGCATGGAGAGGAAGCTACCACTAGCTACACTAGACGAAAAACAAGCTAAAGCAGCTCAAGCACTTGGAGTAAAAACAATCACCCCCTCTACCTAGTGCAGATAACTCACATAACAATATTATTTAAACAGTAACAGCAGAGCTCGACAACCAACCTCCTTCAACGCTGAATCAATAGCTACACAGCTTACAGCTTCAAGAATCCCAAACCTGATTGCCAATGCCCTAACACACTCCTCTGCAACCTTATACAGCTTCTCACTCGCCTGCACAGAATCACCTTGATCAATATATTTCCTGGACTTCACTTAGAAACCTCTCAGCGAGCTCCACATAAATAGCCACCTCCTCTTGTGGATCAAGCTTAAGTTTCTCAAGAATAGAGTCGATAACAAAGGACTCTACATCTAAGCCCCTCCTCAAAATCTCATCAGCAACACTCTTAGGGATGTAAATCGAGATATAGCCCTCTGCACCCATATAGTTACAGCCCCTAAGCATAGTTGCTAACCCACTTTATTTAGCTTACCAACTACGCAATCACTTCACAGTAGATTAGAGGTTACTGCATTGAGAAGACTCACATAGATAGATGGTACCTAAACCTCTCCCAGGTGCTGTTCTCTTATAGAACCAAAGAGGTGGCTTCTTGTTAGCAAGTAGTGTTCTAATAATCTATACCCCTCCCTGTGGACGCATCAAGAGAGTAAGAGATAAGTAGAGCTGGCTACTATAGGTGTAGAATGCTGTGATATAGAATAGAGTGAGGCTGTTGAGATGGGTTGTTACTGAGGTAAAGCTTAAATTAGAGGGTTTTTGAAGCTGTAGCAGTAGCATGATTTGTTGCATTGCCTGCGGTGGATGTGGGTGCTCGCTTGGCTTCGCAGCTTAGCTAGGTTTAGACTGATTTTCGCCTTTCTTGCTCTCGTTTTAAGCGGGTTGCTTATCGCTTGTCTGGTTAGAGGTATGGTTAACTGGGTTTTGTATGACTACCTTGTCTGGCTTATCAGTTTAGTCATTTGCTTAGGGGATGTACTTGACTTCCTTTGTTTTTACCGTAGGATAGGGTATGCCTCAACATTAACATTAGATGTTCTCTCACTAGCGCTCGTTGCTATCGGTAGGCTTGGATCGCTTGCTGTGAGCATGGTTGAGACGATGTTTGTAACACCTCCGGTGGGTGGTGGGATCGTGGGGATTGAGGCATTGATTATCGCTTCTCTAGTAGTACCTGGATCTCTCATAGGCTTTGCTGCCATAGCTTTACACACCTTTGCTAGAGAGCCCGTGGTACTTGCGGAGTCCAGAACCTGGGCAGAGATACTCCACAGTATCAGGAAGGGGCTGACATCTGCTGGCCACTTCTTCGAGAGTCACCCCATATTCACTGCATTCCTCTTGGGTTTCTCAGTACGCTTAGTTCCAGAGGTGTTGTGGTGGCCTTGGCATGTAGGGTGGGATACCGTCGAGTATACTGCACATCTAGCTGACTTCCTCACCTCGCTAAACCCCTTTAAACCATATTACTGGATGGGTGGCCTGAGGAACATCCCCCACTACTGGACCTCACACTAGCGTTGCCGACAATGGCCATAGGGCCGTGGCTTACATTTAAGCTCTACCCACCCATAGCATTCGGTGCACTCATTGCTGCTACAACATATCTCGCAAAGAATGTGCTTAAAGTGTCACCGAGAAATCTGATGGCCGTGGCACTCGCATCATCGCTATACATCTTGAACCTTAGGATCTCGTGGGACTACCAGAGGCAACTACTGGGCTCTGTTATAATGGTACTGGCTATAGTGGTTCTCGAGAGCTACAGAGGTAGGGGTGCTAAATGTACACTACTAGCATCTCTACTCTTAGTCCTGACTAGCATGGCACATGAAGTGACAGGAGTTGTCGCCTTCGTTCTTGCTCTACTACTACTCGTGGAGGCCGTCGCCAATAGAGCTGGCAGAGAAATAGCTGTGCACTTCACCGCACTAGCTGTTATCACAGCACTTCTCCTATGGTATTGGAGAATACTCTACACACCGAATATGTATCTTGGTGCGGCACCACCCGGTGTCGTGTCCTACCCCGTGTATACAGCAGCTGCTGGAGAGGTTATCTCATATCTGGTGGTGGGCTACGGACTCGTACTGCCACCAGCACTCTTGGTGCTCACAAAACCCGGCTACAGGTATCTGAAGATAGCAGTTGTAACACTGTTCCTAGCAGGCCTCTCACCACTGATAGCACCGTACACAGCTGCCACCGCATGGTATAGGTTCCTCATAGGTGCAGCCCCACTCATGGTACCACTAGCTATAGCGGGTTTAACAACGTATGGAGAGGGCAGAGCCACTGTAATATATGTCCTGCTGTTTGCTGTGGTGGGCATCCCGTTTATACTTCAATATCTGTATATGTATGACCTTGTTGCAGCATTAACCGAGTTCCCACCAGGACTTACACCAAGTCCAGCGATCCGGCCCTTCCTCCAAGACCTCTACGAACTAAGCACGTATATATCAGCAAATATATCCAAGGCGGACCTGGAAACGCCTATCATGGCGCAACGCCATGTTGCTAGGTGGATACACCTCGGTATTCGCAACCCAGAGCCGGGGAGGCTGATATGGATTCCTTACGATCCTGGAATATCTGCTGTGTGCAACGTCATGACCAACCATAATACGACGAGGATTTACATAATTACAACTAAAGACATTGAAGCCCTTGTGAGAGAAATCAACACAACCCAGATTGAGACATGCGGGCCGTATTCAGGAGAAGACATTGATGTAAAAGTAAGGCTTCTCAGAGACGGCACATATAAACTCTATTTAGTAGAGGTATCGAGTAAGCAAGCCGGTAGCATTACTACTTGAACTAGGCGAGCAAACCTAAGATTTTTGTGGCTATAGTCATTTCTCACCGCAGACAAATTCTTTTTCCATGGCTTTTCAATACTCTCCCGGACACCCAGTCTTTTCACTCCCCTCCCCCACAAGCACCTCTAATCATCTTGAATTTTCTTACAACTGAAGACCTCGTCTCTTTGGGGTGGGGACCAGAATTTTATTATTGGGTGCCAATCAAATAAAGCTTTATGCATCTCGGCATCACTGCCCGCTTTTAGGGGCAGGTGAGATGCCAAGTTCTTTAAGGTTCCACTACATCTATTGATTCTACCTTGTTGAACAAGCCTTCTGCATATGGAATAACATTCACGCTCTTAAAATATAGTATTTTTAGCGTTGTTAACTTGAGTGATGCCCTATAGGCTTTTCCAACTCTATTCAAAACAATATTATCGATTTCCCTAACTCCTCCTAGCATCTTTATCGTTTCAGTGCTTACCCCAACACATAACAGTGCATCGTCGATACCTATTTCACGGGGATTTCTCATCTTGAAGAGAAGCATTATTTCAAATCCAGCTCGATTACTGAAGTTTTTGAAATAGCGATTAGATCCCTTAATAAAGTAGAGGAGGGTGGACATTGGCGACAGTAATATGCCGCTTCTAACTTTAAAAATGAAGAGCTGGGGTGGAGTATATCCATTAGAATAGTAATAATCTAAATATCCTTTTACAACCCTTTTTACGTGTTCTAGAAACCCCCTAGCATATCTTTTCTCTCTTGCATGGAGTTTAAGCCCTGCAGGAGCATTTAGGCCTAGGGGTATGGGAAAAGACACCTTAAACCCTACTCTAACAAAGAGGTCTATATCCTCTCCCACCATAAAGTCTTTCCAGCCACCCCTAGACAAGATATACTCTCTTCTTCCTACCAAGGTACCGTATGCGTAGACAGGGTCTATGTTTTCTGCGTACCCGATTATTCTATGGAAAGCAGTTGAGTATATCGTGTCAAGGTCGAAGTACGCCGTAATAGAGCCCTCTGGGCATTTATATAGAGCTATATGCCTCCCCAACCCCCTTGAAGATCTATATCTGTATAGAGTTAAGTTGTATTCTTTCCTAAGCTCCAACAACTTCTCCCACGTCCCATCGGTTGAATAAGAGTCTACTATGACTATGTCGTAGCTAGGGTTAAACACCGATTTAATGGATTCCTCAACATATTGGGCATTGTTGAAAACAGTTCCATAGATGCATACTCTCAGCTTCCATCACCTATCTTTGGTATCGAAACTCAGCCCATTTATAAAATGAATTTTATTAAGACCACTTTATGTGGTCAGAGGCATAACTCACTACAATATTCTCATTGTCTATGTTTTGACATAGCT
Organism: Ignisphaera sp.; assembly: GCA_038735125.1. Classification (NCBI taxonomy): domain Archaea; kingdom Thermoproteati; phylum Thermoproteota; class Thermoprotei; order Desulfurococcales; family Desulfurococcaceae; genus Ignisphaera; species Ignisphaera sp. Next base: position 289,500 of record JAVYNU010000001.1, read on the forward strand.
ATCTTCTGATTTTATATAGCTGTAGATTAAAGGCTGTTGTGTTTGGAGGGGGAGCCTGTTTTCTTTCCAGTCTTCTCTTTAGTGATCTCTAGGAGTTTTTCGATGAGCTTGGCCCTGGCTTTGACTGATTCTTGGCTAAGTCTAGCTTCGTGGAACCCCTCGACATGTAGATAGTAAGCCGCGTCCCATGCGTAGAGAATGTCCTCGCCAATCTTCTCAGCTAGTCTGCGGGCTGCCGAGTCTAGCAGCTTTAAGGTCCATCTACCCCTCGCTCTCGCTTCGCCAGCCTCTTCAAGTCCTGTGGCTAGGGATAGAGCCTTAATACATTCTTCAGCAACCTTATAGAGTTTTCAGATGCTTGAATAACATCTTCTTTATCGAGAAGTTCCCTGCCCCTCTCAAACATCTTCTCAGCGAGCTCTACATGAACACTAGCCTCCTCGTCGGGGTCCAACCCAAGCTCCATAATGAGAGAATCTGTTATGAAGAGCTCGACATCTATTCCCCTCTCCCTAGCCTTCTCATAGAGCTTCCTCAGCACAATAATAGCTACCTCCACAGAGTTGCACCCAAAGGATAACTACCCCAATATGTCTATGTAGTACAGCCTCAAAAGTTTATGCTGATATCATGCCTAGTGAACACCAAATATCAACACTTGTACTGACCTCCTCCATGCTCTGAAGGGCTAGACTTGTAAAGATGTTTTGTATCCAGTGTCAAACCATCAAAAACGGTTTCCTATGTCTCATACACAGATCATTTGTGGTTGATGCGCTTACACAGGCTCAAACCCAAATAAGTGACCTGCAGCTGGATTGTGGAGGGGGTAATAAAAAGCTTCTAAAATCCATGTTTCCTACCATATATGAGGAGGTATAATAGGAGAGTAGCTATAGCAGCTAGGCCGATGAACATGGCTCGGGCACCGGAAATGGCACGCTACCTCCCCGTGTTAGATCGTAGTATATTATCGACCCCGAGTAAACCATGAATGCATGACTTGAACCCTTAAGCAATATCTGAAGAGTGTTGGGATCAGCCCATACGATGACGGCATCTCCAAAGCCAGAGGCTGCTTCGCGAATTTCCTGACCGTTTGTCCTTAGAGGGCGGACTAAACCACTTTAAACTGTCACAACCCCCCTTTGGAAGCAAACAGTTTTCATATATTTTCGCTGGGGTTGACATGTCTTTTGTGTCTAGACATAAAAAGGTTTATTAGCTATGTCTGTGCATAGTATGTCTGGCGAGGCCCGTGTCTGCCAAGATAACTGTTAGGATTCCTCTAGAGCTGAAGAGGCGCATGGAGAGGTTTTCTAGTGTTAATTGGAGTGATGTTGTTAGGAGAGCTATTGAGGAGAAGCTGAGGGAGCTCGAGGTCAGGGAGGCCATTGAGGCCATGGATGAGATAGCCTCAAAAGCTAGGTCTGTAAGGTCTTTGGCTGAGGTTATAAGAGAGTTTAGGGATAGAAGGAGATGAAGAACATTGTTCTAGATGCTAGCGCTGTTGTTAAGTGGTTTGTGAGGGAAGATGAATTTGAGGAGATGAAGAGGGTCAGGGATTTAATCGTAGGCAGTAAGGTGAGGGCATATATCCCGGCACTACTATTTATAGAGGTTTCCAATGCTCTTAGATACACCGAGGGCCTAACACCCGAAGACATTATTAAAGCCATTGGCGCTCTTCAAAAACTTGGACTAGAGGTTGTAAATGATTCCGAGTTGCTCGAGGACGCTATTAGGATAGCCTTTGAGAAGGAGATCACAGTATACGACTCGATATATCTATCGCTGGCAAAGAGAGTGGGCGGAGTTGTTATAACATACGATAGGGAGATGCTCAACAAGAGCGGGGGTATAGCCATGAAGGCAAGTGCCTTCCTAAAACAATTTGCAACAGCATAATATCACAAACCTTCTACCTGCCCATTAAAATGCCTCAAGATCCTTCAAGGTGCAAATCCCTTTATCTACATGTGTTAATGGGTTGTAGCTGTGGGGTTATATAATGGTTTGTGAAGAGAGCTAGCGAGAAACATATAAAACTTTGATACGGTATAGCAAAGTCTTGTTGGTGTTGTTGGGCATGTTAGGGTGCGTGCAAGGGTGTGAAATGTTGAGGAGCCGTCAAGGTGTAGAGAGGTGGAGCTCCTAGCCGATACAGGGCTATATACACAGTACTGCCCACAAATCTTCTGATGGAGCTTGGTGTAAAGCCTGTTGGGAAGAGGAGGTTTAGGCTGGCAAACAACCAGGTTATTGAGCGTGACATCGACATCGTTGGCATATAGATACAGGGAATGAAAACCCATACAATAGCAGTTTTCGGAAACGAAAACATCTACCTACTCGGCATAGTAACCCTTGAGGAACTGGGTCTAGAGATAGACCTTGTGAAAGGCGGGCTCAGACCCATGGAACCCCTACTAATGTAGAGACAAAACAACTACTAGATAGGCTCTTCGCAAAACACCACGCCAGCGCAACCATTACCTGCACTATACCTAAACCAAACTCACACACATTTTAAAGCTTACAACTACATCACATCATATGCTATTAAGTTTGTGTGGGCTAGGGTTGTCGAAGGCAATAGAATTGGTTGTAGAGATTCACGGTATTGCCCTTAGTATTATGTTTGCTATTAGTGTTGCTATTACCGATCCCGTTAATATCCACGATATTTTCGTTATATAGTCCATTCTCTTATCTAAGGCATCTATCCTCTTGTCTAGATCATCTATTCTCTTTGTCAGCTCTGTGTATGCTCCTTCTAGCTTCGATACCCTATCCCTCAATTCTGAAATATCCCTCCTCAACTCGTTTATGTTGTTGAATACCTCTGATCTCAGGCTTTCAATAGATCTATTCACATTTTCTATGTGGCCCATAAACTCTTTTCTATGCTCTAAAAATTCGTGTCTTAAACTCTCTATAGACTCTCTAAAGCTCTTTTCAAGAGATTTTATTTCGCTTCTTAAGCCATTCTCAACCCTCTCCAAATCGCTTTTCGTTGCAACATCTCTTAGAATAGCGTTTATCATAGCCAATCTTATGTCAGGTTCGGAAACAAGTAGCTCAGCAAGCCTCTTCCTAGCCCTGGCATCCACCTCGAAAAGCCTAACAACATCCTCGGCGGTGAGACCCATGGAATTCACATAGAGAGTATATAGCTTTTCAACTATTTAAGCATTGCTTAGCCAAAGCCAAAAACACTAAAATAAAATAGAATTTAGTGTGCCGCCTTACAGCATTGAGTTTCCTTGGAGCAACACTTAATACAACTAAAAACCTTTGCTTAAGCCCACCACCTATTCCTAGAGATGGTGTTGGAGTTCAGCATTGATCGTAGGTGAAATAGCCTCGAATTAGTAAGCATATTGGTCACCTTAACATTCCCTCATCATATATCAGTAACTCGGACCCACGATCATCCCAAAACTGCTACAAGTAAACGTGGGTGAATTGGAACAGTGTCGATGGCTTATTCAGCTCTGCAGGCAGCTCTGTTTACTCTCCTAGAGCTCGAGACGTCTAAGAAAACTGCAGATCATGTCTATATTACAGCACCTAAAAACTTTGTGCGCACAATCACCACATAAAAGAATTGCATGGTTTCACTATCGCAATTTGAGAGAAGCTGGCGATTTAGTGTATGGGCTTTGAAAACAGTGCATTAGATCAAGTAACCGTTTTGATCCCCGTATTGAATGAGGAGAAGGCTATTGGTATAGTATTAGACGAGGTTATAAAAACTGGTGCCCTCTCAAAAACATCATAGTAGTTGATGGTGGTAGCACCGATAAAACAGTAGAAATAGCTAAATCTAAAAATGTGTTGGTGGTGCCCCAGAGAGGTAGGGACAAGGCCGATGCAATAAAAATGGGTTTAGAGTATGTGAAGATATATCGTTGTGATGGACGGTGATGGTACCTACCCTGCAGAGTATATACCGAGGCTTCTAAGGAAAATGAAGGACGGTGGATGCTGTACCATGGATTCTATAACAAATATCGCTACACCACATGATTCTACATGTCTAGAGGATTAAATCAGCTAAAGCATGTGCATAGGGTTCATGGAGTTGGAGTATTTTATACATTGCATTATTTTGTTCTTGCACCATGTGATCGCCTATGCTATTGGTTTTAGAGACCTTATATTCGAGAAGAATTCGCTGGTATAATAAATTATGGAAAAGTTGGTCAGTGATCGAGGGCCTCTTCATCTGATTCATCTAAACCCCGTTTTCATCATCGAGTCGATCTCTAGGCACACTCTATTTATAAAGTATTATCGGGTGCTAACATAGTTTTTGTGGTATATATGTCGATGGAATTTGACTATGTGTTGCCTAGAAAAAGTGTGCCGCCCCAGTTCATAGTCTTGTCTATAATAGCAAAATACAACGGTTTAACGCTATCACAATTGTATTCATTGGTTAAGCAGAGCAGATGCAATGAATCCTTCGACAAATTGTCTGTCAAGGATCTGGAGAACGATCTGAATATGTTGCGTATCCTCGGGTTGGTGGAAGAGTCTGGTGGTGTATATACTGTGACTGAGAAGGGTAGGTTTGTTCTAGGGAAATTCACAAATAATGGTAAATGCCTCTAACAGCTGTTTAGAAGAAGTATGAAATGATGTAGCTCTGCAACATGAAGAGTATTATAGATGCTGATGATGTTGTTGCAAGTAGTAGTAGTGCTGCTTTCGGGTTTTGAACACTCATTCTATCTCCATCGCTCTCCGATTTTTTGACGCACGAGTATATTATTTTGAAGGCGTACCCCGTGGACACTACGATGACGATGAAAAATAGTGCAGCGTAGAGATGAAAGATGCTACCCAATGCAAAAATTTTTAGGAAGATGAATAGCTCTGACCAGAATGTTAGGAATGGGGGTAGCCCCAGAAGCCCTAGAGAAGATGCTACTATAACATATCTTGCAAGACTATTGTTCCACATGTAAGCATATCCAACCTCGCGGATTTGCATCATTTCCAGCATTGTATATGCTATTAGGAAGACAGGTACTTTTGATAGAGCATGTGCCAGAATGTGAAGAGCTCCATAGTCAACAACATTGTTTGCAAATGCCAAGACAAGGTAGTTCATGTGCGCCACAGTGCTGTAGGCTAGCAGTCTCCTGAAATCGCTTTGGAACAGCGAGGCTAGCGAACCTATAAAAGCTGTTAGAATAGAGAGGGCTGAGACCATGTTTCGAATGAGCTCGCCACCATTATACGCAAAAAGCCCGGCAACATAGGTTGCAACTGGTGTTACCGCCCCCATATGCATTATTGCTAACGTTGAAAGCATTGACACGTCGGCGTCGGGCACCCAGAAGTAGAATGGAAACACAGCCGCTTCTGTCAGAAAACCTATGACAATGAACATTTTCGATGGAACAGAGGCCCTACTCAAGATTGCTGTAATCGATGTCGAGCCGCATTCAGCTACACTTAGAACAATTCCTATCAAAGCTATTAGAGAGCCTATAACACACACCAGAACATACTTCATTGTTGCCTCATATTCTTCTCTTGTGTGGCGAATATTCAAAGCCGCTATAGTTGTGTAACCCAGCCCCTCCCAATAGATGAACAGCTTAATAATGTCGTTAACCTGGGTTGTTGCTGCAAGCACTACCAGCATTGTAAGAGAATTGAACAGGATGAGAAGCATTGAAATAAGAACCTTCCTAGGAGTGTAGATATACCTTCTAATGGATATTATATAGCCTTCTGAAATAAGCGATACAAGCGCTGAAACAACCCCCACAAACCCAGTTAAACCACGGATGCTAAGAGCTATTGCCATCTGCACTAATGTAGTGGCAACAGCTATGTATATTGGGATGAAGTCGTATCTTCTCCCAAGCCTTTTCAAAACTATTGTTGCCAATGCCATTAGGGTTACTGAGGATAGTGTTACCAGTATTAAGAGCTGCTCATAGGAGATCATAGTATATGCACCAAAATAGCCAGGATCATAACAACTAAAACAAAGATTAGTAGATAGAGTAAGAAGTTAGAGGGCTTGCCTGTATGGAGAGAGGAGGCCAATACAGCAAAATTCTTGTAGAAAACTTTTCCCAACGCCATATAGGCCTTGTCCAAATAGAGTGAAGACTCTATGAAATCTCTGAGCTTCCCCCAAGGACTCTCAGCTATTAGGGTAGTTGGAGCCTTATATAAATATAGAATTGGTGTCAGCATTCCTATCAACGTTGAAATTAAAAGAATTGCATTGATGCTATATATATCACTTGCAGCAACACAAATGCTACAGATATTGGCTATTGGCAGAGGCAGCGACAAAACAATTACTAATAAAGTAGCTATCGGTATTGTCATACACCAGTCAATTCTATGCTCAAAAGCCTTTTCCGGTTTGCCGTAAAAGAATGTTATTATTGCTGCTCTCATAATAAATAAAGCCAGCATGAAAGATGCAATCGAGGAAACAGCTAACGCAACTGTATGTGAAGCCATGCCTGCCAAACCCTCTAATATATGCTCTTTGACAAAGCCTGCGAAAAGAGGTGGTATGCCTGCAGCGCTTAACGTGCCAATAACAAATGTTATTGCCTCAAATTTGAAGTTCTGGTGGTATAATCCGTGAACTATTCTCATATCTCTTGAATGCGCTGAATGCTCAACCACACCAGCTGTATAGAATAGCATTGCCTTGAAGGTTGCATGACTAATGAAATACAGAACTGCTAGCGCATAGTTCTTTTGGATTATGGCTAGAAACATTATCGATATGCTTGAAACTGTGCTGTAAGCCAAAACCCTTTTGATATCGTATGCTACTAGCCCTGCTAAAGAGGCTAAAAACAATGTTGCTAGCAAAGCTATGAAGAGAAGGTTTGTAGCTATTGTATCAGCTGTTATAGCGTTGGAGAAGCGCAGAACCAGATAAACCCCTGCCTTAACTAATGTTGCTGCATGCAGAAGTGCGCTTACGGGGGTTGGACCCTCCATGGCGTCTGGCAACCATGTATGTAAGGGGAATTGAGCTGATTTTCCTATAGCAGACAAAACTATGGCTATAGATACAAATGATGGTATAATGCTTGACTCTAACTGTGAAATAGATGTTATTCCCTGCATTAATGCACATGCCACAGCAATAGCCAAGCCAATGTCGCTCACACGCGTCATTACAAATGCTTTTACCCCTGCAATCCTAGCTTCTTCCTTCCACCACCAATAGGCAATCAAGAGCGCGCTGCAAAGGCCTATAAGCTCCCAATGCATAAAGAGGTACAAGATATTATCTGTTAATACAAGATTGGTCATGGAGCCTATGAACAATATGAATAGAGAATAGTATCTTACATAGTCTCTCTCGCTATGCATATAGCCTATGCTATACAATGTTGATAGAAATCCAATTAGATTGACTATTAAAGCAAAAATCTTTGATATTGCATCGACTCTAAACGGCACTCCTACAATTGTTAGAATGGTGTTGTTATTGACAACGATTTGCAGTAGTACTGAGGCTAAGAAAGAGATGAGTGTCGAGGCTATGGATATTAGCTCAACCAACTTCCTCTTACTAACACCAAACAACAGTATTAATGCCACGCCTATGAAGTTTGTGAATAGAGTTAGAGACAATATCAATTCTCCAACCATAAGCTACCCCCTCATCGAGCTTAGCTCATCTATATTCTCAATCTTGAATCTCCTTGCAAGAGATATCATAAAAGAAATGAGCGCTGCCTCGCCTCCCCCAAACAAAGAGGTCAATACTATGATTATCCATTGCACAGTTTCCAAGTTGCTAAGCAAAACTGCGGCAAGAAGTATAATCGACAATTCTATGGATAGAAAACCGATTAATATCTTCATCATGTTTTTCCATTGAATTATTGCAACCACACCCGCAAAAAACAATATTAAACTTGGTACAAGAGCTTCCATCACCTGCCCTCACCCATGAGAGTTATTATAGCAACATTTATGCTGACAAAAAACAGTATTACTGCGAGAAAGTCTTGGATAGGCACCTTTAGAACAACACTAGCTTTTCCGCCGAGTTGAGTTTGTAGACCAAAGCCACTGATAACAGCAAGAGAACAAGCAACGCTAATTATGGTTAATACAGCAATTTTTATGGCATTGCTACGCCAATTTATGCTACTAGGTTGTGGTAGCACAAATGTGGCTAGATACATTAGAGCTACAATAATACCAGAAAACATGAATATCACGATCAAGCCTACATACACTGCTACGTAAATGCCTATTGAGGCGCCGATTAGAAGGCTCCCTACAAAGATCTCTAATACGCATCTCCAAGCCTTTACATCTAGCAAGGCCAAGACAATCATTATCGCTCCAGCGAAACTAAGCAGAACCTCTAGCATTTTGACCCCGGCCTCAATATGACTAGTTCTCTCCTCATTTCAATAGCATTAAACTGGCAAACTTGTGCACATAAACCACAGTATATACATTTGAAGTAATTGAACTCTGGTCTTCTAACTGGCAATGTCCTGCCACCAACATTCTTCTCACCGACAATCTTCATTGTTATGGCATTGCTAGGGCAGTTCATAGCGCATAGTGAACAACCAGTGCATTTCTCTGGTATTAATACGGGGTATCCTCTGCTATATGGGCTAAAAACACCTTTTTCTACCTCTGCCAGAGGCTCTGTAGATGGTTTTGAAAAAAGGCTCTTCACAACTTCCTTCAACATTGTCAACTGTGCCATTATATCAGCCCAACACCTTTCAATATGAACAGTATAAAGGCTTGGATAACAAGCATTACTATACCTCTTTCCCAAAGCCTCTGGGGCATAAAAACTTCTCTGACTCTAACAGCCATGCCCTGCAATATTACAAGCAGTACCAATACAATAATCATCTTAGCAATAAAGTATATTGGATATAGCCAGGGAAAATCATAGGCCATAGGGCCTTGCCCACCCCCCAGAAACGCTGTTGTTATTAAAGCAATACCATACACCATTTCCAGATCCTTGCCCAGCTGTATGAAGGCTAGTCTTCTACAACAGTATTCGGTCATCCAGCCAGCAGCTATCTCCTGCTTCGCATGAGGTAGATCAAATGGCGGTTTCTCTAGCTTTGCAAGAAGCGCTATCAGCGCTACAACAAAGCCTAGGGGCTGCACTAATAGTGTTGGGTACCGAGACTGTGCTTTAACTACGTCAGACATTGATAGTGTGTTGCATTGCATAAACGGTAGAGCCAGGGTTATTAACAGAAGCGATTCATACATTGCATACTGTGTAACAAGCCTTCCTGTACCGACAACTGTAAATGATGTTTGGATAGATAATCCCATTAGAGTTTGTGCTACCGCCGACAATGCAAAGGTTAGTGGCACTATGATGAAATCCTCATTGAAGCTGTAAGGAGATGGCGAAACAAATAAAGGTATAAAGAATAGACCAACTACTGAGCTCAGCACATAGAGAATAATAGAAAAGTCGGCTAGATAAATATTCATACCTTCAATCTCGGTCTCCTCTTTTAGAAGCAATTTTGCAAAATCATAAAATGGCTGTAAAATGCCTTTAAACCCTGTTAACAACGGGCCTACACGCCACTGGATTCTGGCAATAAGTTTTCTTTCAATCCATTCGAAAATTAGGGCCAAAACTATGAACACAATTAAAAAGATTAGCGTAAGAACCACTACAAACGTTTTTACTCACCTAGCTCTTCTACTTTCCTTTCTCAACTTGTTAAAATCGACAAAAAATACATTATTGCGATTCTTATCAACGACGAGAACCCTGTCCATGCAGCTAAAGCATGGGTCAATAGATGTTATGATTACTGGCACATCTGATAACGTATAGCCCTTCAATATATCAGCTGCTAGAAGAATATTTGCTAGCGTAGGTGTCCTTATCTTAACTCTGTGAGGATTTCTAGAGTTTGCCGCCTTAACGTAATAAAATAGTTCTCCCCTTGGTGCCTCCGTCCTAGCCACCACCTCTCCTTCTTTAACTACCCCACTGACAAGAGTTTTTGGAACTGGATTCTCATTCCTAGGCATTTTCTCGATGCACTGCCTTATTATGTTAATAGACTCTAGCACCTCTTTAATTCTCACCATAGTCACATTGAATACATCGCCACCCTTACCTGTAACCACATTAAAATCTATCTCGTCATAGACTCCATAAGGTTCAACCTTCCTCATGTCATAGGGGACTCCAGTAGCTCTTATTATTGGCCCAACAGCTCCCAGTCTAATGGCATGCTCAGCATTATACATTCCAATACCTTTGATCCTTTCTACCAGTGGCTCATACGACATTATCTCATCTATGAGCTTCTTATAATCTTTCTCAAATTCCGCTATAGTCTTTGCAACTGTATTCAGTTTTTCATCAGATACATCCTTTCTCACACCACCAAACGCTATAAATGATTTGTGGACCCTATTACCTGTCAAAAGGTCGAGTAGCGACATTATCTTTTCTCTTAACCTCCAGATCCACATGAACATGCTTTCAAATCCAGTCCAATAGCCTAAGAGACCTATCCACAACACATGACTGTGAATCCTCTCAAGCTCTGCTATTACGGTTCTTAGATACTCAGCTTTTTTACTTGGCTTAACATTCAGAAGCTCTTCAACAGCTAATGTAAATATCCATGAGTGTATAAAGCTGCAAATACCGCAAATTCTTTCAACTAGGAATAGATCCTGCAGAAAGGTCCTACCCTCAGCAATTTTCTCTATACCCCTGTGCACATGACCTATCTTCGGAATTACATCAACGATTGTCTCCCCTTCCAGTACAAGAATAAATCTCTCAGGCTCTTTTAATGCTGGGTGGTATGGGCCAAAAGGTAAGAGGATAACCGACTCAGCACTATACCTAGATGAGCCAGTAACATAAATCTGTGGCTCTCCCAACATGCAACCTGCTACAACCTTCTCCAAATCTTCTTGTTTCACATTCCTAAGCAACGGATGTGCATTATTGGGGAAGCAATCTGGTAGCAAAACTCTTTTCCCAGTGAATGGGTTTCCATCAAATGTCACGCCGAAGAGTTCAGAAACCTCCTGTTCATATATGGAGGCTGCTGGAGCCACTGAGGCTATGGATGGTAGAGTCTTCTTGTCCTCGGGTATTCTAGTTGAAATATTTTTTAATGCACCTCTGAAATCGCTGAAGGTGTATATAAGCTCTATGCTCTTCTCTTTTTCATCATGCACAGCAGTTACTGAGATTAGATGTGGATAACTCGACAGCGTCTTGCTGGCAACCTCTACAATGCTGTGGGGCTCTGTATATGCCTTATCCTCTATTCTGCTCCTCCCCACAACCACCACCAGCTACCTTTATCTCCCCTTTGTATATAGCCTCCAAAGCCCTGAAAATCTCTTTTGGATTTGGAGGGCACCCAGGTACACAAATGGTGACTGGGATAACCTTTTCAACACCGCCCAAAACTGTGTATCCACCAGAAAATATGCCCCCACTGCATGCACAAGTTCCAATAGCGATAACATACTTCGGCTCTGGCATCTGATCATATATGAGTTTTAGGGATTTCGCTACCTGTAGTGTTACCGGACCTGTGACAACAAGAACATCTGCGTGCTTGGGAGAGGCAACTAGCTTAGCCCCCAAACGCTCAACATCATATAACGGTGTTAACGCTGCAACAAACTCTATATCACATCCGTTACAGCCCCCACTATTAAAATGGAAAATCCATGGACTCTTCCTAACAAGCCTTCTATCAAATGACTCATGTTCACTTCTTTGCCCATCTGCCATAGTCACACACCTTCAATTGATAGTATAGCAAGCAAAACATAGATTACAAAACCTAGCAAGAATGAAAACAGAGCATAATGAGAAAACCCTGTAAACAGAAATATCGTTACAATACATTCAATGGATAAAAGCAAAGGCAAAACCACTACAATACTCGTTACATACCTATAGAAGTGCTCCGGAATTATAAGCCCACCCTCAAAAGGCTTAACAAAATTGATTTTAGATCTACATCCAGAGCCTTTGACACATCTAATTAGTATTGGCAAATAAAATAAAGCAACAACAAAAACCACTAAAGAGGTAATGGCATAAAATATGCCTGATATCAAACCTGTTGCCCTCTTAGCTAAAGAGACCTGCGTACACTATATAAGATTTTTGTCTTGTTTTTGATACCTAGTTATACTCAGTTATACTGAGCCTTAATTGTAATAGCAAATTAGAAACATAAAAACACAAATTGTTTCAGAATAGAATAGATGTAATCGAATTCAAGCGATCTCTACCATACAGTGTTCAAGATAGGTAGCATGAATGTTCTAAAACACCAATATGCCGGGTTTTCTCAGCTGAAAAATTTAGGTGATATTCCTCTTGTTTGCAGCTGATGAAGCCAACATACATATCTATACAGTTGATATAACCACTAAAAGGTGGCTGCGTTGACCCCATTGCACCAGCTAAGCCATATGGCTTTGGAGGCTCTGCTATTGCATGGGCTATGACTAGTTATAAAGTGGTAGAAAGTAATGGTAGGTAAAGAAATGGTTGGTGCCAGCATTCCCATGGTTTGCATAGAATCAATTAAATATTATGATTCTTCAGCAAGGAGAAGAACCTTCTATTTCCAATACCAGAGCCGTGGATTACCAGCTTAGTTGTCGCTGAAATAGCACTAATAGTTTTCTATTATGTGGCCAAGGATGCAACTCATCTAGCATTAATAATAATATTGTGTTAAAACCTTATGTAGCTAATCTCCCATAGGCTTCAGGAAGAGACCTTGAAAACTTTAAAGCACAATATTTCTATGATCAGTCTCTAACGATATACCCGTCAATGATCCCTACTATAGGCCTGAAAAGCTTGGTTCTGCCAAGAATTTCCCCATATAGGCTAAACGCAGAAGAGAAGAATGCGGCGGCCGGGATTTGAACCCGGGATCTCCGGCTTGGAAGGCCGGCGTCCTAGACCAGGCTAGACGACCGCCGCCTTTTGTTAATAATAAAATGATTGGATTTTTAAGTGTTTGTGGTTTGTTTTTGTTTTTTGAATTCGTTTGCTACATTGGTGAAGGTTTCGATGACCTTTCTTTGGTATTCTTGGTCAATCCTATACCAATATACTGGTTTTTCAAGACCTTTCAATGCCTTAATTAGTAGTACCACACCCCTGATAACGTTAGCTACATCAAGTAGGAAGCTTTTGTTTTCTATTGGATCTTCTTCAGATTCGTGGTATGCCAGAGCCCATGGCGGGATTGCAACACCCATACTATTTAGAATCGTCATTAAATTTTGTATCACAGCTAAGGCGCCTGTGTCATTGCCTACAGCTATAAACCCAGCTACTTTCCCCTCTAACCTGCTTCTGCCTTCGATGAATATAGCATTTTCGAAAACTGTTAGCCTGTCGATGAAGTTCTTCAGTGGTCCTGGTACATTGTACCAGTATACTGGGGTCACAAATATCATTCCATCGACTTGCTCAACCACACTATAGAGTTTTTTCATATCATCTTCGTATACACATGGTAGTTTGCATAGCATGACATCATCTGAGACACAGCCCTTGCAAGGCTTAATATCATAGTCATAAACATCGATTTTAATAGCATCAACACTTTCAATTTCTATAGCTATTCTCCTCGCAGCTTCAGCCACTAGCCTAGCATTTCCATATTTTCTTGGCGATGCACTCACAATTAAGATTGAGATGGTTGAGCCCATGGATGATAACACCTCAACATGGTTTGACCATTCCATTGAATATTACATTTCAAGACTATGCCAATGCTGATACAACTTATTACTCACTCAAAAACGATAAGATAGAAATTATAAGCTTTAATCAATCTAATTAAAGGCTGTTTCGAATAATACCAATATCGTCTATGCATCGAATCAGCAAATACTATTGCTATAAATACTGCTTTTGATAGCAGAAAAGTTTTTTATGAGTCTAATACTATTTTGACTTTTGACTACAGTATCGATTAAGCTGAGGGTTAGCAATATGGCGTTAGAGGATTGGAGAACATATAAAAAGGCTGAGACAGAAATAAAGAAAGGTCTAACAGATGAGATACATGAATTTCTAACAAAAGTTTTCAATATATATGTTGTTAAATTTAGCCCCGATGTGTTTAAGTATCTAGAGAGTTTGAGGGATAAGCTAATTTCTCTAACTACACGTTTTGAGAATGATAAGTACGCTGATTTTTGCGATTCTTTTTCCAAAGTCTATAAAACAATTCTATTCGATAAGAATATTGATTCTGGAAGCAAGAAAATGATTGAAGAACTTGCTCAAAAAACAAACAACTTCTTTAATTCAAAGGGTTTGCAACTATGTGTGAAAGAATTGAAGTATTATAAGCTAAGAATTAAGACCTTGTTCAATAGCAAAAACCTTGATAGCGCCACTATCAGTATAGAGTCAGAGGGGCGGGTAGTAGCATCGACGAAAACAGATGAAAATGGTTTCGCAGAGGTTGAGATACCAGAAGGAAAATATGCTATTTATGTCTATAAAGATCTTGGAGAAGGGAAATACGTCTACGAGGAGAAGACCATTTCAGTTCCACAAGAAACAGAGATAATATTTGATGTTAAGGAGGTAAAAAGCAGATCAGAAATTGAGAGAGAGCGTGGCGGTAAACCTCTTATAAAGGAGGTTACCTAATCAGGGAAATGCTTCTACAATCCAATAGCAATTGGCATTATTTGCAGAGCAGATTAGGTGATTAGCATGTTGACATCTATTACACACTGTTTTATGAATCCATTATTCGGAGACTTGAATTGTAGATAAATAGCTGAATTGTTTATCACAGCTGATGCCACTATATTGCGAAGATCTTCTATAGAATTGATCTTTACATTATTGGCCTCTATCAAAATATCGCCAATATTCACTTGACATATATCCACTAGCTTTTTGTTTAGGATATCAACTACTATTACCCCATTCTCAGCTTTAAGATTCTTTAGCAAGCTAGTTGACTGCAAAAGTTTTAGCCCAAGTTTAACGGTAACTACCTTACCAAATTTCTTGAACATAAGCAGATCTCTTAAAATTCTCGTAGAAGGTGTCGCTAAAGAAAGCTCGTTGAATAGAATAGATCTTGAGATCACCATGCCAGCAACTTTTCCATAGATATCAACTATAGGTGCGCCACTCATTCCAGGAAGTATAGGCATATTCAACAGCATTAGCCCCTCAATTTCAGTGCCATCAACTGATGCCTTAACATCCAATCCACTAACAAAGCCATATGTTATAAAATGTCTGAGAAGCCCATAAGCAAACCCTGTTGATAAGACAATGGAGCCTATATCCGCTATCGAATCTCTTACATTTAGTGGCCTACCATTTTTTTCTACAGCCAAGAAGACAATGTCATTATCTTCATCATCTGCAACTATAGAAGCCTTCGAAAAATCGCCATCAAATGTTAGTATGCATAGATTATCTCTATTGCCAAATTTCTTAATAACATGATAAGCTGATAAAATGATATCCCTATCCACATAGAAGCCTGTTGCTACTGATCCATCAAAGTCGTAATTCGCCTGGCCATTAATACAAGCATCTTTGCCAACCATGACTATTACTATAGACTCTAGTATAGAATGAATAACCGCCTTAATACTATCTTCCAAACTCTTTAAAGAAATATGCGAAAATGTGATAGCATCATTTATAGGTTTGATCCTAGGCAATTTGACCCCCTTCACTATACCCACTATATTGCCTCTTAGCACTGGAATAATATATCAAGACCGCCCCTCAACAACAATATCTATGAACGACAACAAAGCAAATCTAGATTTGGGCGAACAATATGTAACAAATTATTTGACTCGACTTATAGACGTGATTAAATAACTTTGTCATTCATAGTCTTTTTCAATAATATCAATATCTTCATGCCGAGGGCTACACGAATCAATGGAAAAAACATCAATACTATTTATAATAACATATGGCATTTCATTTTTTATTTCATCAATAATTTCATTGATATCCATACGATCAGCATTCTCAACGCATACAAGGATCTCATCTGAATCTATATCCTCTATAAAGCCATGCAACTTTTTTATACGCATTTTTTCATATAGAAGCCCCTTTAATCCAAACCCTCTTATGAAGCCCTTGATAAGAATGAAATATGAGCCCATATTGTTCCCCACCCTTACATTAATTAAATTTTAATATTGACTTTTGGCACATAAAATGTATTGATACGATTTTTCATATCTTTAATAAAAAGCTTTCACCAATAAATTTTATTCTAGAAAACACATCCACCGTAACATTGATGGAAAGCTAGTTAATACATTATTCAAAGTTCTTCAATCATGATGGGCACCTCCAACTTGATTGCTGATCTTCCTCTATACAACTCCAATTCTACATAGCCTTTGCCGATACTCTCTTCTATCGCAACCCTAAGATCCTTTACACTCTTTACATTTTTCCCATTTGCTTTCACTATTACATCACCTTCTCTTATTCTTGCTCTATAAGCAGGTGACCCGGGGACTACACGTACAACCACAACACCTTCTGGAACTGGTAGTGATAGAACCGATGCTGTTGTCGGATTTAGTGGCGCTACATAGACTCCTATCCAAACTCTGACAGGCCTTCCAAACCTTCTAAGCATCTCTAGAAACCTCCTTACAGAGTTTATGGGGATTGCGAATCCTATTCCCTGGGCATATGGTATTATAGCTGTTGTCACACCTATAGCTTGTCCCTCAACATTTATCAAAGGCCCTCCACTGTTGCCAGGATTTATTGCTGCATCAGTTTGTATAAGATCCTCTAGTATTATGTCCTCGCCAACAATTGTTCTTCCAGTAGCACTAACAACCCCCAGAGTTACTGATGGCCCTGGGAGGCCAAGTGGAGAACCTATTGCTAGTACAAGCTCGCCAACCTTAACAGTATCTGAGTCCCCCAGTTCAATTGGTTTAACACTTCTATGCACTCTTAGCAATGCTAGGTCTCTTTGGGGGTCCACTGCTAATACTGTGGCCTCTTCTGATGACCCATCATGGTATAGCACATTAACGCTTGAAGCATTTCTAACAACATGCGCATTTGTAATAATGTATCCAGGCTCTATGGCAAATCCTGACCCAAAGCCTGTGAATGGTCTATAACCAAACAAGGTAAAGAGATGCGGTATCTCAGTTATTATTGTTACAACAGACTCTCTAATATCCTCTATCAGTTTAGATATATCTGAGCTGATTCTAGCTAAATAAGACGTCGGTAACCCCATAACAATATTTAGAAAAAGTTATTTTTTAAAAGTTTTTGCGGCAGCCGCAACCATATCATTTATTACTTTTTCAGGATTTGGAGCCTTCATTATTGCAGAGGCTACCAATACGCCTGCTGTTCCAAGTTTAATCGCAGCTTCAACATCCTCTGCAGTTGATATACCTGCACCAGTAAGGATAATAACATCCTTGTTTACTTCGCGAACCCTCTGCACAGTGTTTGTTATAACCTCTGGCTTTGCCTTCGAAACAGCTATTCCTGTCCCTATCAATTCTGGCGGCTCAACAGCTAACGCCACAGGCTTTATTGCTGCAACAGCAGCCGCTGCAATTGGTGTGTCAGCACAGACAAGAGTTTCAAGACCATGTTTCCTTGCAGCCTCAACGATGGCCACAATCTCGTCTAGTCTAATTCTATGCTCGCTGTGATTGATGAGAACGCCCTTAACATTCATTTCTTTTAGAGCCGCTACAGGCAACCACCCAGTATAAGCACCAAATTCGTATGGATCTGCATGCTGCGCAAAGACTGGTATTGAAACCTCTGAAGCAATTCTTCTAAGCTCTGTGGCTGGTGGAATAACTATAACCTCTACACCATATTCCTTTGCAGCTTTCTCTGCAGCTTTAGCAATCTCCAATGCCTTTTGGCCAAAAGCTGTATTGTATGCCTTAAAATTAATTGCTAGTACAGGTGTTCTCAAAGCGTTTCCACCATTTGATTGCGAACCCAAAGCGATTGGGGTAGATTAAAAAAGTAATTCATTATTATGTTTTTATTCGTGGAGCAGCTCGGTCTTGACCTTTGGTCCTTTGACTTCGTATAGTTTCGACTCTACAAATCTGTTCTGGAGCTTCTGCAGAACAGCAGGTAGTGTTGTGTACTCCATTTCTTCTGGCCCTAGCCTGTGTGGCATGAATGGTCCGTGTCTTCTCATATAATCTGCTATTACTTGTGCCGTTCTCCTCGCCTCATCGAATGCAGGATCGTCGAATAGATCGGCTGGGCCTATCAGACGACCGTTCTTAACCTGGAATCCTAGTGCAACTACTCTTGGTGGTCCATCGAATCTTGTGCACCTAGCATTTCTTTGGGATACTGGCATTAGCGGCCCGAAGTGACTTCCTCTCATCCACCCAGCTACTAGGTGTGGGAATGCGAAAGGCTCTAGAACCTCGCCAACTGCTGGGAAGCCTGACTGGGCTCTTACAATCGCAACTGGATCATCTTTTCCTACATATTGTCCGGCAATCAGGTTTAGTCTCTCAACAGCTACAACAGCTGCAATCTCATTATCTGATTTTCTATAGACTCTTCTAACAACAAATCTCCCTGGGGTGCCTATCAATGCTAGTAAATCATACATTTCTTCAGGAGAATTCATTATAACGTATTTCCCAGCCATAACATCGTATACTTCAAATTTGAAGCCATCATGAAGTTTCGGATCTATTACAAGACCTGCTGTTGTAAATGGATCTGCAAATATTCTGAATAGTGGTAGGTTGAATGCACCTGGCTCTGTCTTGTCAGCCATGAAGATAACTATGGGTTCTGCAGGCCTCTCAACAAACTCCATCTCAGCTGCAGCAGGACCCAAACCTCTTACATTGCCTGAGAAAGCATCTGTTAACAGGTCTTGGCCTGCAGCATATAGCCCAAGTTCTTTAGCCACTTTTGCCGCTTCTTTAAAAGCGTTCCATGCTGTTTCATGGATCTCGGAAGCGTCAACACCTTTTCTATGAGACATTATCAACTCTAGGTCGTCGCCTACATGAGTTACGTAGTAATCAATTAATATGCCTTTGCTCTTTGCCTCGGCAAGAACCTTTGCAGCTGCCGCCATTGTATCAGGGTGAACCACGTGGTGGCCTGCCAACGATCCTATATCTGCCTTTATTACCGATATCGTTGTTTTCTGTTTTTCACTCAACTTATGCCCACCATAACTCATGGTTCCAGATAAATATGGTTTTACTCAAATATAAACTTGTTTAACATGTTTTTTATATTTGAGTGAAAACAGTGAACTATGTGATAATTAAAATAACCGCATTGCACCATAAAATTATGTTGTGTAGAAATATTGCCCAAGAGCTTTCTGCTCTCTATCTAGGTAACTACCAGGCTTATTAATTCTGGGTCTACCTGTTTCCGGATCCCTTCTAACAGTTATACCAACTTCCTTTAAGAATGTGTTAAAAGCTCTTGAAACAGCCGATGGTGCCATACCCGAGCCTCTGACCCCAGGCTCCCCTGTAAAAACCATCAATCTATCAACGGCGTAGTCTATCAAAAGAATATTGTGGTCTATTACAAACACCGGCGCCTTTCTAATCCTTGCAACTCTTTTAATTGCCCTTGCAACTGATAGCTGATCCTCAACATCTATATGCGAGGAGGGTTCGTCTAGTAAATAAACATCAGCTTCACTTATCAGTGTTCTTGCTATGTAGAATTTCTGTAACTCACCACCACTTAAGCTCTCAATCTCTTTCTTCAGTATTCTATCCACACCAATTCTTTTAATCACCTCGATATATAGCCAGTTGCCTTCTTCAAGTGCATTTTTATTAATCTCTTTCAGACACTCCTCAACTATTACACAATTGCTTTCCTTTCTGCTAAGGTATTGGGGCTTGTAGCTGATCTTAAGAGCTGGTGATGTGACGTAACCTTTGTCAGGCTCCAATTCGCCGGCTAAGATTCTAATGAAAGTTGTTTTTCCTATTGCATTAGGGCCTATTATCCCTATAACCTCTCCTTTCTTAACTTTGCCCTCTTCGACAGAAAGCTCGAAACTTCCTAGTTTTTTGTATAAGTGGCTCCAGAAGATTATATCGCTTTCATCAATTATTGAAATATCCTCTCTTGTGTCATGTAGTCTAAACGTTATTTGCTCATCTCTAATCCTCATGTTCTCAGCCGGGAGAAAACCCTTTAAATAATAATCTATGCCAGCCTTTGCAGGATAAGTCTTTGAGAAATATCCAAAAACAGCAGGAATTCCATACACAATCACTATGAGATCTGCAACATAATCTAAGAACATAATATCATGATCGACAACAAAGATGTAGGAGCCCTTTGGTTTTAACTCTGTTAAAGCCCTAAGCAGATTTATTCGCTCCCTAATATCTAGAAAAGCCGTTGGTTCATCAAATATATACGCATTAGCATCCCTCTCAAGAGCTATTGCAACCGCAAATTTCTGTAACTCACCACCGCTAAGCGTTTTCACTTCTTTTGATAACATATTTCCTAGCCTTAGATGATCTACAACATCCTTTAATATTCCTCTTTCATCGAATTTTCGCAACAATTCATATACTGTACCGTGCCTCACATAGGACTGGATAGCCTCGACATACTGAACCTTGTGCACCACCTTGATCTTTCCACCATACAACTTGCTGAAATAGTCATAGAATTGCGTACCCTTGAACTTCTCTAAAACACGGTCCTTCGAAGGCTCTCCATTTAATATTCCAAAATTCGGGATTAGAAAACCAGATAAAATTCTCATTGCGGTTGTTTTACCAGCGCCATTAGGTCCTAACACACCTACAATTTCATTCTCTACAGGTAGTGGTAGACCGTATAAACTAAACGCGTTTGTGCCATATCTATGAACTATTCTTTCCTCTATTTCAGTTGGTAGATTAACTATGTGTATAGCTTTGAATGGACATTTCCTAACACAAATCCCGCAAGCTATGCACTTGTCCTCATATATTATAGGCTTTCCTTGTTTTTCGGGACTAAGCTCAATTGCTTTATATGGCCTCGTTTTATTGATAGGGCAAAAGCGTATACAGGGAATACCACACTTATTTGGCTGACACAATTCATAATCTATTGTAGCAATTCTCTTCACTGTATTTCACCTTTTTAAAAAATACAATTATTTTGTTAAATTTCATTGTTTTATGCACTTACGTTTTTAACTATTCTAATCTACTACCACTCTTCCTCTTCCCACTCTTCCTCTTCTTCCCACCATTCTTCCTCTTCTTCTTCCCATTCCTCTTCGAACATCATGACGCAAACACCTCAAGCATTCATAGGATAGTGAGTATATAAAAGCATTTCTCTAACATTTGTCTCAACCGCATCAATTCAAACCTATAATATAAAAACATCTGAAGTGCCGGAAACTCCTAGCAACATTAACTCGTTGCAGATATTGTTATTACTCCAGTAGTTAAACAGATAACTTGTTATAGAACAGCATTTCTCGGTAAGAGTTTCATTCTTTGCATTCTCCGCAACAATAGGGTGAGCAGCAATGCATCCTAATGCCTCAATTTTGCGCAACACATCTTCTCTCATTTTCATTATAACTGTGCTCTCCAATGTTTTAACATTTACATGTACTAGCGTTACGTAGTGGGCTTGGTTTTTACATAAATTTTCATTTAACAGCTTTATCACTGTTTTTATTTGCCTATTCCCCACAAGTCTGATAAGAGTCTCTATATCCTGTCTTTTTGCAATATTCTCTTCGTGCTCAAACGCCTTCATAGCCTTTGCAAACGCTATTATAATACTTTCTATGGGGAAGCAACAATTTTTAATTGAGATACATTCGAAACTTTTCTCATCAAAGTATTTCTTCAATATTTCACATAAGCCGTCACACGGATTCTCATGCAGTATCGCAAAGTACAATTTGTTGCAGCACCTACCCCCCATGGGTTATGGGAATGAAAACAATTTCATCAGAGTCCTCAACTTCAACATCTTTATATGGATCACCAAAGACTCTAATATCAATTCCATTAATCAGAACAAGAAACTCTCCTTCATTAACATGTCCTTCAGGATTTAAAAGTCTATTTAAATTAGGATACGCATCTAATACTAATTGAAAGAATTTCCTCAATTCCACTTTATCATTGAGTTTAAATTCTACTGTTGAAGCCCCCACCATATTCTTTATATGGCCAACAAAAACTAATTTTGTTATCTCGAATTCACCCTTAAAGACACTTTACAATTACTTTTATGAAGGAGATTCTTGGGCTTGTTCTTGCCTGCGTTTTTCCACCTTTATCAGGTGTGTTATATAGCCTGCAATTTGGTTCCTAAGCTTTTTAGAAGAGGTGTTAACCAATTTCTTTACTACCTCTTTATTGTGTTGGAAATCCTCTCCAAATTCGTTGCTGTACTGTTGAAGTAGTTTACGAGCTGTTCTCTTAATTACGCTGATTCTAACCTTTCCCATTAAGGATACCTTTGAGACTTTCTTCTGGCTAGTGATAACAGATTTTACACAATCTTTTAAGTCTTAGTATTCATGAAACTCATGGTTTCCAGACTTTGATGTTTTCTTGGCTTCAGATCTGTGAGATGACAGCATAAAAGCTTATATAGAACCTCTTTTATACACTAACCATAGCTCTCATAGAGGTGTGATTCATGGCGACAGCCCAACCTGTATACGAACCTACTGGAATACCAGTCATTATATTAAAGGAAGGAACTTCGCGTAGTGCTGGAAAAGATGCTCTAAGAGCTAACATGATGGCTGCTCTAACAATATCTGAAATGCTAAAGACAACCTATGGACCTAAGGGCATGGATAAGATGCTTGTAGATGCACTAGGTGATGTAACCATAACAAATGATGGAGCAACAATACTAGACAAAATGGATGTTCAACACCCTGCAGCTAAAATGCTTGTCCAAATAGCTAAGGGACAAGATGAAGAAGCTGGTGATGGTACTAAAACGGCCGTGATATTCGCAGGAGAGTTATTGAGAAGGGCTGAGGAGTTACTAGACAAGGGATTGCATCCAACCACAATAGTGTCTGGCTACAAAAGGGCCTTGGACTATGCCATACAAATCGCACAAAACATTGCCGAGTCCGTCAACGTAGAATCTGCTGATGCTGACGAGATTCTAAGAAAAGTAGCACTATCTGCATTGACTAGCAAAGCAGTACACGGTGCTAGAGAGCATATCGCAGATCTTGTTGTAAAAGCTGTTAAGCAAGTTGCTGAAAAGAGAGCAGATAGATGGTATGTTGATTTAGACAATATTCAAATAATAAAGAAGAAAGGTGCTGGACTAATAGACAGTATGCTTGTTTATGGTGTTGTTTTGGATAAGGAGGTTGTCCACCCTGCTATGCCTAGGAGGGTTGAGAATGCTAAGATTGCTTTGCTTGATGCACCACTAGAGATAGAAAAACCAGAAATTGATGCGGAAATAAGAATTAGCGATCCACTGCAAATGAGGAAATTCTTAGAAGAAAAAGAGAATATTCTAAGAGATATGGTTGAGAAGATTTCTGCTGTTGGTGCTAATGTTGTTATTTGTCAGAAGGGTATTGATGATGTTGCTCAGCATTATCTGGCTAAGAAGGGTATTATGGCTGTTAGAAGGGTTAAGAGAAGTGACATGGAGAAACTGGAGAGGGCAACTGGCGGAAGAATTGTAAGCAATATCGAGGACTTGACAGAAAAGGATCTTGGAGTATGTGCTGTTGTAGAAGAGAGAAAGGTTGGCGAAGACAAAATGGTATTTGTTGAAAACTGTAAGAACCCAAGAGCAGTTTCAATAGTTCTTAGAGCAGGCCTAGAAAGATTGGTTGACGAGGCAGAGAGAAGCGTTAGAGATGCTTTAAGCGCAGTTGCAGATGTATATAGAGTTCCAAAGGTGGTTTATGGAGCAGGCGCATTTGAAATAGAATTAGCTAAATATGTCAGAGACTATGCCAATAAGGTAGGTGGTAAGGAGGGTCTAGCTGTAGAGGCGTTTGCAAGAGCATTGGAAGGCGTAGTAGAGACTCTTATAACAAACGCTGGTCTAGACCCTGTTGACATGTTAATGAGGTTGAGAGCCGAGCACATGAAAGCTGATGGCAAGTGGATAGGTGTTGATGTCTTCACAGGAAAGCTCGTTGATGCTAGGTCGCTAGGTGTTATTGAACCTCTGCTCGTAAAAATATCAGCTCTAAAAGCTGGTACAGAAGCTGCTACACTAATACTCAGAATAGATGATGTTATAGCCGCTGCTAGGAGAAAAGAAGAGGAGAAGAAGGGAGAAGGAGAGAAGAAAGAAGAGGAGAAGTAAACTAATCAGATAACAAACCGATTTTTACCAAAATAGGTTCTGGAAGCTCAGGTACTAAAACAAGCGCTTCACCGGGTTGTAGTGAAGGGATTATCTTTTTGTATTCTTTTTTTAGAATAGACAAACCCAATAAAACTTTTATGTCCATTGAAGATTTCATTGTATGAATTATCCTCGTGTTTGTGTTTCTTAACACAACTGATGATAATAATGATGGTGATTGTGTAACAACAACAAATCCCATTTCCCATTTTCTAACCTCAGCAATGAGATTCGATATAGGATTGTCTTTAGTAAATATGTTATGAGCCTCGTCAACTATCATTAGCAATGGTTTTTCAATCTCATTGTATTGAGCTTTTAGCGATGCTGTTTTTATTGATATCGATGCTAAGATTTTCTTTACCCTAGTACTAGGTATTTGCGATAAATCAAATATGGTTATTTTACCTTTTCCGATGCCTACCTCCTTTAGGTTCCTCCACTTTATATTTAGATAGTCGCTTGATAAAACCTTTAGTTTTCTAATTAGAGCCTCCCTAGATTCAGCAACCCATCTAGCTGAAACTGAAGTGTTTTGTATAATGTCTACCAGCAAATCAATATCATACATGTTCATCGATTTTCTATTCAATAGAGTCTTCATAGCCTCTTCCAGTATGTGAACTTGTGGTGGTGTTAATTCGAGAGCATTTTCGAGTATCTCTATAAATGCTAAAGGTTCATATTCCATGATGCTCCTCAAATTGAGAAACGTGGGTATTGTTCCTTCAACTGGATTAGAATATTCAATACCTGTGAAATTATTTAGTAGTGAGGAGTATTCGCCGTGCCAATCAATAACAAAGACTAGATAGCCGTTCCTAGCAGCTTCACGCGCAATAATTGATGCTGTTGTTGATTTTCCGCTTCCAGTTGCCCCAACAATTATTATATGTTTTGCTATATGATCTGTTTTCAATTTTGCTACTATATTTGTTGAATAGACTAGGCCAAGTTTTATTATACCATCTTCAAATATCTTTGACAGGTATTCATATTTACTAGGCTCTATACTAGGATAGCCCCATTCAAAAGATAGTGGATGTTCAAGTGGAAGATCGTTTTCCATGTTATTTGAGCTAAATTTCTTTAGGAAGGTGTTTAATAGCCATTTGAATGGATTTTCATGCAAATGCCCATCTATGCATTCCTTCAAAATCTTTATTGCATTACTAGGATTTTCAATACTACAATATATACTGTTGTTAGATAAATTTTCGACTATGGAGCACATTACCTCAGCTTCTCTGCCAACATCCTCTTTTTCGCTAGATAATATCAGTACATGGGTAGAAACCTTAGCCGAATCCAAACAGCTTAACAATATATATCGCTTATCATACTCTATAACTCTATTAACCAGCGATTCCAGCAGTTTAATTCCAGTGCTTTTTACATGCCCTTGTTCGACAACCTCACCCCTGTTAACAAATTTTAATGTTACAACAAGACCATAGATATTTGTGTTAGGATAGAGTCCTATGCGTAGTACCTCCTTATCATATTTTTCAAAGTAAATCACAAGATTTTTACGACTCAGTTCCACATCCAATAAAAGCCCCCAAATTATATAAACACATAAATAAGGTGTTTTTCAAAAATACCTTTCATCTATTACCTATAGATCTCGCTAAATCTATAACCCAAGCTACATACTTCGCTTAGGAAAAATCTCTGTACAATGCATGTGGCTACGGTTCTTGTCAGACTTTGGCAGGTATATAGAAGTCTATCGAGCTTTAGATTGCAAATATTGTTCCTAACTTCAATTTATAAAACCTAATGAGATATTTTTATATAGACTTTGTCCATAACATTGAAGCTTTTTGCCACCTCTTTATCAGAGAATGTGATTAGCACTAAAAATCCCCAAAGACTTATATACATGACTGTATTTCCATTTTCATTTCTCTTCGCAACTATATAGCCGTGGGCCACAAAATCTTTGCCTTCATTGTATTGTGGAAGATTCTTTGAAATGGTAAAAGTGACTTTTTCGCTAGGCTTAAACAGGTTTAATCTTCTGTGTATATCCATTTTAATTCTAATGTTATTGTCGCATAGCATTTCCATTATTTTAATCTCTGGTATACGAGAGTCAGTAACACTTTCTATGTTGCATGTTAATGCTAGGCTCATAATACATTACCTATTCAAATCACTATAATAAGTTACTTGTTAATAAGCCTAAGTTTATATTTTGTAATTAAAAGCTGATGTTTCTTTAAGAGAATGTCTTTAGATTGCAAATATTAAAGCTTTTATTTTCATATTTTAATATAATGCACATAGACTAGTGGTGATAGTTATTGAGCTACAGCAGTAGAAGCATTATTGGAGAGCTCTCTAAGGCCATAGATAAAAAGATTATGGTCAGACTTGTTGATGGAAAGACCTACATAGGCAAACTTGTTTCATTTGATCAGAATTCTCTTCACATTGTATTAGGTAATGCTGAAAGTAGTGATGGTGGAAAATACTATAGGGTTATAGTCAATGGATCAAGAATCTCGGAAATAATTATTCAAGAACAGCCCATGTTTAATGCTGAGGAGTTTGCTTCAATAATTATCTCGCGTCTTGGGCTGCGACCTGATGTTGTAAAGGTTTTATCAGATACAAATTCTATCATAATTTATGATAGAATAAAGGTTAGCGAGTCAGGTGTTGAGGGTTCTGGTAGTCTAGCACAAAAAATCTATGAAATCTATAACGAATATATAGAGAGTAGAAAGAAGGGCTGAACAAAATTGTTTTGAAATTAGAGAACAGGATCTTGCTGGAAGAATAGGAAGATTGAAGACTAGATCTGGGGTCATTGAAACCCCTTATCTATTCCCAGTAGTTGACCCTTCCCTTCAAGAACAATATGTCAAACCGTCTGAGTTAATGGAAATTGGGTTTCGCGGCATAATCACAAATGCTTATCTGTTAAAAAAGTTTTCTCCTTCGCCAATTGATGTTCATAAGCACTTGAATTTCGATGGCATTGTGATGACAGATTCGGGAGCATATCAAATTCTCAGATATGGCAATATTGAGGTAGGTAATAGAGAAATTATTGAGTACCAATGTGCTATTAAAAGTGATATAGGGGTGATTCTCGATATCCCAACTAGGTTTGATGCAAGCAGAGATGAGGCTTTTAATAGTGCGAATGAAACTTTGAAGAGAGCTCAAGAAGCAATTAACATTATTTCTGATCCTCTATGTAGGGAAACATTGTGGACATTGCCGATTCAGGGTGGTGTACACCTAGATATACTCCACGAACACGCTAAAAAGTCTGTAGATGTATTTTATGATGGGTTCAGCATATTTGCATTAGGTAGTCCAACAACGTTACTAGAGCAGTACATGTTTGATAAAATAGCGGAAATGATATATACTGTTAGATCTGAAATACCGTTCGCTACCCCACTTCATTTGTTTGGTGCTGGACACCCGCTAATAATACCCTTTGCTGTCGCTCTTGGTGTAGATCTATTCGATTCTGCAAGCTACATACTTTACGCTAAAGATGATAGATATATTACACGGAGGGGAACATATAAATTGAAAAACATTGACTATAGCGTATGTCAATGCCCAATATGCTCAAAATATTCACCGAAAGATTTATTGGAGCTTCCAAAAAGAGAAAGAATAAGACTTCTGTCTCTACACAATTTATACGTGATTAGAGAAGAAATTAACGAGGTAAAACAGGCCATTAAGGAGAATAGGCTATGGGAATATCTCGAATACAAGGCAAATAGCCATCCAGCAGCCAAGAGAATTTTTATAGCAATGTTAAAATATCTAGAGTATATCTATAGGCATTCTCCTCGGTCAAGACCTAATGCTCGTGCTGTCTTCATCTTATCTGAATACTCTATCTATAACCCAAAGATAATAAATTCGAGGAGGAGATCCATTCTAATGAAAAATGAGGGTAAAGAAAATATTTTGGTTTTTCTACCATATTCACTTACAGAAGATAGTAAAATAGAAAACCTGCTGACCCATGTTTCGAAAGAAATGAATGCAGATCCTCAAACCCTAAAGCTATACCTGTACTATCCAATTATAGGGGTTATACCTATAGAGCTACATTCTGTCTATCCATATTCGCATTTTGAGTTAGGATCAATTCCAACAGGTATTGTAATTTCTGATTTAGCATATCTAATCTTTGAGATCTTGGTGAAATCAAGTAATGTGAAAGAGACATGGATTATCACATGTAAAGAAGGTTGGCAAGAGAAGCTGTATGAGAGAATTGCTAGAATTATTAAAAATTCTAACATAAGAGTTGAAGTTAAGAAAATTGTTTTTACATGTTAATAATCCTATGTGTGCATAACGCTTTCTCTTTTTTCCATTCCTGACAGCATCTCTTGTACATTTTTCTCCAGCTCCTCAATTTTTTCAGCATATTTTATAAGTTCTTGAACATCAACTGATAGGCCTAGTAAAGAGTTCAAGGCTTTGACAGCTACAGCTGCTGCTCTATGGTCAACGCTTTCAGGTTCGGTATACGGGAATATAGCAATAGCTGGCACATTCCTATTTTCTAGCATGAGCAGCAAGGCTGCTACTGGACCCACTATATATGCTCCTTTTACAAAATATGGTTTATCCAACTTTGTATTGCATGCCTTAGTCTTTAGCCATCTAATCTCCTCGTCCCCCTCGCGAAAACGTATGTCTAAGCCTCCTACAAGATATACCTCATTTATTTTCAATTTTTCTATTAGTGTTTCAAACGCGCTAACAAATGACGTTAAATGCCTTCTGTCTGGGTTTACTCTATTAAGTAATACAACAATTCCTAAATTTCCAAGATCTTTAAAGAAAATTTCGTGAGGCATGCTTAAACCATATTCCTCTACAGACGTAAAATCTGGCGTATATGGAGGTTCTATGTAGCCAATTAGGGTCATTTCCAATTTTGACACTAAATACCTTGTTGTTAAGTAGCCAACCGCTCCAAAACCTTGAAATCCCGTAACTAATGCCATCCTATCCCTTATTATGGTATTCACATCTACAAGGACATTTAATTTATATCTTCTTCTCATTTCCACCAATTTTCACCTTCTCACGTACTTGAACTGCAGGTCCTCTTAGACTAGTTATCATTGCTTCATAGCTAATTATAGCTCTTCCTAATCCAACTAAATTATCTTCTTCATCTACTATCAAAACCTCATCAAAGGGTTTTATACTTTCATCACCATATATAACATGCTTTGAAAAAACAGTGTGAGACTCAAGAACATCTGGCACAATTTCATTAACTATAACAACCCGATGTCTTGGAAATGGCAATGATTTGTATAATAAAGTTGCTAGGGGGATGTGAGGTATTAGCCTAAAATCAGATGCTCTAATAGATGCAAACAACTCATTTTTATATAGTATTGACCTTAATCTGCCTGTTTTTCTAGAGTAGCAAAAAGCTAGTTCACAATGATCAATATCTTCAACAACTTTTCTTGCTGCACTTCCATAGAAGTATACTATTAGATAAGTCAATAAATTAACTTCACTTATTCCAGGCTTTCTACAGTACTGAGGTATGTTAATGGTGTTAATCATTATCTATCCACATTTTGACATAGCTTAGTTTATAAGTGGTACTCTGTTATATCGCTATCTCTCAGTGACTGTACTGTTAATTGGGAAGAAGCTGCATACGGCCTAAACCTCTTCTTCAAAACCTTATTTATCGCATAGAGAAAGTCTTTCCTCTCTACAATGATCCTGTCCTCTCTTATAGCACGAAGAGCTGCCTCAGTACATATAGCTTTTATTTCTGCCCCTGTAGCGCCTTCTGTAAGCTTGGCTAATTCAACTAAATCTACATCAATGGCTAGTGGCATTTTCCTTGTATGAATCTTGAATATTTCATAACGGCCTTTGGTATCTGGTAATGGTATCTCAATTATTTTATCAAATCTTCCAGGTCGTAGAATTGCCGGATCTAATATATCTATTCTATTTGTTGTTGCAATGATCTTAACATTATCTAGAGGATCAAATCCATCTATTTCTGCTAGCAGTTGAGTTAAAGTTCTATGTATCTCTCGTTCCCCACTTGTCCCAACATCGAGTCTTTTGGCTGCTATGGCATCAATTTCATCTATTAGTATTATCGATGGCGCTTTTCTCCTCGCCAATGTAAAGATTTCTTTAACAAGTCTAGCACCTTCGCCAATGAACTTTTGAGCAAGTTCTGAGGCTATAATACGAATAAATGTTGCATTACTCTCATGAGCAACAGCTTTCGCTAGCAACGTTTTTCCACAGCCGGGGGGCCCATGAAGTAAGACGCCTTTCGGGGGTTCAATGCCCATTGCCTTAAATATTAGAGGATTCTTTAGAGGAAGTTCTACAACCTCTCTCAACTCTGCGATTTGCTCCTCTAAACCCCCAATATCAGTATACGTGACGTTTGGTTTTTCAATAATTTCGAATACCCTCACAGTAGGATCTTCAACCTTTGGCAGAACTTCTACGATAGCTGAGCCTCTTTGATTCAATGCTACAGAAGCACCGGGTCTCAACTTCGATCTATCAACAGACTCTAGAATATTAACTATTAGAATAGGACCTGAGGAGCTCCTCACAATAGCTCTTCCATCTGGTAAAACATCTATTAATGTAGCCTCCACAAGTGGTGGTGCTGTAAGCTTCTCTAACTGAGACTTGTAATACTCTATTTCCTCCTTATACTTTAGTAATAGTTCCCTTATTGCAGAAGGATCCAATAAATCTATATTTATTTCAACCTCGTCCTTGAATTTATCAACAGCATTTTCATACTCCATTAATTGTTTCGCCTCTACAGCATCTACTAAATATTAATAATAAGTTGATCTAAAGCTAAAAACATTTTTCCTAAATAATTTATATAGAAGGTGAGTTTAGACTGAAAAACCAAAAAAGTGTGGTTTATTGCGAGCTATGTGGAAGCCCAATAACTGGTGGGGAGGGTCACAAGGTCTTAGTGGATAATGTAATTCTTACTGTATGCAATAATTGCTTTAATAAGCTAAGTAAGAGAAAAACAGATCAAAACCCAGCCAAAGAACCTGTGCCTGTTTCTCAAACCCGAGGTACAACACAATTAAGGAGTTTGCAAAACTCTAAAGCTGTGAAGGAATCTAAGAAGAGAAATACCATTGCATATGAACGTTACGAACTTGTTGAAGATTTTGCTGAGAGAATCAGAAGAGCTCGTGAATCACTAGGGTGGAGCCAAAGTGTTCTAGCAGTCAAGGCGAAAGTTGGCGAGAATATCATTAAAAGGATAGAAAGTGGAAAACTTCGACCATCGTTCGACTTAGCAAAAAGACTTGAGGAAATCTTGAACATAAGACTTCTTGTGCCAGTTGTTGAAGAGGAGATTAAGGAAAGCAAAGGTGTATCGAAGGAGGTTACACTGGGAGAGATTGTAAATATAAGAGAATGATTATGGGGATTGATAATTAAATCAGTGAGAGAAGCCACAATCTTGATCATTAAAAAGGATGATATACAATACTTAGATGAAATTACAGCTATCGTTAGAGAAGCTGGTTTTGAACCAAAAAGCGTTGTCAAAATCTCAAAAACAGATACCAGCTGCTATCTCTCATATGGTAAGATCCTAAAGCTAAAATATGAAATAGAGAATAATAATGTAAAAAGGGTTTGTATTTATGATCGTCTAAAACCTAGGCAAGTAACTTGTTTAATGAAAGAATTAAACGTTGATGTAATAGATCAAGT
The DNA here is from genome assembly GCA_038735125.1 of Ignisphaera sp. NCBI lineage: Archaea > Thermoproteati > Thermoproteota > Thermoprotei > Desulfurococcales > Desulfurococcaceae > Ignisphaera > Ignisphaera sp. Next base: position 321,703 of record JAVYNU010000001.1, read on the forward strand.
AATGTTACTGCTCAGAATATTTCAGATGCATGCTGGCTCAAAAGAAGCATTGCTTCAGATCGAAATGGCTAGACTGAGTCACGAACTACCACTAGTTAGAGAATGGATAAGAAGAAGCAAAATGGGTGAGTTACCTGGCTTCTTAGGGGGAGGTAGATATGCTATAGACATCCAATATGAACATATAAGAAGGAGATTAGCTAGGATAAGAAAAGAATTAATTGAAATAAGAAGCAAGAAAAGAAATGAAAGAGAAAGAAGAAGACGCTCTGGTTGGATACACATAGCATTAATTGGCTATACTAATGCTGGCAAAACATCCCTCTTCAATGCTTTGACCAATTTAAACAAACCTACAGGAGATGAAATGTTTACAACGTTAACACCAAAAACATATGCATTAAATATTTGTAGTGATGAAATCAGAAAAATAGTCCTCGTAGATACAATTGGATTTATAAAAAAACTGCCCATAGAAATCATTGAAGCTTTCAAGGTTGTTCTTGAAGAAATAAAAGCAGCTGACATTCTACTATTTGTCATAGATGCCAGTAAAGATCCTCATCTCATATATAATGAGATTGATACAGCCCTTAGCATCCTCCAAAACATAGGTTTTGAGGGAAAGCCAATTATTGTTGCACTAAATAAGATCGATCTATTAAATTCGAATTCGGAAAACAAAAGAGATATTAGTGATATAGCTAATTCTGTGAGTGAGTACCTTCTTAGCAAAAACGTGAATGTCCTGAAAATAGTGCCTATATCCGCTTTAAAGAATCTAAATATTGATGCATTAAAGGAGTCTATATGTCAAGCTGCATATCAGCTGAAAGCCTTGAAAAACACGTATATGTATTAAGACTTGGCCATAGACCGCATAGAGACCATAGAGTTACAACACACGTTGCACTTGTTGCTAGAGCCTTTGGTGCTAGAGGGTTATACCTTGCTGATACCACTGATGAAACCATCAGGCAGTCTATTACCAAGGTTATTAGTCGATGGGGTGGATCCTACTTTAAGGTTATAGATGGTGTTAATCCATTTGAGATTATAAAACAATTCAAAATGGAGAAATCATGTGTTGTGCACCTGACTATGTATGGACTTCCTGTGGATACTGTGATTAAAGATGTTATGGAAAAATGCGAAAAGATACTGGTAATCATTGGTGCTGAGAAAGTAGATAGAATATTTTATGAGTTGGCCGATTACAATATTGCTATAGGTAACCAGCCCCACTCTGAAGTTTCTGCGCTAGCAATATTCCTAGACAGATTGTGGCAAGGACGCGAAATGAGCTTATGTTTCCCCGACGCAAAATACTATATTGTGCCTAGTGCGAGAGGTAAGATGGTGAAACCATTTGAACGATAGTGACATGCTTAAAATTGTGGAACAGATGTATGGAGCAAATGGCAGAAAAATTCTAGAAATACTCTTGAACTCCCCCAATGGAAAAACAATTGAAGAACTCGCACAAGAAACAAGCATTAGAATTAATGATGTAAGAAGACTATTATATGAGATGAGCCAGGACGGATTTGTTGCATATATTCGTAGTCAACGCGGTGAAAGCCATTGGTATAACTATAGGTGGTACTCGAACCACTCAATGCTTAGAACCTCTTTTGTAAGAAGACTTAAAGAAGTTATTAGGGTTTTGCAAGAAAGATTAAACTTTGAAATGAGTAACACATTCTACATATGTCCAAATGATCAATCGGTATATACGTTTGAAGAAGCGTTTGAAAATAACTTTCAATGTATACAGTGTGGCTCAGATCTAATAGAATTCGATAACAAATCGATAGTATCGTACTTAAACGGTATTATTGAGAAACTCAAAAAATATGATAGTAGCACTGGCTGATTAAAATAATGAAACCTACTGTCATAGATTTATTCTGTGGAGCAGGAGGCTTTTCAAGAGGCTTTAAAGAAGCTGGTTTTAATATAGCTCTTGCTATTGATAATGATCCATCATGTGGAAAAACATTCAAAACAAACTTCTCAAATACTATTGTACTAGTAGAAGATATAAAGGATGTTACAGGCTCCGATATAATTTACTACACTGGTCATAACTATGATGTTGTTATTGGGAGTCCGCCTTGCGAACCTTTTACAGGAGCTAATCCAAAAAGAGAGATTAACCCTATTGACAGACTTTACAAGGATCCCATGGGTAAACTAACATTAGAGTTTATTCGCATTATCGGAGAACTAAAGCCTCGAATATTTATCATGGAAAACGTTCCTGCAATTCTAGAGGAGCCCATAAAAAAGAGTTTAATAAACGAATTCAAGTCTATTGGATATAACCAGATATACTTTAATGTTTTAAATGCTGAGAAATTTGGTAACCCGAGCAAAAGAAAAAGAGTGTTCATATCAAACGTGCCAATAAATCCCAGGCCAACAAATAAAGTTGTTGTAGTTGCTGAAGCTTTAAAAAATCTTCCTTCGCCTCAGGAGTCAACTATTCCAAATCACGAATTTGTGCCAGTCTCAGAGAAGAAATTGAAGAGAATATCAAGAGTGAAACATGGTAAAGCAGCGTATTATTATTATGGCTCCTCAAAACTTCTTCCAAATCTCATTAAACTGAATCCATACGAAGTTGCACCAACGGTGTTAGGATCATCAAGATTTATACACCCATTCGAGAATAGGCTTTTAACAGTCCGTGAGCAGGCCAGACTCATGGGATATCCTGATGATCATGTATTTTTTGGAGGAAGAGATCAGCAATTTAATCAAGTTGGAGAATCCGTGCCACCACCACTATCATACGCCATAGCAAAATTTTTAATGGAAAAAATATTAATGTAGTTTACGTGATTAGCCTATGCAAAAATTGTACTTAGTTGCTTATGCACCATCAAGCCCCTATAGACTAGTCGATTTAGCAAAAGTCGCGTATTCCTTTAATTTCGTAACAGGTTTTGTAGTTGTTAGACCAACAGGTTTGGCTGCACAAAGTGGCCTTCCAGAAGTATTTAAACTAGCCTATAAGTATGGAAAGTCCCTTTTCATATTATCGCAGCTAAGGGAATTAAGAGATATTCTGTCTCTTGATAAACTGATATTCATAATTCAAAGCCATAGAGAAGCTCCAGATATAGAGCAAATTATAGCCACAGAATCTGAGGCTGTAGCTATAATTGTCCAAGCAGGAGAAACTCCATTTAGTAAAGAGGATATTTCTATGGGGCATGTTTCAAGAATTAGCGAAATGAATGAATCTTTTTCGCCTAATGCCATAGCAGAAGCTACTGCTGCCCTTCTAAAGATCGTGCGGATGCTAAGGTAAAGATGACATGGAGAGCGTGATCGTAGTTGATGCTAATGCTAGACGAGAAGGTAGAAGAGTTTCAACACTTGATGTAATAGGTGTTGGCCCCCGACTAATAACTTCAATTCTTAAAATGCATGGTCTTAAGGCAAGTTTGTACGCCTATGAAACCATTCTAGATAACAAAGAGATTCTGGAGAATTTCGATGCCATAGCAATATCATTTATGGTGAGCGATTTCAAAGCTGTTAAAAAGCTTATTGATGTATGGAGAGAAACCAGCAACGGCATCATTATCTTGGGGGGTCCTGGTACCTTAAGCCAATCAATACTAACCTCTCTAGACTTTTCACTTGCGCTCAAGGGAGAGTCGGAGATCACGTTGCAAAAGCTTTTCTCCAAGTATAAGAGTTTTACTGAGGCATACTACGATTTATCAAAATCGAAGACAACAATAAAGGGATTGGCTGTAAAGGTGAATAAGGAGACTATAGATGGTGGCATAGGTGAATGGACCCCCAAAAAATTATTGAATGTGATACCTGAGATAGACGATCTTAAAAATTTCCCATTTTTCTGGGCATCGAGAATATACGTTGAGGTTGTGAGGGGTTGTAGTAATTTTAGAAGACCTATACAAACATTTGATGGCAGATATTGCATCAGATGCGATATGTGCTATAGAGGTTCATTGAGTTCTAGAATAAATTGCCCTGTAAACATCCCCCCAGGTTGTGGATATTGCAGTGTGCCAGTAATCCATGGACCTGCACGATCACGTGATTTGTTTACCATTGTTGAGGAAATTGAAAGATTAGCAAAAATAGGTGTGAGTAGAATAGTGTTAAGCGCTCCTGATTTTCTCGATTTTGGGAGAGACGAGCTTGTAGACGAGCCATTGACTGATCCTTGCAACCCACCACCAAATGTACACAAAATAGAGGAGCTCTTAAGTAGATTATCTAAGATTAGAGCTGTAGCAGAGGAGAAGTCTATTGTGATGATTGAAAATGTTAAACCATGTCTAGTGAATGATGATGTTTCAAACATTTTAGGGAGATACTTGAAGGATACTCCGATCTATATAGGATTGGAGAGTTGTAGTGATGATCTTCTAAAAAAAGTTGGAAGACCATCAACATGTCTAGAAAGCATCAAGGCCATTGAGAAACTGAAGAAAAGTGGCCTTAGACCCTACGTCTACATAATGCATGGCCTTCCATTTGAAAAAGATGAAGATGTTCTTAAAACAATTAAAGCAATTGACATTCTAAGGAATATTGATGTGGAAAGAATAGTATTGTATAGATTCTCGCCATTACCCTATACAGCATTTGAACTAGCACCAAAACCTGAACCAGCTATAAATGATCTTGTGAAAAAACTTTTGTACAACAAGGTTAGGGAGTTTAACAAGGAGCAAAACGAAAAAATTGTTGGCAGAGTCGTCAAGGCCATTGTAGCTCTTAAACATCCAAAAAAAGCAGGCTTTCTTATTGCATATCCCATAAGACATGGACCTGTAATAATAGTAAGAGGAAGTGGAGCTTTAGTAGGACACAGAGTCACAGTCAAAATACAAAGGTTAATCAGTGATAGGATTGTACTTGGAGAGATTATCCACGTTCATGAGAAGCATTTCTAAACTGTTATGTCTAATAAAATTAATAAATGTTCTAAATAAAATTCTATTGTAAAAATTGTACTGGTGTAAAGATATTGGCAAGAATATCAACAATAGAACTTGAATCATTTGAAGATATGATACTAATGCTACATTCTAGAATGACTGCTGTAAGTATGACATCATCACTTATGTGTACAGACAAAAACTGCTTTACAATCATAAGTGCAGGCGATGAACAGGTTTTCATAATATCGTCTCCACCTCCTGCAACAAAATGCCGCTTTGCATTTGTAGACGATTTTGGAAAGGTCAGATGTAGCGAAAACCCACCTACAGGAAGACCAATAGTGTTTGTGATATCTGTAAAGAATGTTAAAGAGACTGATAGCATTATAAAGGCTTTGTTCACATAATTCAATTGCATTATAAAGAATAATAAAGAAAAATATTTTTAATGTCTGTACACAAAATAATATTGTTGGCTATCGTCATTGGTGCGGGGGTGCCCGAGCCAGGTCAAAGGGGTCGGGCTGAGGACCCGATGGCGTAGGCCTGCGTGGGTTCAAATCCCACCCCCCGCACCAATAACCACCTAGTAGTGATTGTGTTATGAGCTATAGTTGGGAACCAAAATGGATAAGAAGAAGAATAAAGCTTTCGGAGGGAATTGAAGTTGAGACGTGCTATGACATCGTCTCATCAATGTTTCTTTGCCCTTTATGCATAGACATTAGTAGGGTGTGCCCAAGCTATACAGAATACTCAAATATTGTGCCCGAGAACTCTTTGTATTTCTTTTCCATAGAAGATTTAATATATCACATGAAGACACATGCTAGAGAGGGAGCTATAGGCAAACTATATACCGAAGTTGAAGGAGAGGAAGAGGAAGAAATAGAAGAAGAATAAATTTATTTCAAATTTTTAATAAGTCACCTTTAATTCTGCTTAGGTCTACTTAAAATAAATTAACCAAAGGTCTATAGGTTAGTATAATTAAATAAAATACAATGGATAGATTGCAAAGCTTGTAAATTAACTTTCAGCTCTTTTCTCATTTCTATGAAGTTATATCGTTTGATTATTATCAATGCTGCATACATATATTGCTGTGAATATTATCACTAAGTTTAAGCAATGCTATAAAGACTACTCTATATGCTTCAGCACCTCCATTTGAAGCCACAAATAATTTAATAGGCTGTGAAATGCCTGTATAAGCTATGCTATACAATGACTGATTCACCTTTTCGATTGTTGCATAGAGTCCATATGAATCAAAATACCTTGACTCTATAGCTGGGTCTATAACAGGTACAAAACTTGTTCCCACCAACTCGTTTCCAAGAACCCATGGAACAATCTCTATGCTATATGATGGATACAGCTTTGAAAATACTTGGAGAGCAGCCCACGCATAAAGTCTCGGCATTGTAGCGTTGAGAACAGTTGTTGAATTCCAGTTGAGTCCATATTCTATGGTATATTCATTTCCATTAACATTTATCCTCTTTGCAACAATCCACTCATTTGATGCTAGCTCATTATACCCTCCGACCGACGATGCTGAAGCAGGATAACTTGCAATTATACTAAGGGGCATACTCATAGGTGATTTATATGTTGCTAGATATATTATTGCGCTAATGAATTTCGCCATGTCACCGAAGCCAAACTGTGGTGGAGAATTCAAGCCTATGTAGACCCTCTTTGAAGTGTAATTAACGTATATGTCGAGAGGGCTAAAGATCAACACATAAACATCGCTTTTTCTACATACACCAAACTGGTTTAGATACTGCAAGGCTTTGTCATACGGCATTGCAAAGAATTCTGCTAAGACATGGATTCTAGTCGAGTTTATGGTTGCTCCATCAGCTACAGTAGACCTGTTACCTATGACTGATATCCAGTATCCATAGTCCCACCAACTCAATATTAATGCATTGGGCGATGTATTGACCCTTATAAACTTTAGTGTATCTAGCCATACGGTCGTGGGTAATATAAAGCCTTCAGCTCTTGAGATCATTGTATAGGAGGAATAATAAAGTTTGCTATCTGCATAAGCTACAGGTATCGATGCTAGAACCACTATAATGGCAAGTATAATTCCAACTACTTGTGTAAATGTTATCCTAATTTTTGTTAAACGACCAACAACTCTAATCTCAGGCTTTAGATACTGAAGCATGGCACCAACTGATAGCCCTACACACGTAGCTGCCACAACCTTCATGTAATCAACGAAATAGCTAAGGTTGTATGTTGCATACCAAGATAGTACACCCCATATCAGCATGACCAATATATATATGGTTTTTGATTTAGCAATGTTATAGATAGATATAGGTAAGAGTATGAATAGTACCAATAATAGTGTTAGAATCATATATTGAGGTAGGGATCCCATTTCATATAGTGGCTGGTACTCTGCAACAGTCATTGCCACACCTGGGGGTCTAATTCCTAATCCAAGTGCAATCTTCCCAGCAATTGGCAAAATCTTTGTAAACTGATCAAACAGACCAGGAACAACATCAAATAATACTATAAGGGTTATTGCCGAAATTATTGCAACTGCAAAGATTATTGCATAGATCTTCACAGCCTTCCTTCTCTTAAATATTATGTGTAGAACCCAGGCGAAGACAAAGATTGCTAAGGCTATGTAATAGGCTAGTGCAAGTATAAACCTTCCACCATGATAGGATGGCATTAGATACATTGCAATAAATGGTATTGTCGACTCCACAGCAAAACCTATTGCATATTGCTTGAATGTGATCTTTGAGGAGAGGTCTTTGACAAATGGTAATAGAATCATTGAAGCATATACAGGGATTGCTGTAAGACCTACTCCAGTCCACACACTTGCTGCATATGCTAGTGCCACACCAGCAAGGGCAAAATCCAATAGTTTCGATGTCTTCAAAGCCCTCAAATGCAACCATATTGCCAGGGGAGCTGTGAATAAACCAAACGAATATTTAACCGTGAAACCCGCCACCTCCCTACTCACAAAGAACATTGCATAGATCAGTGCAGCTACGATAGAGCCAATCTTACTACCTGTTGCTTCATTAACAGATAATGCAATAAAAATGGATGCGAGAGCCCCCATAATTGGCGTTAGAACAGCCATTAAGTCATACAATGAAATACCAAAAGATTTGAAAGTCTCGTAAAGCACGTAAATAGTTATTATATGGCCCTGCAAATCAGATGCAAATAGGTTTCTGCAAGATGGGTACCAAAATATGCATGTAACTGGATTGCTGTTTGTAAGGCTTGGCCATGATAATAGCCCATGTTTATCAAGATAAGACACCACCCAGTAATTAAAGAACGTGTCTAGTTCATCCAGTTTGGCCTCTGGATAAACAGAGGCTATACCAGAACCTATGACATTGAAATATTGTTGCATTCGGAGCCAAAATGCAAAAAAGGCTATGATTACTATGGCAATGGCGGTAACAATTTTTGAATAGCGGTTCCAAAATTTATAGAGTACAACCATTATATTTACTCTCATAAGGCAACAACCATCAAACCAAGCATCAAAACTCTAAGGCTACTAGAAGCCTATAAAAATTTAACTAAAATTGCCAATAATTCAAATCACTGTTGAAGCATTCAACCATTGTGAACCCATATAATGCTTAAAATAACTTCGATCTCTCCATACCATTATGGCGAGCTCTGAAGAAATTATGAAAAATCTGAGAAAGAGTGTGCTGCAAAAATAATGAACAAATACAAGATGGGTGCCAATGATATTTTTAATCATAGTTTCACAGATACTTTTACTTTCCCATTATATGACCACAATTTAAAACCAGCTGAAGCCCTTATATGGAATACGGGCTGAAATTTTCATGGCTTCGGAAAACAATACCAGTACAATTAAATCTTTTTTGCTAGGCTCTGAGAAGTGTCCTGTATGCAACTCTACAGCAGTGATCTATTTACATTTGTATAATGCTCCTTACAATGAAACGCTTGCTATTGTGACAATGAAATGTGACAAATGTGGATTTAGATATTCAACCGTATTACCTATAACAATGTCTTTTTCTGATAAATGTATTGCAATTGAAATATCAGATCCACAGGATCTAAGAACAACTGTATATATATCTGATAACATTATGATAGAAATTCCTGATGTTAATGTAAAAGTTGATTTGTCTCAATTGCGTTTGGGAAGCATAGTAACCGTGGATGCGATAATATCGTATATTGTGGAGTGGATGGAAAGTATACAAAACATTGAAGGTAATAGTAAACTCGTTGAGACATTATCATCACTAAAATCCTTGCTTAACGGAAACATTGATAAGAATATAAAGATCATTATAAAAAGTGACTATAGTGTTGGTATAGTAAGTAGTTATAGAAAAAACTATAGTAAATGCTAAATCTCTTTACTCTTTTACAACCTTGATAAGCTTACCTTTCTTACTCTCTTTCTTCTTCTTCAATCGTATTTCTAGAACACCATTCTTGTAGACAGCCTCTGCGGAATCAACATCCACCTCTACTGGCAGCTCTATTTCCTTCTTATACCTTCTTTCATGGTTAGAGCCTTCAACAACTATATGGCGCTCGTCCAACGCTTCAACCTTAATCTTGTTCTCATCAACACCAGGCATCTCTAGAACTATTCTGATCTTGTCATCCTCCTCATATATGTCAACTAGTGGCTCTAGCTCTTCACTGACAATAACCCTTGGCCTACCTCTTCCACTTCTTTTAACATTGCCAAACTCATAGATCTTAGGAATGCCATCAGGTCCGACCTCAATTCTGAAACCATATATTATTGGCTTACCAAACTCCTCTCTCTCTAGAGGTGTGAAGCCTATTCTAAATGCTCTTTCCAATTCCTCTAATTCCTCTTCTAGCTCGCTAAAAAGCTCGTCAAATAAATCAAAGATCCCCCTTCTTCTCCTTCTAGGCTCATCAGATCCGGGCACAACAAACACCTCATAAATGACTATGTCTAACAAGACTTATAAACGCATCTCCTAAAACTCTCTACTCGGTGGACCATGTTCCTATCAAGATGTAACACTCTCTTTCCAAGCATTTTTGTTGCTTAATCACATCCACCATATCTGGATCCAATGACGCAAGTCTGTTAATATTCTCCATTTTCAGCTCAACAATACTTAGATTTGGTTGCAAAAAATTGCCCAGACTATCTGCAACTTCTCTAGCCTTGTCTATGCTAGAGTAAACCCCTAGAATAACCTTCATGCTCTCCTTGGCTACAATACCTAATGGACTTTTCCTATATATGAACCACATAGCTCCACAACCAGATGATTAAAGTTTTAGACATTTTCCATATATCATCGTTAGGTATTAAATAACTATAATAAATATTAAATATATTAATGTTTACCGGACTGATTGAAGTTCAGCTCTTTGCAAGTTAAGTATTTTAGGGGTGTATGTGTATTCCTTTGTTTTATTTGTATCACAGCTTTTCTGTAGCTCTCGTAGCTCAATGATTAGAGTGAGAAAAATGCGATAGTGTAATAGCTATGAATAACATGGTTTTAGAGGCTACAATATTAATGGGTCTTGACGATACTAGCAATCAAGCATTGGATAATCTTAAAAAGGCTAGTAAAATCCTGTACCATAGATACAAAATAAGGTTGGTTCTGAATCCTATTAATCTATGGTTGGATCCACTAAAGGCTTCTATAAACTCCCTCCCTATAATCTTCATCGGAAATAAAAAGGTATTCTCTGGTTATCTTCCATCCATCAATGAAATCATACAAGAAGTAATCAAGCTTGCTACATCTAATCATCGTGCAAACTTTGAAACTTTGTTACCAACAGCCATACTCAGAGAAGATTTCATTAATGCGGCCCTAATAGATTAATGTATTTTCCAAAGTTTTATTACGAATCACTCTCAAGTCTAAGCGAATAGAAGAGGTTAAGCTAAATTATTTTGATAAATAGAAAATATAGCATCTTCTACGCAAATGAACCTTTTTGCAAAATAAAAAGAAATTATAACCAGAATCCAATAATAAGGTTCTTGAGGAAGTTACAGTAACATGTAGGTTGCAATTTAATGATAGAAACAGATGTTGCGATAATAGGCTCTGGTATTGCAGCATTGAAGGCGTACAAAGATGCTTACGACCTTGGATACAACGCTATAATGATTGATCCAGGTGCTCTTGGAGGGAGCCTCGCTTCTGTTGGCACCTTATATAAATTTCCGAAGATCCCTACGTTATTAGATTATGAGCTCAAGAATTTATTTATTGGATGTGAATTTTCTTGCTATCCTATACAATTAAATATAATAAAAATGGGGGATATAGTTAATAAAATGCTTGGTTTTGAGAGCTTCGAGGCCCAACGCTTGTGGTTTTACGAGCTATTCAACATGAAGAAAGCCTGTTTTACGAAAAATATTATCGATTGTGTGATGAAGAATTTGGGATTATCTCATAATATAATTAAAAGAGTCATAAGTAACATAAGAAAGATATATCTTGACTCAAAGATAATCACACTCTCAATTGGTCTTGTTGTGAAATATAAAAATATTGTATATACATGGCCTTTGGACATGCTAAGAGATTTCATTTTAACCAAGAAAAAGGAGTTGTACTTAGCTTTAGATGATGCTACAAAAGCTTTGAAGTACACGTCTCTATTTATTCGTGCCTATGTTATCAAAGAGCATGTAGAAAGATATGATGATAGAGAAAAGAAGGTGAATGTATACATACATTCGACGAAAGCCTCGCGATTCCATACAGTTATTAAAATACCATTAAATGAAGATAGTTATTTGCTTTACGCTATTACAAGCTATTCACAGAGCTACCCTCTATTACCAGGAATAGGGGAGAAGATAGATTCTGAGCTTAAAAAACATGGGCTTCTCCGAGACTTCGCTAGGGTTTTGGAACGTCAAAATATCGACCTTCATTACGGTATTCTTAATAAGATTAATAGAAAAAGCATAGAGATTCTAAAAGAAATGTTTTCATCATATGATGTTAGGCTGTTTGGAAGACTTGCTGAGTGGATGGACTATGATATCCCTACAATAGTTTTTAAACAAACTGCTTTACTATGATAGAAAAGCTGGTGCCTAAAGTGAAGATAGATACTATTAGAAAATGTAATGATTTATGTGAAGAAGTTGTTAAATGTGATGAATGTGAGGATGATTTCTGTGAAGATCTATGTGAAGAAGTCGAAAGGTATTGTGTTACTACATGCGTTGAACAACTTGAGAATCAATAGCAATTTTATCACTTAATTCGATATAGTCAATTTTTTCTGCAATCAATTGTGCAAGCTGGATAACTTCTTTCAACATGTTGATCTCTGCAAATAGCTCATCTTCATATTCTTCGGCATGTTTAAGAACCTTTACAAGTTTTGGTAGTACATTAAATGAAAACTGCTGAAACAATTTTATGTCAGTTTTTGTTAATTTCTCTTTGACACTCATAGTCTTTAATTTATTTAGCCAATACCTAGGTCTCAAACTTCGTAACTGTATTCTTACTAAAGCTATATCTGGGTCGTCTAGCTCTTCAGACCCTTTGGAAATGCCATTTAATATAGATTCTATGATCTCAGCATTGTATTTGAATTTATACCAATGCTGGTTCGATGTTTTATATGATGTTTCGATAATTTTATAGTCTCTCTCTAGTGTCTTTAAAAGAAGTGATGGATTATAAGAAAACCCCATAGTGTTAAGCTTCTCTACGACACTTTTATAGTCAAAATCCCCAAACATATTACTGCCACGCAACTTATTTTCTCTTGCAACGGCTATCGCCGCTTTCATAACCAATAGGAATCTCTGACCATAGCGATGATAAGCATCTAGAATAGCAATTCTAAGAGCATCCACACTCATTTGTAGCACTCATACAATTTTTTCTATCGCAGGCAAAAAAACATAGACAATATAGGTTCTTATGTGTTCACATAAGCACTAATGTAATTATCCTGATCATAAAGTTGTATTACTTTATTTTTGACATTCCTAAGTTCTCAAGCTACATGCTACTTAATTACAGCAATTTTCCGAGGACGATATTAGAACCAGAAGATACATTAAAAAGAAATAATTAGAAAGGGTTGTATGTACTCATATAAAGTCAGAATCAGTTGGGTAAGTTCATATCATTGTGTTCATCAATACGGGGATAACTCATCATCTAAATTTCATCAGCAATTAAAAAGTCTTTAAATTTTTTACTTTAGGTGGTATCATTAAATGGGTTTAGTAAAAATTGTGATGCAGGCTTTTAAGATACTTGATGGAACAACAATTATTGAAGTAGCTAATCAAGTATTGAAGCTTAATGGTGTTAAGAGTGTTGATATAAAGATCAATGATGTGGATTCCGAGTCTATTCATCTGACAATATCTATTGAGGGAATTGACCTAGATTTTGAGAAGATAAGGAATGTGTTAGAGAGTATGAATACTATGGTAAGTAATGTTGATGAAGTTATAATGACTAAGGATTGAAATTCTAGATCTATTACCTAGTCATTATATACAATTCAATAATAGGATTGATCCTAGATATTCACAAGTCCATAAGTATATATAAGCTTTTCACAGTACTAAACAACTTTTCGTACGGTAGGTGAAGCGCATTAATAAATGTTCTTTGCTCTAAATGCAAAAAGAACAACGCTGTATTCTATCAGATACACACAGGATTAAGATTATGCAAAAACTGTTTTATTGAGGATGTCAAACAGAGGGTCCTAGAACAGATAGGCAGATATCAAATGATATTACCTGAAGATACTGTATTAATAGGGATCTCAGGAGGAAAAGATAGTTATGTATTGCTAAGGATATTAGCTGAAATCCATAGTACTTCGAAAATTGTTGGCTTAATGATTGAAGAAGGCATCCGCGGGTATAACAGAGCTGATGTATTTAGTTTCTTGAAAAAAATATGTAATGAAATTGGTGTTGATTGTTTAATTACTAGTATTAGAAAAGAACTTGGTTATAGTGTAGACGATTTCAATTCTCTACAATTAGAAAGGTATGATAAACCCAAAATAAGTGCTTGTACATATTGTGGTATTGCAAGGAGAAGAATTTTAAATGCCTATGCCAGAATGCTAGGTGCAGATAAAGTTGCTACTGGACATAACCTAGATGATGAAGTTCAGACTTATTTGATAAACATATTGAGGGGTGATATAATGAGACTCGTACAGCTACACCCTCTAAGTGTGACCCACAGTAAATTACTTGTGAAAAGAGTTAAACCACTTCGAACAATATATGAATATGAGACATCATTCCTAGCATACATAGAGAATTTTAGATTTCAGGAGGTGGAATGTCCATACATTTTGCAGAGACCTACACTAAGATCAAGGGTTCGGGAAATGGTTAAAGAATTGGAAAGAAGCTATCCCGATATTCAAATTAGATTTTTGAGATATATAGACAGTGTTTTAGAACCTTTGGTTAAATCAAGCAATGAAAAAGCTGTGAATTTACCCCTATGTTCCCAATGCGGAGAACCGACATCACCAAGCAGGAATATATGCAAATTCTGTGAATTGATAAATAGCATTGTATCAAATAAATGAAGAAATGTAGTGATGCAAGATACAGCGCCTTGGTCAAAACAGTTTAAGGGCTATATTAAGAGATATGACATTATGAATTAAAACATTTAAAATGTTATCTTCAAATACTATATAGTAGCGGTTGTGTATTATGAGGATTAAAATAGAGGAAGAGATGCCAAAAGCAACCTTTGCCATAACTAATTTGATTGAGGACTATTCATTCCAAGGAAGTGAAACACAAGTTGTTTCCAAGGTCACATTTCCTCAATACAAACCATTAAAGGGATATCTAATTATAGCTGTTTCAAGCAATGACAAAGTTAATGATATTATAAAATGGAAAGTAACGTTGAATAACATTGCGCTTACACGAGAATTTAGGCCACATATAGATGCAAAAATAGATGAAAGAACTTACCAAGCAATATTTGCATATGAAGTCTCAAAAATACTAACATCAACGGATCTAACATTGAAGATAAGCTATGAGGGTAAAGATAAAATAAAAATAGATGCTGCATCGCTTATAACACTTCATCAATATGACGATGATGAGGTCTATGTCTTGTGCATAAGTGAAGTTGTTCAATTAAATAACTATGAAATTGTATTACCCACTATTAACAATAAAAACTATAGAGAATCAACTATGTATATAGGTATCATAGCTCAAAAACGATCAGTACTGCGTATAGATGCTAACAACGATCACAATAACAGTAGTACATTTACATTAAGAGAGGGATTCAATCTAATTGAAGCTAATCTAAATAGATATAGAACATCTGATAAAGTCGTGCTAAAATGTGATGATACATCAGCAAGACATTTGTTTAGATGCATAACACATTCCTCAATAATTTATCCAGATTTAGACATAAAACATCAAAGATTAGATAAAAATAACGTAGATTTAATAATAAAAAACATAGGGTTCTCAAAAACCGACCACACTGAACTGATCATATTAAAAGGTGGGATACCCACAGAAAAATTCATTATAGGATCTATGGAGCCAGATGAAGAAAGAAAAATAAGGTTGTTAGTGTCTAATAACATCAGCAAGAGAATGACTATAAGGGTTATATGGAGAAAAGCCTTAAGAACATTTGTGAAAGACCATCAAATTACTTAGTGATGTCCCTTTATAATTTCAATTCTCCTCCTTTTACCCACCTAATTGCCTTTATTTTATTAATCTTTTTAGTATTCTTCAATACCCCTGACCCTCTATGGCATACCCCACAACAGCTACGCTTCTTGGCTTTTTCAGTTTTATTAATTGATCATTGTTGAGCAGTTGTAGCTATAACTATTCTTGCCGGCTTAGCCTTCTTTGCATCAACAAGTTCCTTTACTTGTTCTAGAAACCTCTTAAGATTTTCAACATTCTCTTTATGAGCGCTTCTTCTTCTTAGATCTATGGGGATATTAAGTTGTCTAGCTATTTTGTAATTTAATCCAGCTTCTTTTAATTCCCCTAGACTGTATCCTCTCCCAATCTTGAATCCAAGTTCAATTCCTCTGAACGCCACCAATGATACTCTTTTAACCTTTGGCGGTGGAACCTCAATCGTAACGCAACATTCTGTAGCCATGTATTTAGACCCCTTTTCTGAAACATCATCACTATATTACGTGGGATTTATAAGCTATTCTCAGACATAGATCTTGGGTTTATGAATTTGTCCAATCCTATGGAGAACTTTCTTGAGAGGTATGTAAAGAGTTCTTCAGCGCTTTCTATAACCTCCTTTCCAATTCTAATATTTTTATTTGATGCAGTTTCGCCTGCTAAAATTTTATTTAGTTCTATGACCTTCCATGTCTTTAATGAGTCTATTTTTATTGCAAGTAAGGGTTCTCCACCAGCTCTTCTAGCAAATTCAATGATTTTAAGAACTTGCTTAGCCTCTATATAAATTGTTTTCAATTCCTTTCGTCTTTTAACCTCGAAAACGAATATCTTGGAATCTTTTAATGCGACTAGATCTGGGTATATCCCCCTCTTTATTTTGGCTCCACTAGCAGGCCCTCTAATAACAGCGAAACCCATTTTCCACAACTTCCTGACTAGTTCATGCTCTGCGCTGATTCCACTACTCTTAATTCTTTTTACACTGGCATCAGACATGGTGATAACTCTATGCGCTTGTTTATGAGAGCTTTAAGTCTATTTCAAAACCCATTTTATCTAACTTCTTCCTTATTTTTCTCAGTATTTTTAAAGTGTTGGAGTTGTAAAATGTTCTAGGTATAGAAACTGTAATTGTCTTGCCACTTATATCAACATTGGCATAAGGCATAAGCCTTCTCACAACATTTAAAGCCCTTTCAGCAACTATTTCGCCATGTATTTTCCTGACAGGAACCACAACTGTTTGCTCTCCAAACACATATATCTCGTATTCTAGCTCATTTGTTAGAAAGTCTCTAACCTCGACAACAGGTCTTGCAAGATCTGCCTCCCTTAAGCCTGTTGGTAACCTCACTGTAAGTGCTAGTTCGTATACCTTTGAGACCCTGCCTCTATCTATAAATATTACAGTGTCTATTATACTTGGTATCATACCTATATCAACACGTCTAATAAATCTCTGTATAGCATCTATTGGCGATGTTGCATGAACAACCCCTATCATACCTATCCCCGCCAATCGCAGATCTGTGTATATAGCAAAGTCCTCGTCATCCCTCATCTCATCGAAAACCGTGTAGTCTGATCTGCTTAGCAAAAGTATATCATGAAGATCTTTCGAAGAAGCATAATGCTTTGAATATTGTGCTACAGTTGACGGTAACCTCATGTCTCTCGGAGATTCAATTGTTTTCACAATCTTTCCCATCCTAGCATAGTACTCTGCTAGGGCTTGTGCAAAGGTTGTTTTTCCCATACCAGGCGCTCCTGCAATTAATATCCCCTCTGCCTTTTCATTTAACCTCTTAACAAGCTTCTCAGGCAAGTTGTAGTCCTCCAGCCTCAGCTTTACAATAGGCTTAGTAATTGTGATCTCATATGTCAATGATACAGGCGGAGCTACAATCACTATTCTATAATCCTTTAACTGAATCAGCATTAGACCTTGACGCTCAGCCTCAATAATACCCTCTCCACTCCTAGCCCTCCTAACTATATCCTCAATAAGCATCTCAGCCTCAGCCTTAGTTACAGACAAATCATTAACTGGAATAAGTTTCCAGTCACCAGGTCTTCCCTTCTTAGCCATGATAGGTGCTCCCTCCTTTATATGCAGACTCAATGTTTCTTCATCCATATATTTTTCAAACCACAATTCCTCACCATCTTTCTCTTCAACAAACAGCACATCTATACCCATCGCTTTACAAACCAGTTGTTGCAAAGAGTCCTTGGTAATAACTTTGCCGCCTAGCTTTTTCGCCAAATCCCTTACAATACCATTTACAATATCTATACTAAGTTCCTTTATCTCTCTAAACCCTCCCTCAACAACCTCTACAACTATACCTATCTCCTCCATATCATAATTCCTCACCTCCGCCAACTCCTGCAAGCCAATATATCCAATAGCACTACCGTCTCTGGCCATAGCCTCAAAATATGCTATAAGCTCTTTGGGTATAACAATCCTTCCTTTGACTAAACCTCTCTTCACTATTTTAGACAAACTCCTCGCAATAACAACTGATACATCAGGAATATACACATCCTCAAAGGCTATTTTGACCATGTTTCGTAAACCACATGCAATTCCATGGCAATTACTCTATATCGTTTATACAAAATCTTTTAAAGGCTTAAAAATTGATAGTATAAATTCAAGTAACCTAACATTTAACGCCAAATCATAATGAGATTCTCCATTATTCCGATATAACCCAGCAATCCCTACTACACATTATATTTGATAAATTGGTGTTAATATGCTATTAAATGTTGAAGCCTAGATTTCTTAGCCTTTCATATATGTGTTGCGCTTCATCTTCAAAAACCTCAATGGCATTCTTCATTTTATTTTTATCGATCTTTATCTCATTTCTTTTGATAAGATCAACTACTAGAGATAGCTTAGCAAGATCTTGATTCGAGCCTCTTCTTGCTTTCAGCACAATCCAACACTCTTTTGATAAGCATGAAACTCTTTCGCCACCTATCTCATATTCTTGCCGACACAGCTCTATCAATTCTTGTGGTATATAAAAATCCATAACATTTTCAAAAAGCTCGATAACCACTTCTTCATCATTTACAGGCATAGCTATTGATGGTGTTCCAAGTATTGTAACGCCTGTGCTCCAACCCCTATTTTTAGCTATGTCATATATTTTATCTGCTTCTACTAATGGGCTCATAGAAGTTACGAATAAGTCTATGTCTCCCTCAAATGATTTGTTTCCAAGCTCGATGTTTAAACATGTATCTCCAATTATAATCCCTTCTATACCCTCCTTGGCTAGCTCCTTAACAGCCTTTGCAATATGCTTTAGTGTATATTGCGTAAGCCATCCCCAAAGCTACTTCTTCATAGCGACCTGCTTCCTCTTAAATCTAAGGTTAGTGCTTCTACATCTTCTGCATCTAGTTGCTGTTGGCGGGTTCAAAGCACCGCACTTTCGACATACCTTCTTGTTTAAAATCCTTGCTTCAACAATCTTCATCAGCTCTGGATCTGTAACAGGCATTTTATATACACTCTCTTACAATTGTCTAGGGATATTTCATATAAGCTCTAAAATGTTTTAAATTTATAAGCTAAACGTCCAGCACATTACATAGGAGTAAACACCAAACATTTACAGCATTTTAATTGAGTGAGTAAAACGATGAGAATACCCCTCGACACAATATGCGTTAAAAGTGGTGTTTTATGCCCTAGATGTAGAAGACTGGTAGACAGCGGTACCTATACTCAAAGAGAAGTAGAGATAATGAAGCATTTGCTTGAGCTAGAAGAACGGGATCCAAACTATAAATTCCTCAAAGACACTACATACGTAAAGAGTTATGAGACGAATTCCATGATAATAACAATATTGGAAGCAGATGATTTAATACCACAATCAATGTTGGTAAAGCTTGGAAAAACACTAAGTGAAAAAATTGGGATGAAAGTACGAGTAATAAGAAAGGCTGATCCAAAAACCCTAATAGCTCAAATAATAGCACCAGCAAGAATGCATGGGGTTAACAGTGTCTGGACACCTGATGGAGATGTCCAGCATATCATTAGAATATCGAGATACGACGCAAGATTTTTACCTTTGGAGGTTAAAGAATTAGAGCAACTTCTTGCAACAATATTTCATGAAAACTATAGAATCAAAATATTCTAAATACCTTGAAAAATCTTAAGGTCAAACACAAAACTCTGTTACATGAAAATACATTTAAACGAGCCATTCAAACAATATAACACACAACGTAGTAATTATTTAGAGATAACAATTCATTGTTTACAGTCTTTCTAGAATGAGATAGAAGCTTTCCAACCTAATGTTATTTGAAGCCGCGGCCGGGATTTGAACCCGGGACCTCCGCCTTACCAGGGCGGCGCTCTACCGAGCTGAGCTACCGCGGCTTCACCTTAAACTGATATTGGTTATGGTATTTAAATGTTTTTGAGTATAAACATCTCATTGTAATAAAATAAAAGTTATTGGCTTGCATAGCATAGTGACTTATGAGAGATTGTTGATCCTTCAAATTATTTATCGATTATGTGTGGACTGATGCTTCTTTCAAACTGATTCAACTTTTTATTTAGAGTTTATTGCTAGTTAAATGAGTGTATCGAAAATATCGTCTAGTAAGATTCTAGAGATAGATGATACTCTCTAGACGTATTCAAAGGAATATAATAAGACTTGAGCCAGTTTTATTCAGATCAGGCCGACATCATCATGACTCAGTATGGAGTGAAGTCATCACTATCGCAATGTGTATGTTAATGCATCTTAATACTAATTACAATTAGCTTCTTTAAATAGTGATTTGGTTATATTGTTTAGATCTTTTTCGTTTAATGCTGGCTTATATAACTCTTTATTGCTTAGCATTTTTAAACACTCTTCTTCAATTGGGTGAAGACTTTTCGCAGGTATTATAAGTGTGTATAATGTATTTTCAGTGAACTCTTTCTTGATAACCTCCTCCATTTTTAGCACTACTATTCTTTGTCTGTTGCTTAGCGCATCCGCTATTACTATTACAATATCATTATTTGATAAAATATCTTCCCCTTGCCTCTTCTGAATATCTATAAGCGTTTTTACCGCCTCATTGGGCTTCATATAATATCCCTGCTCCACATCAACTTCTAATAAGAATAGTGTATGCAGGTTTTGACTGCGATTATTCTTTAAAACAATAAGTGGATACTCATATACTATACCATTTTTGCTACTCACAATAGTAGCTATTTTTCCAAATCTATATGCTTGTAAACATGATATTGAAATCGCTGTGTTGAATATTGATGTTGCGGGGGATACGTCAATTTCAACACCTTTTTTAAGTGCCTCAACAACTATAGTATGATGAGTTGTTGCAATTAATGGATCTCCAATTACAGCTATACATACATCTCTTCTTGAAGACTCTCCTAAAATAGAATCTATAGCCTTACCTTCTAACATATCTCTCTTGGCAACAACAACCTCTTTTTTCATATCTAATAAAAGCTTTATTAAAATTCCTATGTGTGGAAACCATACACTTGTATAAGAATCCACAATTATTTTATCACACATCAATAGTTTCTTTAAGTTGCCTAGTGGTATGAAATCGATTGATAGGCCTAAGCCAATAAGCCGAAGCATTATATAATCTTATCCCTCATTATTTTTGCTACTATATCCCAGCTACTAGATAGAGCATATAAGCGCTTGACATGGTATTTCTTTGGAAGCTTTGGAATTATGCTATTCTCTATATAGGATATCGCCACAGATTGTTTATTGCCTTGTATAATCCTTGGAGCAACATGGGGATCTTCTTCAACAATTCTAATATCATCAATAAACATGGCTATTTCATATGGTTTAACGTATTTGCCTAACTCATTTATAATACTTTTAAGCTCTTTAACATCCTCATCATTTTCCAGATCAAGTACATCATTACTAAACTTCGATTTTTCTAACACAATCTTATATCCTCGCCTAAACAAGAAGGCTCCAATAAGGTCTCTGATTTCTCGAGGCACTAAAGAATCTTTATACAATTTTATTAAAACCCCCATCAACCAGTCATCATGCCACAATGCTATGTCATTATTTTCTATGAGTCTTTTTAAATCATTTGCATTTTTTGGAAGAAGAGTGTCACTATAATTATTGTAGATAATCTCATATATTCTTCTAAGCAGTGTTTCATATCCAACAACTGTTTTGTGATAGTACACAGTTTTATACATATGCATTCTGGCTAGGTAG